>NZ_LIQZ01000301.1 GCF_001418655.1 Streptomyces phaeochromogenes | reverse complement strand
CGAGCTGAGTGCCGTGCTCCTCCCGGAGCGCCGTCAGCTCCTTCGTGTGCTGCTCGGCGGCCCGTTCGAGCTCTTCCTGGTGCCGCTGGGCCTCGGCGTCCTTCTCCTCGGCGAGCGAGTCGTACGGCCGGCGGTCCGTGAAGGTCATCACGGCTCCGACGAGCTGGTCGCCGTCCCGTACGGGCGCGGTGGTCAGGTCGACCGGCACCTTGTCACCGCTCTTGGACCACAGGACCTGCCCGCGCACCCGGTGCTTGCGCCCGGAGCGCAGGGTGTCGGCGAGCGGCGACTCCTCGTACGGGAAGGGCTCGCCGTCGGCGCGCGAGTGCAGCATCAGCGGGTGCAGTTCCTGCCCGCCCAGATCGCTGGCCCGGAAACCCAGTATTTGCGCGGCGGCCGGGTTGACGAGAACGACCCGTCCCTCGGTGTCCGTTCCCACGACACCCTCGGCGGCGGCCCGCAGGATCATCTCCGTCTGCCGCTGCGAACGGGCGAGCTCCGCCTCGGTGTCGACGGTGCCGGAGAGATCGCGTACGACGAGCATCAGCAGCTCGTCGCTGGTGTAGCCGTAACCGTCGTAGGCCTGCTGGCCGTTCTCCAGGTTCGCGCTGGTGACCTCGACCGGGAACTCGCTGCCGTCGGTGCGGCGGGCGATCATCCGGGTGGGCCTGGTGCGACCGCTCTCGTCGACGGTGTCGGGCCGCCGCATCGTGCCGGGGATGAGCCGGGAGTCGAACTGCGGCAGCAGATCCAGCAGTCCGCGACCGACGAGAGCCGTGCCCGGGGCCTCGAAGGCCTCCAGGGCGATGGTGTTGGCGTTGACGACCGTCCCATTGGCGTTGACCAGCACCAACGCATCGGGAAGCGCGTCGAGTATGGCTGCGAGGCGAGCAGCGCCTCGGGATGGCCTGCTGCTCACGAGACGCTTCCTCCCTGTTACCGCACCTTGCCGACCGCGGGTGCCATCTTGCCAACCGGTCCGCGACGTGTCACGCGAGGGAGTCTACGGGCAGTGGTTGCGCTCGCGGCGCCGGATGAGAGGGAGGTCGCACGTAGAGGGGACGCAGAACGGACGCAGAAGACACGGAGAACCTGTGACCGTGAGTTTCGCCGCCTCGACCCATGAGCCCGCTGTGCGATTCCTGTCCACTCGGCCTTTCGTTCCCCACGTACCGACGTACTCAACGACGGGAAAGACGGGCATTCCTGAGATTAGGGACGGGCGTTCCTACGATCCGAACCCCGGAAGTACCGGCACGAGAGCGTCCCAGCGCGCGATCTCGCACCCGTCGGAGCGCGCGTACGTCGCGTCGACGGGCCGTCCGGCCCAGGTCCCCGTGACGTGCGCGGTGGCCGGCCCGCCGTACTGCATCGTGCACATCCCGCCCGGCGCGGCCGGCGCGAACGGATCCTTGCCCCAGGTGGTCTTCCGGTCCAACTGATCGCAGGCGGCCCGGGCGTCGGGGTGGCTGCCGCCCACCGGATGACAGTCCAGTTCGAACGTCCCGTCCTTGCCGCCGCCCGCCTTGCTCACGGTCACGGTGAGCCGGTCGGCGTCGTCCGCGCCGCTCACCGGTAGCGGCATGACGGGAAGCGCCGCGGCGTACGCGGCCGGCGGCGCCGCGGACAGCGCGGCGAGCGACGCGGCGGCGGAGGTGGCGACGGTGAGGGCGAGGCGGCGCAGCATGAGGGCTCCAGTGGGTTGGGCGGATCGGCGGGGACCTGCCGACGGGACCTGAGGGACGACCCCCGGATCTGAGGGACGACCTCCGCGTCGGCTCCGGTGTCTCGTGGATCTCGTACGTCTCGTCGTCCGGCGCCGCCGGGAGCGTGCGCCCCACTCCTCTAACGCCGTCCACGTCGTGACGTTGCGCCGCGGGATGGGCTTTGCCCTCTGACCTTTCCGCCTAGTACCGTGGGGGGCGATTGGTGACAGCCCGCTCGGCTGTGTCATCATCTGCACGCACCATTCGCGCTCGCGCGGACGGTTGTGCTGGAGGCGTCGCCTAGTCCGGTCTATGGCGCCGCACTGCTAATGCGGTTTGGGACTTAAATCCCATCGAGGGTTCAAATCCCTCCGCCTCCGCCGAAGATCCCGAAAGCCCCGGTCATCACTGACCGGGGCTTCGGTCGTTCCTTGATCGTTTCGGGCTGTCCCGTGGGCCTCGCCGGGGGCCGCTTCGGGGTCGTTTTCGCAGGTCAGGCCAGGTCCGACAAACGGATTTCGCCTCACGCCGCCAGTCATGTAATGTTGTTCCCGCAACGCCGACCGGGAAGAAAAGCCCGGAAGGAAGAGCGAACACAACAGAACACACAAGCACTCGTAGCTTAACGGATAGAGCATCTGACTACGGATCAGAAGGTTGCAGGTTCGAATCCTGCCGAGTGCACACAGGTAAGAGGCCCCGGACGTCGAGTCCGGGGCCTCTTGTGTTGGGGTGGGCGGTTGTTGGGGTGTGCGGTGGAGAAGCTTGGTGGTCAGGTTTCGCGGAGCTCTTCGAGGTAGTCGCTCATCAGCTTGCCGGTTCGGGTGAACCAGTCGTTCAGGACGGCGATCTCGGCGGGGGAGTAGTCGTTGAACTGTTCGGTCAGGCGGGCGTAGTACGGGCCGTAGAGGGCGGTGACGCGGTCGACCGCGGCCTGGACCGCGGCGATGCGTACGCGGCGGCGGTCGGACGGGTCGGGTTGGCGGGTCACATAGCCCGCGCGTTCCAGGCGGTTGACGATGCCGGTGACCGCGCCGGTCGTGACGTGGGCGCGGGCGGCCAGGTCGCCTGCCGTGAGCAGGTGCTCGCCTGCTTCCAGGATGAAGCCGAAGCAGGTCAGGTCCGAGGCGTTCATGCCCAGGCGCTGGGCCATCTCGTGCTGGGCGACCATGCTCGTGGCGATGACGTGGTCCATCGCCGACAGGGTCTCCGTCGGGGTGGCCGGCGGTCGCTGACGCGGGCCCGAGCCACTTTCGCTCGCCCTCTTCTCGCTCACCCGCTGCTCCTTCTTCTTCTCTCGCTCCTCATTCTCCCCCGGTCAGATTCTCTCCTTGCCGGCATCTGGAAGATCTCTTAGTTCGTAAGGTAAATTTCTTACTTGCTAAGAGGATCTGGCGGATCCTGGGCATGCGTCGGTCAGGAGGTAGGTACATGAGCGGGAATCACCATGATGAGGGGCACACCGTCGCCGGGTGGACCGGTTGCGCTGTGGCCGTCGTGGGCACGTCGGTGGCCGGGGTCGGGATGTGTCTTGGGTCCGCGGCCGGGATCTGGCTGGGGCTCGGGGTCGTGGGGCTCGGTGTGCTGGTGACCTGGGGGCTGCATCTGGCGGGGTGGGGCAAACCGCCCGGGATCCGGCCGGTGGCGGAGCGGGGGATGTGGGTGCGGGACCGGGGCGCGAGGGCCGGGCATCCCGCGTGCGTCGGGTGCCGGCTGGCCGGGCGGGGGCGTTCGGTGGGCACCACCACCGGCGTGGCTCTCTCCGCCCAGGGGGTGATGGGAGCGCAGGGGGCCCAGGGCATGGTGCGGACGGATGCCGGCTCGGGATCCAGTCCCTCCGGGGCTGCTTCCTCCGAGTCCGTCGTCTGACGGTCGTCGCGTGGCCCGAGGGAGCGCCGCGTTGCCGACGGACGTCGCGTTGTCAGTGGTGCCCTCTACGCTCGTGAGTGATGGCACAGCTGTGGAAATGCACGGGGCTTCGGTGGGGCGGAGAAGGGCCCGTGCTGACGTGGGACGGGGGGCGTCGAAGTGCGTTGCCGTGGGGGAAGCGGGTTGCGTTCGCCGTTGCCGGTGAGGGCGGGCGGACATGTGTGGGGGCGCGGGGGAACAGCTGTCCTTCGCGGGCCGCGGTGTCCGGGCGGAGTGTCGGGGCCCGGTGCGAGGAGTGCGGGCGGCTGGACCGGGCCCACTCCGTGGCCGCGGACACCATCGCCGACGATCCACGGCCCTACTCCGTCTATCTGGCGTGGTTCGGACCCGGGTTGGTCAAGGTCGGGATCACCGCCGTCGAGCGCGGGTCCGCCCGGCTGCTGGAGCAGGGTGCCGTCGTCTTCACCTGGCTCGGGCGCGGACCGCTGATGGCCGCCCGGCGGAGTGAGGAGTTGCTGCGTACGGCGCTGGGGGTGCCGGACCGGATTCTGTACGACGCCAAGCGGGCCGTGCGGAGCGAGTTGCCGGATATGGGGGCGCGGGTGGCTGAGGTCCGGGAGCTGCATGCCCGGGCCGTGGGGCTGGGCGGGTGGCCCGAGGCGTTGGAGCGGATGCCGTTCGCGGCCGTCGATCATGCCGAGGTCTTCGGGCTCGGCGGGTTGCCGCCCGCCGCCGGTGTCGTCGGTGAGCTCGTGGCGGGCGGGGTCGTGAGCGGGGAGCTCGTCGCCGCCGCCGGGCCCGACCTGCATCTGCGGACCGGGCGTGGGGTCGTCGTGCTCGACACGCGGCTCATGACCGGCTGGGAACTGACCGGGGCCGGCGGGGGTGAGCGGGATGGGCGACGTGAAGTCACCGTGCCGGTAAGGGAGTTCGGTGGGGTTCAGGGCGGGCTCTTCTGAGGGAGGGGTGGATGCGGGGCGGAATGGTCAAGAGATCGATCCCTCGGGGATCCCCTTCGGCAAAGGCGCTGGACGTGGTGCGACGGCGAGGCCGAGAGTGGACGACATGAGCGATCACTTCATTGCACCTGTCGCCGACGGCGCCTCTGCTGCCTCCGTCGTGCCCGTCGCCGCGTACGAACCGCCGTACTACGCCGTCGTGTTCACCTCGGTGAAGACGGAGGAGGGCGGACGGAAGGGGGCGGCCGGAGGGTACGGCGAGACCAACGAGCGGATGGAGGAGCTGGTGGAGAAGATCCCGGGTTACCTCGGGATGGACCACGCGGGTTCCCCGGGCGGGCTGTCCATCACCGTCGGCTACTTCCGCGACGCGGACGCCGTCGAGGAGTGGCGGACCAATGCCGAGCACCGGGCGGCGCAGAGGCGCGGGCGTGCCGAGTGGTACGAGCGCTACACCCTGCACGTCGCCAAGGTCGAGCGAAGCCATGGGTTCGAGCGTGAGCACGGCTGACGGGGTGAGCGGGGCGGACGAGGTGGGCGGGGCGGACGGGACCGACCGGCCGGACGGCGACAACAGGACTGACGCATACGACCAGCCGGACGGCGACGGCAGGACTGACGCATACGACGGGCCGGACGGGCACGACGGGCCGGACAGGCATGACAGGTTGCACGGGTACCGCACGTCGGACGAGGCCCGTGAAGTGCGGCTGTTCTGGGAAGGGCTCGGGCTTCCCGGGCTCGTCGACGTCCATACCCACTTCATGCCCGAGCGGGTCCTGAAGAAGGTCTGGGAGTACTTCGACGCGCTCGGGCCGCTGACCGGCGGTGTCGAGTGGCCCATCACCTACCGGGCCGAGGAGCGTGAACGGGTCGGGCTGCTCCGGGAGTTCGGGGTGCGGGCGTTCACCGCCATGCTCTACCCGCACAAGCCGGGCATGGCCGAGTGGCTGAACCAGTGGGCTGTCGAGTTCGCCGGCCGGACCCCCGACTGTCTGCACACGGCGACCCTCTTCCCGGAGCCGGGCGTGGCGGCGTACGTCCAGAAGGCGGTGGACGAGGGTGCGCGGGTCTTCAAGGCGCACGTCCAGGTGGGGGCGTACGACCCGGCCGACGAACTCCTGGATCCGGCCTGGGGGTTGCTCGCCGAGGCCGGGTTGCCCGTCGTGATCCACTGCGGTTCGGGGCCCTCGCCCGGCAAGCACACCGGGCCCGATCCGATCGGGCGCGTGCTCGCGCGGCATCCGCGGCTCCGGCTGGTGTTCGCGCACATGGGGATGCCGGAGTACGAGGACTTCCTCGGCCTCGCCGAGCGGTTCGGCGAGGTGCGGCTGGACACGACGATGGCGTTCACGGACTTCAGCGAGCAGTTCGCCCCGTTCCCCCGGCGGGCGCTCCCCCGGCTCGCCGACCTCGGTGACCGGATCCTGCTCGGGACCGACTTCCCCAACATCCCCTATCCGTACGTCCATCAGCTGCGTGTGCTGGAGGGGCTCGGCCTCGGGGACGAGTGGCTCCGGGCGGTCTGCCATGACAACGGGGCGCGGCTGTTCGGGCTGTGAGGAGCTGCAAGGGAGGCATGGGCGGAGGAAAAGGAACAGGCGGCGGGGGTCAGTCGGTGATGATGAGTTGCTCGTCCGTCCACAGTTCCCGCCAGGAGAGGCTGAGCGCTCCGTCGGTGACCTGGTGGACGTCGAGCTTCATGAAGTAGACATCGTCGTTGGGTGCGGTCATGGCCGGCAGGCGCAGCGTGTGGAGCGCGCGCCCGGTGTCCGCGTCGAGGACGAGCAACTCGGCCCCCGGGATCCGGCGCTTGGCGTCCGCCTTGGTGAGGAGGGGCTGGCGCACGAGGTACACCCGGCCGTCGGCGATCACACCTGAGCCGTACTCCTGGCCGGTCGGCGCCTTCAGCCGCCAGGCGAGGCGGCCGTCCTCGGTGTCGTAGGCGTGCAGGACGGTGTCATGGTTGCTGTCGCCGTTGCCCTGGGCATCGGTGGCCAGCAGCACGGTGCCGCTGCCCGCGCCGACCGGATTCCACGCGGTGGTGTCCAGGTCGGCGCGCGGAGTGGCTCCTTCCCGGCTCATGTCGAGCAGTTGGACGGCCAGTGAGTCGTCCGTGTCTGGATTCGGGGCGGCCAGAGTGTGTGCGTCGCCCCTGACCACCCCCCAGGGATGGCTGATCCGCCGCTGCCAGAGGGCCTTCCCCGTCCGGGTGTCGACGCCGAGCAGGAGGTAGTACTGCTCGGCGTCCGTGTCGAGACTCGCGACGTTGCACAGCACCGGGACCGCGCTCACGTGGTCCGGCAGGGCGTACGCGTCGTAGACGCCCACTTCGGGGCAGGACTTGGGCGTCTTCGCCGTCCACAGGCTCCGGCCGTCGCGCTCGTCGAAGGCGCGCACGGCGCCGGGTGCCTCGGTCAGTGCCTGACCAGCGCCGAGGCGCACGCCCCGGAAGGTCTCGCCGTCCCCGAGGTCCTCATGCCACAGCCGCTTGCCGGTGCGCAGATCGACACCGACCAGGGTTTCCCGGTAGGCGATCACCACGGTGCGCTCCGACACGTCGAACGACATCGCGCCGGAGCTCTCGTTCTGTCGCTCGTAGCGCCAGTACTCCTTGCCGGTCCGCAGGTTCACCGCCCGTGCGCCGTCGGTCGTCGACTCCACGGACAGGCCGTGCACCAGGACTCTCTGCCCTGTCTTGCGGCGCATGACGTGCTCGGGCGCGACGGGTGCCTCGGTGCCGAACGCGGCGGGGAAGGGCCCCTGCGCGCCCGTGACGACGTCGCGGTTCTGGTACCACCCCAGGAGAAGGAGCACAGGGAGCATGAGCAGCGCGATCCCCAGCGCCACGTACAGCGGGTCGTCGCGCATGCGCAGGGGAACAGGCTGTCCCAGCAGACGTACAGGATCCGGCTGTCCCGGCAGACGTACAGGTCTGTCCCCACCCACCACAACAGCCCCCCACGGGTCACCCCCTGATCACCATGACCGGCGGCTGACGGATCCTCCCCCGCCGTTGTCCGCGGAGGCAAGGAGTTCCCAGAGCGTTGCCTGAGAGGCGCCTGTGCGTTTCTCAGGAAATTCACAGCTTCCAGAAAGCGTGCTCTCAGAGGAGCCCAGCAATGTGTGCGCTATGACCACGACCTCGCCCCAGGGGCGCACCGAACTGCTGAGGCCGGACGGGAGCCCCGTCCGAGTGCTTGTGGTGGACGACGAGCTGTCGATCACCGAGCTGTTGTCCATGGCCCTTCGCTACGAAGGCTGGCAGATCCGCAGCGCGGGTGACGGGACCGGTGCGGTGCAGACCGCGCGCGAGTTCCGGCCCGACGCCGTGGTGCTCGACATGATGCTGCCCGACATGGACGGTCTCGCCGTCCTCGGCCGGCTGCGGCGCGAACTGCCCGACGTGCCGGTTCTCTTCCTGACCGCCAAGGACGCGGTCGAGGACCGGATCGCGGGCCTGACCGCCGGCGGCGACGACTACGTCACCAAGCCCTTCAGCCTCGAAGAGGTCGTGGCACGCCTGCGCGGGCTCATCCGCCGCTCCGGTGCCGCCGACCGCCGCTCCGACTCCGTGCTCGTCGTCGGTGACCTCACCCTGGACGAGGACAGCCACGAGGTGTCGCGGGCCGGCGAGGGCATCCACCTCACCGCGACCGAGTTCGAGCTGCTGCGTTTCCTGATGCGCAACCCGCGCCGGGTGCTCAGCAAGGCGCAGATCCTCGACCGCGTGTGGTCGTACGACTTCGGCGGTCAGGCCAACGTCGTCGAGCTCTACATCTCCTACCTGCGGCGCAAGATAGACGCCGGTCGTGAGCCGATGATCCACACCCGGCGTGGTGCGGGGTATCTGATCAAGCCCGCGGTGTCATGAGCGGGCGACGACAGCTGCGGAAGCAGCGGCGCCGACAGCCTCGGACGCTGCGGACGCGGCTCGTCGTCTCGGCGGTCGCGCTCATCGCGGTGGTGTGTGCGGTGATCGGTACGGTGACGACCATTGCCTTGAGCGAGCACCTCTACGCGCAACTGGGCGACAAGGTGACCGAGGCCGCCAAGCGTGTCGGAGGTCCGCCGGCGGACCAGTTGCCCGGGAACCCGAACGGCGGCGTGTCGTCGAGGAAGGACGACCCGCTCACGGAGTTCGTCACCAAGGGCGGGACGCAGAAGGACACCATCGCCGCCCAGGTCGACGCCGACGGCGGGATCACCAAGGCGGTCGTCGCCGTGGAGAAGTCCACCGGCGGTGCCTTCGACGGCATGGACTCCGACGAACTCGGCGAGGCGGCGAAGGCCGCGCTCGGTTCCGTGTCCAAGACCGGCATGCACACCATCGACATCCCGGGCATGGGCGAGTACCGCGTCACGTACGTGACCGGAGTCAAGGGCGACTTCTACGTCGCCCTCCCTACCGAGTCCGTAACCAGCACCATCAACACCCTCATCATCGTCGAGGTGAGCGTCACGGTGGCCGGTCTCGTCGCCGCCGGAATCGCCGGGTCCGTCCTCGTGACGGTCGCCCTCCGCCCCCTCCGCAAGGTCGCCTCCACCGCCACCCGCGTCTCCGAACTCCCGCTCCACACGGGCGAGGTGACGCTCAACGAACGCGTCCCCGAGTCCGAGACCGACCCGCACACGGAGGTCGGACAGGTCGGCGCCGCGCTCAACCGCATGCTCGACCACGTCCACGGGGCCCTGCACGCGCGCCAGGAGAGCGAGACGCGCGTACGGCAGTTCGTCGCGGACGCGAGCCATGAGCTGCGTACTCCGCTGGCGTCCATCCGCGGATACGCCGAGCTGACCAGACGTGGACGGGAAGAGACCGGGCCGGACACGAGACACGCGCTCGGCCGGATCGAGTCCGAGGCCGGGCGGATGACGGGGCTCGTCGAGGACCTGCTGCTGCTCGCGCGCCTCGACGCCGGACGGCCGCTCAGTTACGAGCACACCGACCTCTCCCCACTGGTCGTGGACGCCGTGAGCGACGCCCGCGCCGCCGGTCGCGAACACAACTGGCGCCTTGAGCTGCCCGACGAACCCGCACTCGTGCTGGCGGACGCCGCCCGCGTGCAGCAGGTCATGGTGAATCTGTTTGCGAATGCGCGAACGCACACACCTCCGGGAACTACGGTGACCGCACGCGTGCGCCGTCAGGGAGCCTGGGTGTGCGTGGACGTCCAGGACGACGGTCAGGGCATTCCGCCGGACCTGCTCCCGCATGTCTTCGAGCGGTTCGCGCGGGGCGACTCGTCCCGGTCACGTGCCTCCGGGTCCACCGGACTCGGGCTCGCCATCGTGCAGGCCGTCGCAGCCGCGCACGGCGGCGCGGTGACCGTCGACAGCGTGCCCGGACGCACCGTCTTTACCGTGCATCTGCCCGCGCTGGCGCCCGAAGCCGCGCATTCTCATGAGGCCTTCATTTCCTCATCGAATTCGCAATCGTACTCACAGGCACAGCACAGCACGACCACATGGGTGCAACAGGGCGCCTGACGAGAGTCTTCGTCATGCGAACCGAACCTTCTCCCGGCAACCTGCCGGCGCGGGAGCACCTCCCGGCCGGAAATGCCGGTACGCCTGTCCTGGACGTAGTGATCCCCGTCTACAACGAGGAGAAGGACCTCCAGCCGTGTGTGCTCAGACTGCATGAGCACCTTGCCCGCACCTTCCCGTACGCGTTCCGCATCACCATCGCGGACAACGCGTCCACGGACACCACTCCCCTGGTGGCGGCGCGGCTGGAGGCGGAGATATCCGAGGTCAGGGCGTTCCGGCTGGAGCAGAAGGGGCGCGGTCGAGCACTGCGCACCGTCTGGTCCGCCTCGGACGCCCCGGTCCTCGCCTATATGGACGTCGACCTCTCCACCGACCTCAACGCGCTTCTCCCGCTGGTCGCCCCGCTGATCTCCGGTCACTCGGACCTGGCGATCGGCTCGCGGCTCGCCCGCAGCTCGCGGGTGGTGCGGGGCGCCAAGCGGGAGTTCATCTCCCGCACGTACAACCTGATCCTGCGGGGCTCGTTGCAGGCCCGCTTCTCCGACGCCCAGTGCGGTTTCAAGGCGATCCGGCGCGATGTCGCGCAGGTGCTGCTGCCGCTCGTCGAGGACACCGGTTGGTTCTTCGACACCGAGATGCTGGTCCTCGCCGAGCGGGCCGGGCTGCGGATCCACGAGGTGCCCGTCGACTGGGTCGACGACCCGGACTCGACCGTGCACATCGTGAAGACCGCGACCGACGACCTCAAGGGTGTCTGGCGGGTGGGGCGCGCCCTGGCCACCGGTTCGCTGGCGCTCGACCGGCTCGCCCGTCCCTTCGGCGACGATCCGCGCGACCGCGAGATCAGCGGCGTACCGAAGGGCCTGGCCCGCCAGCTCGTCGGGTTCTGTGTCGTGGGCGGTCTGTCCACGCTGTTCTATCTGCTGCTCTACAGCGGCTTCCGTACGTTCTCGGGGTCGCAGGTCGCCAACGCGCTCGCCCTGCTCGTCTCGGCGGTCGCCAACACCGCGGCCAACCGGCGTCTGACCTTCGGTGTGCGCGGCCGGGGCGGCGCGGTGAAGCACCAGGCGCAGGGCCTGGTCGTCTTCGGCATCGGGCTCGCCCTGACCAGTGGTTCGCTCGCCGCCCTGAACGCGGCGACGAACGACCCCGCGCACTCCACCGAACTGGCGGTGCTCATCGCCGCCAACCTCGCGGCCACCGTGCTGCGGTTCCTGCTCTTCCGGGCCTGGGTGTTCCCGGACCGGCGCGACGAGTCACCGTCGACCGTCGTCGCCTCGCACACACCCGCCGTGCCGGTCGGACCGGCGTCGCCCGTCTACGCGACGGCGCCGCAGTCCCCGTACAGCACGACGCCGGAGCCGTACGGCCCGACGTCCGCTCCCTACGGGACGAATGCCTACGGCACGACCCACTCTCCGCACGACCACCAGACCTGGGGGGACGCGACCATGCAGCTCCAGCCGGTGCGTCCGAGCGATCACGATCCGAGGGACGCACGATGACGACGACTCAGCCCGACACGACCTATCAGGGGGGCGTCGGCCCCTCCGGGGACGCGAGTCCCTCCTGGGGACCGCCAGGCCCGACCGGGGCAACCGCCGTGCGGGAGCCCGTGGTTGCTCCGCCGGCCGCCCTCGAGGACGGCAGCCCCAAGCAGCCCTTCGTGCGCCGGCTGTGGCGCGGGCGGCCCGAGGACCACCGCTGGGTGCGCCCGGCGTTCCTCGGCACGCTGCTGCTGATCGGCGCGCTCTACACCTGGAACCTCACGGCCTCCGGATACGCCAACTCCTTCTACTCCGCGGCGGCCCAGGCCGGCAGCCAGTCCTGGAAGGCCTTCTTCTTCGGCTCGCTCGACTCGGCCAACGCCATCACCGTCGACAAGCCCCCGGCCTCCCTGTGGCCGATGGCGCTGTCGGTGCGGCTGTTCGGCCTGAACTCCTTCGCGATCCTGTTCCCGCAGGTCCTCATGGCCGTCGCCACGGCCGGAGTGCTGTACGGGGCCCTGCGCCGCCGGTTCAGCGCCGCGGCCGGCTTCATCGCGATGGCGGTCTTCGCGCTCACGCCCGTCGCCGCGCTGATGTTCCGCTTCAACAACCCGGACGCGGCCCTCGCGCTCCTGATGGCCGTCACGGTCTACTGCGTACTGCGCGCCATGGAGAAGGCCCAGACGAAGTGGCTGGTGTGGGCGGGTGCCGCGGTCGGTCTCGCCTTCCTGGTGAAGACCCTCCAGGCCTTCCTGATCCTGCCTCCGCTGGCCCTGATCTACGTGGTCTTCGCACCGACGACCCTGCGCAAGCGCATCGGCCAGGTGCTCCTGGCGGGCCTGTCGATGATCGTCGCGGGCGGCTGGTGGGTTGCCGTCGTCGAACTGTGGCCCGCGTCCTCCCGCCCGTACATCGGCGGCTCGCAGAACAACTCCTTCCTTGAACTGACCTTCGGATACAACGGACTCGGCCGTATCAACGGCGAGGAGACCGGCAGCGTCGGAGGCGGAGGCGGTGGCGGCGGCTGGGGCGAGACCGGCTGGGACCGGATGTTCAGCTCCTCCATCGGCGGCCAGATCTCCTGGCTGATCCCGGCCGCGCTGATCGTGCTCGCCGCGGGCGTCGTCCTGACCTGGAAGGCCAGGCGGACCGACACGGCCCGCGCCGCGTTCCTCGCCTGGGGCGGTTCGCTGCTGATCACCATGGTGATCTTCAGCTTCATGCAGGGCATCTTCCACGAGTACTACACCGTGGCCCTCGCCCCGTACGTCGCCGCCGTGATCGGCATGGGCGCGAGCGTGCTGTGGGAAGAGCGCGGCAAGGTGTGGGTCTCGCTCACCATGGCGGCCGGGGTGACGGCCACCGCGGTCTGGGGGTACGTCCTCCTGAACCGCTCCTCCGACTACCTGCCCTGGCTGAAGTGGCTGGTCCTGGTGGGCGGCCTGGTCGCCGCGCTCGGCCTGGTCTTCGTCTCGCGGCTCGGGCGCCGACTGGCCCTCGGGGTCGTCGGGCTGAGCTTCGTCGCTGCCCTCGCGGGTCCGACGGCGTACACCCTCACCACGCTGAACGAGGGCCACACCGGTTCGATCGTGACGGCCGGTCCGGCGGTCTCGGGCGGCCGTGGCGGCCCGGGCGGCGGTGGCGGCATGGGCGGCGGTCCCGGTGGCGGCGGCGGTATGCCGGGCCAGAACCAGCAGGGCGGCACCGGCCAGAACCAGCAGGGCGGCGGCATGGGCCAGCCCCCGACCGGCGGTATGCCGGGCGGCGGCCAGAACGGCCAGGGCCAGCAGAACGGCAACGGCCAGACCGGCAACGGTCAGACGGGCCAGAACGGTCAGACCCAGCGCGGTGGCGGCACCGGCGACGGCGGCGGTATGGGCGGCGGTGGCGGCGTGGGCGGTCTGCTCAACGGCGCGACCGTCAGCTCCGAGGCCAAGGCCCTCCTGGAGAAGAACTCCGGCGACTACACCTGGGTCGCGGCGGCCATCGGCGCCCAGAACGCCGCGAGCTACCAGCTCTCCACCGGTGACCCGGTCATGGCGATCGGCGGCTTCAACGGCAGCGACCCGTCGCCGACGCTGGCCCAGTTCAAGAAGTACGTGGAGGACGGGAAGATCCACTACTTCATCTCCTCCGGCTCCATGGGCGGCGGTGGCGGCAGCGACAGCTCCGGCACCGGGACCCAGATCAGC
This sequence comes from Streptomyces phaeochromogenes, assembly GCF_001418655.1. Taxonomy (GTDB): domain Bacteria; phylum Actinomycetota; class Actinomycetes; order Streptomycetales; family Streptomycetaceae; genus Streptomyces; species Streptomyces phaeochromogenes. Next base: position 8,519 of record NZ_LIQZ01000301.1, on the reverse strand, counting down.
GAGTGGGTGCAGGACAACTTCAAGGAGGTGACGGTGGGTTCGTCCACCTTCTACGACCTGACGCAGCCGACGAGCTAGTCCGGAGGCGGCGGCAGTAGAGCAGTAGAGGGGTGGTGTCCGAGGCGAAAGTGCCTCGGCCACCACCCCTCTCTTTTTGTGTTGTACAGCGTATGGGAGATGTTCTACGGTGTATGGCATGTCAACCTCGCAGGGCGAAAGCCCAAGCCAAGGCCCAAGTCGGAGCCAGAGCCACGGCCTGGGGCAAAGCCAAGGCCACCCCCAGCGCTGGCTGATCCTCGGTGTGATCCTGCTCGCCACGCTCACCGTGCTGCTCGACAACACCGTCCTCAACGTCGCGATCCCCTCCCTCACAAAGGAGTTGGACGCGTCCACGGCGGACATCCAGTGGATGATCAACGCGTACTCGCTGGTCCAGTCGGGCCTGCTGCTCACCGCCGGCAGCGCGGCCGACCGCTACGGCCGGAAGAAGATGCTGGCCACGGGCCTGGTCCTCTTCGGCGTCGGCTCGGTCACCGCGGGGCTCGCCCAGAGCGCGACCCAGCTCATCGCGGCCCGCGCGGGCATGGGCGTCGGCGGCGCGCTCCTGATGACCACGACCCTCGCCGTCGTCGTGCAGATCTTCGACGACACCGAGCGGGTCAAGGCGATCGGCCTCTGGTCGACGGTCAACTCCCTCGGCTTCGCGGCGGGCCCGCTGCTCGGCGGCGTCATGCTCGAACACTTCTGGTGGGGCGCGATCTTCCTGATCAACCTCCCCGTGGCCGCCCTCGCGCTGGTCGCCGTACTCAAGCTGGTCCCCGAGTCCAAGAACCCCCAGGGCGACCGCCCGGACCTCCTGGGCGCCGCGCTCTCCACGATCGGCATGACCGCGGTCGTCTACGCGATCATCTCGGGCCCCGAGCACGGCTGGACGTCGTTCCAGGTCCTGGGGTCGGGAGCGGTCGGCGTCGCCGTCCTGGCGGCCTTCGTCCGATGGGAGCTGAGCATCCCGCACCCCATGCTGGACATGCACTTCTTCCGCAACCAGCGCTTCATCGGTGCCGTCGCCGGCGCGATCCTGGTCGCCTTCGGCATGGGCGGTTCCCTCTTCCTGCTCACCCAGCACCTCCAGTTCGTCCTCGGCTACGAGCCGTTGGAGGCGGGCCTGCGCATCGCCCCGATGGCCCTGTCCGTCGTGGCCCTCAACCTCGCCGGTGTGGGCGCCCGGATCGTCGCCAAGCTGGGCACCCCGGCCGCCATCGCCCTCGGTATGACGATGCTGTCGGCGGGCCTGGCCGCGATCGCCCTGTTCGGCGGCGGCACGGACGGCGGCTACGGCGGCATGCTGCTGGGCCTGGTCGTCATGGGCGCGGGCATCGCGTTCGCCATGCCCGCCATGGCGAACGCCATCATGAGCGCGATTCCCCCGGAGAAGGCGGGGGTGGGCGCGGGCGTCAACGGCACGCTCGCCGAGTTCGGCGTCGGACTCGGCGTGGCGGTGCTCGGCGCGGTACTCAACTCCCGCTTCGCCGCGCTGGTTTCGGTCGCGGCGGCCTCGCTGCCGGCGGCGCTGGCCTCCGCGGAGTCGGCGGACGAGCGAGCGCGGATCACGGACGCGTTCGCCTCGGGTCTGGAGACCAGTCAACTCGTGGGCGCGGTCGCCGTCCTCCTCGGTGGACTGCTGGCCGCGGCGTTGCTCCGGAGGGCCATGGGGGTACCACCCAGATGTTCAGTACTGGGGGAGGGCAGACTCCGCCGTGACGATTGCGGCATAGGGCCCGCTTAGCATCAGGGAGGGGCGGACCTCGGTGTTCCGGGTAGCCCCCTCCGTAAGAGTTCCGAGGAAGGTGCGCCATGGTGAGGGCAGCCGACCGGGCCAAGCGTCCGGCGCGGACCAGCGTCTGGTTGGAGGGCAAGGCCCCGCGGGGCGGCGGTGCCCGGGGCGGGCAGCCGTCGTCGCTCGACCGCGACCGGATCACCGAGGTCACGGTACGGCTGCTCGACGCGGAGGGGCTGGCCAAGTTCTCCATGCGCCGGCTGGCCGCCGAGCTGAACGTGACCGCGATGTCCGTCTACTGGTACGTGGACACCAAGGACGATCTTCTTGAGCTCGCCCTCGACGCGGTGTTCGGCGAACTGGAGCTGCCCGACCCGGAGTCGGGCGAGGACTGGCGCGAGCAGCTCCGGGCGCTGGCCGTCGGGTACCGGGGTCTGCTCGTACGGCATCCCTGGGTGTCGCCGCTCGTCGGCACGTTCCTCAACATCGGGCCGCACTCCATGGCGTTCTCGCTGCGGGTGCAGGAGGTCGTGCGGAACACGGGGCTGTCCCTGCGGCGGCAGAGCGGGGCGATCTCCGCCGTTTTCCAGTGGGTGTACGGGTTCGGGACGATCGAGGGGCACTTCGTGCAGCGGTGCGCGTCCGCGGGGATGACGCAGGACGAGTACTTTCACCAGGCCATGAGTACGTTCAGCGGGCATCCTCAGTTCGCGGAGAACTACGAGAGTGCGGCGGGGCTCATGGAGGCGCGTGGGGGCGACACGGTCGAGGAGATGCGGGAGCGGGACTTCTCTGTGGCGTTCGAGTTGCTGGTGGCGGGGATCGAGAGCGCCGTCGCCAGCGAGGCGCTCCGCGAGGCCGGTGGGTGAGTGCGGGTGGGTGGGGGCTGGGTGCGCGGTTCCTCGCGCCCCTAAAAGATTGCGCAGTTCCCCGCGCCCCTGAGACTGTGCGGCGCCCCCTGCCGGCAAGGTGCCGCAGTTTTGCGTGCCGCCAAAAGATGCGCAGTTCCCCGCGCCCCTGAAAGAAAAAAAGGGGGCTTACTCCTGTGGGGCCAGCCTTGCCGGGAAGCCGCCCGTGGCTACCGGGCCCCACCTCTCAGGGGTGATCCTGATGATGGACTTGGCCTGCTTGAGCATGGCCTCTCGGTACTCGTCCCAGTCGGGGTGTTCGCCCGCGATGTTGCGGTAGTACTCGACGAGCGGTTCGACCGACTCGGGGGAGTCGATCACCTCGGCCGTGCCGTCGATCTGGACCCAGGGGCCGTTCCACTCGTCGCTCAGGACGATGAGGCTGACGCGGTCGTCGCGCTTGGCGTTGCGGGTCTTGGCGCGCTCCGGGTAGGTCGAGACGACGATGCGGCCCGAGTCGTCCACTCCGCAGGTCAGCGGGGAGCCCTGGGGACCGCCGTCCGACCTGCGCGTCAGCAGGATGGCGCGGTGGCGGGGGCGTACGAAGTCCAGCAGATCGTCGAGGGAGACGGACGTGTTCGTCGCGATGTTCGATGCCATGCCCCCAGCCTAGAACTCCCTCTGCCCAGGACGCCGCCCAAGACGCGGCCCAGGACGCGACAAGGAGGCGGCAAGGAGGCGGCGGCCTAGGACCCGATTGCCTCCGCGAGGTTGTCGTACACCGGTACGTCGCGGCGCATCCCCGTCAGCTCCAGGACACGGCTCGCCACCCCGTCCGGCCGTGCCGCCACGCGCAGTTGGGCGGGCCGGGGCAGCCGGACGCGGACGCCGGCGATCACGCGGACGCCCTGGGAGTCCATGAAGTGCGTACGGGTGAGGTCCAGGACCAGCAGCCGCAGCCGGTCCCTCCTGGCGTCCACGACGTCCAGGGCGCCGACGAGGACGACATCGGCGTTGCTCAGGTCGATCTCCGAGGGAAACCCGAGCAGGGTGCATTCCGGCAGGTCATAGGGGTTCGGGAAGAAGGTCATCGCACTCACCTGGCAGACGTTCGTCCGGATTCCGATGAGGCCGCTTCCTGACCCGCACACCCATTGCACCACGCGTGCGGGCGATATCGGAAGCACGTACGAAGAGCCGCGCCCTCACCCCAACGGAGCAGCTAAAGTGGCTCTTCGTCCTGTGCTCGCAGTCGGGAATGTGCTGCGGAGCTCTCCTGCGCACAGCCGCCGGGGTCTGTCGTCGAACCGACGACGGGATCCGGGGCCGTGCATGCCGAAGAGGTTCGTGGTGGCTGCGTCTGAGTTTTCCGAATTGCCCCGTTTTCCTGGGGGTCTTGAGCTGGCCGAGACACTGACGGTCGCGGCTCAGCAACTGCACGAGACGTCCAGTCCCCGCGGCACCCTGCGCACCGCCGTCCGCCTCGCCGTGCACATCCTCCCCGGCGCCGAGCACGCCGGTATCTCCGTCATCGAGCGCAAGGCCCACCGCCAGACCCTCGCATGGACCGACGAGATCGTCCGCTCCGCCGAAGCCCTGGCCTCGGGCGGGGAACACCAGCACTGGACCCGGCTGTGGACCTCCCCGGTCGCCCGTATCGAGGACAGCGCCTCCGGCGACGACGACGGCGAACCCGCCCTCTCCGACCTCGGGCTGCGCTCGGTCCTCTCGCTCCGGCTGCGCGCCGAACGCCAGCGGCTCACCGTCCTCACGGCGTACGCGACCAAGCCGCGGGCCTTCGACGACTCGGCCACCCGGATCGGCCGGTTGTTCACCGCGCACGTCAGCATCGCGTTCGACTCGGCGACCGCCCGCGAGCAGCTCACCGAGGCCATGCGCACCCGGGACCTGATCGGCCAGGCCACGGGCATCCTCATGGAACGCCTCGACATCGACGCGTCCGAGGCCTTCGACAGCCTCGTCCGGACCTCCCAGCGGGAGAACGTCAAGCTCCGTGACCTGGCCAGAAGGATCGTCGATGCCAGAAGCAGCGAGTGACCGGGCAGCGACGGGATACCCGAGCCCCATGAGACCTTCAGCCGATCCCGCCGATCCCGCCGATCCCGACCATCACGACAAACAGATGGCGGGTGCCACCGCCCCGGAGTCCGCCACACTGCACCACGCGCTGGCCGGCACCGGCGGCCTCGACACACTGCTGCGCGATCTCACGGACCGCGCCGTGCTCGCCGTGGAGGGCGCCGAGGCGTGCAGCATCACCGTGCGCCGCGACGGGCGCCTGCTGACGGTGGCGGGCACCGGCGGTCTGCCCAGCGGGCTCGACCAGCGCCAGTACGAGAACGGCGACGGCCCCTGCGTCCGGGCGGCGGACTCGGACGCGGAGCAGCACGCACCCGACCTCTCCCAGGAGGACCGCTGGCCCACGTACGCCGCGTACGCGCTCTCCAGGGGAGTCCGTACGGTGCTGGCCGTGCCGCTCGCGGTCGACGGCGAGACCGACGCCGCCCTCAACCTCTACGCCACCACGGAGGGCGCCTTCCGCGGGAGCCGCGCCGGGGCCAGGGCCTTCGCGGCGAACACCTCGGACGCGATCAACGCCGCCCTGCGCATCGAGCGCGAGCGGGCGTCGGCGGGCGACGTCCGCACGGCGCTGCTCTCGCGCAGCGTGATCGACCAGGCCATCGGCATCCTCATGGCTCAGGAGCACTGCACCGCGCAGACGGCCCTCGACACCCTCCGCCGCGTCTCCCAGGACGCGAACATCAAACTCCGTGACCTGTGCGGCGACTTGGTGGCCCGCACGACGGACGGGGCGTCAGACGGGGCGCCGGGCCGAGCGTCACAGCGACGGTAGCGTCCCGCCCTGTACGGCCTGGATGTCCAGCTCCACCTTCAGCGTCGTACCGATCGCCGCGATGCCCGCCTGCAGCACCTGGTTGTAGTTCATGGCGAAGTCCTCGCGGCGCAGTTCGGTGGTGGCGCGGAAGGCCGCGCGTGTACCGCCCCAGGGGTCGGCGCCGGTGCCCAGGTAGGCCAGGTCGAGGTCGACCGGGCGTACGACCCCGTGCATGGTCAGTTCGCCGTGGACCGTCCAGCGGTCGGTGCCGGTGGCCGGGGTCAGGCCCGTCGAGACGTACGTGATCTGCGGGTGGCGCTCGACGTCGAGGAAGTCCGGGGACTTCAGGTGGCCGTCGCGCATGGCGTTGCCGGTGTCGATGGACGCCGCTGAAATCACCGCCTCCACCCGGGACTTGGCCACCTCGTCCGGCGCGATGTCGATCGAGCCCGCGAACTCCGTGAACCGCCCGTGCACGCTGGAGATCCCCAGGTGCTGGGCGACCGCGCCCACGGAGGAGTGGGCCGGGTCGACGGTCCAGGGGCCGGGCGGCGGCAGTTCGGTGCCGCCCTGCCGGGCGAGGGTGACGGTGCCGACGGCGGCCCGGCCGCTCGCCGTCACGATCGCACTGGACGCGGCGGGCGCGTACCCGACGGCCGTGACGATCACGGTGTACGCCCCGGGCGCGAGCTCCGTCGCATCCCGTACGCCGCCCTCCTCGTCCGCCTCGGCGCGCACCACCTGCGTGCCCGTCCCGTCGGTCACCGTGACGACCGCGTGCGACACGGCCCAGCCGTCCCTCGTACGGATCCGCGCGGTCAGTCCCATGGCAAGCAACCTCTCGTAAATGAAACCGGCCCGTGGTGCGTGCCTCTCCCAAGAGCACGCGCCACGGGCCGGGGTTCTCAACTGGCTCTCAACTGGCTCTCGACTACTCGCCGGGGTGGGCGAGTTCGATGTCGTGGCTGTCCACGCCGCCGCCGTTCACGGTCAGTGCCGTGGCCACCGGCGGGTAGCCGGTCGCGATGACCGTGTACTCGCCGCTGTCCAGGTCGGCGAAGGCGTACGCCCCGTCGGCCCCGGTGGTGGCGGTGCCGACCACGTTGCCCGCCGCGTCGACGAGCGTGACCCGGGCGTCGCCCAGCGGTCCGCCGGGTGCCCGCACGACGCCCTGGAGCTGGGCGCCCGCGGTGAGTGCGACCTCGATCCGGGTGACCCCGGTGCCGCCGACCTCGACGGGAAGGGCCCGCGGCCGGTGACCGGCGGCGTTCACCGCGACGGTCACGGTGCCCGGCACCAGCTCGGCGAAGGCGAACTCGCCCTGCTCACCGGTGGTCCCGGTGGCCAGCACGTCACCGCGCACATCGGTCACGATGACCATCGCGCCCACGACCGGCTTCCCGCCCTCGGCGGCCTTCACCGTGCCGGACAGCCCGCTCGTGCCGCTCAGCAGGATGTCGTACGCGAGCGGCTCACCGTTCACGACGATCGTCGAGGCCTGCGGCTGGAACCCGTCCGCGGAGGCGATCAGCACGTACGAACCCGTGCCGGGCGCGTCCACCGCGTAGCCGCCGTCGGCCTGCGCGACCGAGCGGCCCAGCTGACGGCCCGCGAGGGAGATCAGCGTGACGGCGGCCCGGGGGACGGGCGCGCTCTCGGCACCGCGGACGTAGCCGCGCACCGCGACCCCGCCCGGGCCGTTGCCGGAGGCGGCGCCCGCTCCGGCCGCCACGGTGGCGACGGCCGCGAGCCGCTGGGTGCCGGCCGGCCCGGCCTCGGCGCCGAAGCCGTTGTCGCTTCCGCTACTGCTATCGCTACTGCTTCCGGTTCCGGTGTCGGCGACGGCCCAGCTGGGGACGCGCTCGTCGGCCTCGGTCGAAGCGGCTTCGGTCGAGACGGCCGCGGCGTTCGCCGGGGTGGCCTCGGCCACGGCCGTGACATCCGGCTGCGCCTCGGCGGCCTGCGCCAGCGCACCCGACGTACGCAGCGGAACCTCCTTGATGAACAGGGTGACGAGGAAGGCGAGCAGCGCCAGCGCGCCCGCGATCAGGAAGACGTCCGCGATGCCGTGCCCGTACGCGCTCTCCATGACCGTGCGCAGCGGCGCGGGCAGCGCGTCCATGTCCGGGATGCTGCCGCCGGTGCTCGAACCGGCCGCCGCGGCGGCGTCCTTCGGGTCGAGGCCGGCAAGGCCGTCCTTGACGTAGTCGGTGATCCGGTTGGCCATCACCGCACCCAGCGCGGAGACGCCGATCGCGCCGCCGAGGGAGCGGAAGAAGGTCACCGTGGAGCTGGCCGAGCCGAGGTCCTCCGGCGCCACCTGGTTCTGCGTGGACAGCACCAGGTTCTGCATCATCATGCCGATGCCGAGACCCAGCAGCGCCATGAAGACGGCGACCCGCCAGTAGTCCGTGTCGTACCGGATGGTGCCCAGCAGACCGAGCCCCGCGGTGATCAGGACACCGCCGCTGACCAGCCAGACCTTCCACTTGCCCGTCTTGGTGATGATCTGCCCGGAGACGGTGGAGGAGATGAACAGGCCACCGATCATCGGGATCGTCATGACACCCGACATCGTCGGGGACTTGTCCCGTGCCAGCTGGAAGTACTGGCTGAAGAAGACCGTGCCGGAGAACATCGCGACACCCACGAAGAGCGAGGCGAGGGAGGAGAGGGTGATGGTCCGGTTGCGGAAGAGCCGCAGCGGGATGATCGGTTCCTTGGCCTTCGACTCGACGAGCACGAACAGCAGCCCCAGAGCGACGGCACCGCCGACCATGGCGTACGTCTGCCACGACACCCACTCGTACTTGTCACCCGCGAAGGTGACCCAGACCAGCAGCAGCGAGACCGCGGCGGAGATCAGGAACGCGCCGCCCCAGTCGACCTTCACGTCCCGCTTCACGACGGGCAGGTGCAGGGTCTTCTGCAGCACGATCAGCGCGATGACCGCGAACGGCACACCGACGTAGAAGCACCAGCGCCAGCCGAGCCAGCTGGTGTCGGTGATGACACCGCCGAGCAGCGGGCCGCCGAC
>NZ_LIQZ01000300.1 GCF_001418655.1 Streptomyces phaeochromogenes | reverse complement strand
CCTCTCCCCTTGACCCCTCCCCCAAAGCGAAAATATCTTTCATACGTGACCCACGAAGTGAAGGAAATTTTCGCGGGCGAAGCCCCGCCGGCCCCCGCGGCCCTCGCGGCGAAGGTGCGCACGCTCGCCCCTTCGATGACCCGCTCCATGCAGCGCGTCGCCGAGGCCGTGGCCGCCGACCCCGCCGGCTGTGCGGCCCTCACGGTCACCGGCCTCGCCGAACTGACCGGCACCAGCGAGGCGACCGTCGTCCGTACGGCCCGCCTCCTCGGCTACCCCGGCTACCGCGACCTGCGCCTGGCCCTCGCCGGACTCGCCGCCCAGCAGCAGTCGGGCCGCGCCCCCGCCGTGACGGCCGACATCGCGGTCGACGACCCGATCGCGGACGTGGTCGCCAAGCTCGCGTACGACGAACAGCAGACGCTCGCCGACACGGCGGCCGGGCTTGACACGGTCCAGCTCGGCGCGGCGGTCGCCGCCCTCGCCGCCGCCCGCCGTATCGACGTGTACGGCGTCGGGGCGTCCGGCCTGGTCGCGCAGGACCTCACCCAGAAGCTCCTGCGGATCGGTCTGATAGCCCAGGCGCACAGCGACCCGCACCTCGCGGTGACGAACGCAGTGCAGCTGCGCGCCAAGGACGTGGCGATCTCGATCACGCACTCCGGGTCGACGGGCGATGTCATCGAGCCGTTGCGGGTCGCGTTCGAGCGCGGGGCCACGACGGTCGCGATCACCGGGCGTCCGGACGGTCCCGTCACCCAGTACGCGGATCACATCCTCACCACGTCCACGGCCCGGGAGAGCGAGCTGCGGCCGGCGGCGATGTCCTCGCGGACGAGCCAGCTGCTGGTGGTGGACTGCCTGTTCATCGGGGTCGCGCAGAGGACGTACGAGACCGCGGCGCCCGCGTTGTCGGCGTCGTACGAGGCGTTGGCGCACCGTCACCGGAGCACACCTCGATAGCCGCGGTTCGAGGCCGGTGGGTAGCTGCAGGTGTGTGGGGGCTGGTCGCGCACCTGAAAGACAAAGGCCAGGCGCCCCGGCACTCTGAAACCCGCGGACGAAACTTCAGCACCAGAACACCCCGTACCAGAAAGAGCCGTCGTACATGACCTCCAGCGCCGATGCCACCGACGCCCCCTCGCACTCCTCCCCCTCCAACTACCGTGATGTGCGGGCCCAGTTGGAGAGCCTGACCACTGAGGCCTTTCGGCCCGAGTTGTCCGAGATCGATCAGTTGCCGACGCTCGACATCGCGAAGCTCATGAACGGGGAGGACGCGACCGTGCCGGGCGCGGTCGCCGCGCAGCTGCCGAGCATCGCGGCGGCGATCGACGCCATCGCCGAGCGGATGGGGCGCGGCGGGCGGCTCGTCTACGCGGGCGCGGGCACGGCCGGCCGGCTCGGGGTGCTGGACGCGTCCGAGTGTCCGCCCACCTTCAACACCGACCCCTCCGAGGTCGTCGGCCTGGTCGCGGGCGGCCCGGCGGCGATGACGACGTCGATCGAGGGCGCGGAGGACTCGGCGGAGCTGGCCGTGGAGGACCTCTCCGCGCTGGACCTCACGGCGGACGACGTGGTCGTGGGCGTCTCCGCTTCGGGCCGCACCCCGTACGCGATCGGTGCGGTGGAGCACGCGCGGGCGCTCGGTGCCCTCACGGTCGGCCTGTCCTGCAACGCGGACAGCGCCCTGGCGGCGGCGGCCGACCACGGCATCGAGGTGGTCGTGGGCCCCGAGCTGTTGACCGGATCCACCCGCCTGAAGGCCGGCACGGCACAGAAGCTCGTCCTCAACATGCTCTCGACGATCACGATGATCCGCCTCGGCAAGACGTACGGGAACCTGATGGTCGACGTACGCGCCTCGAACGAGAAGCTGCGCGCCCGCTCCCGCCGTATCGTCTCGCTCGCCACCGGCGCCTCCGACGACGAGATCGAGGCGGCCCTCGCGGCAACGGACGGCGAGGTCAAGAACGCCATCCTCACCATCCTGGGCAACGTGGACGGCCCGACGGCTACCCGCCTCCTGGAGGAGAGCGACGGCCACCTGCGCGCGGCACTGGCAGCGGCGCTCCGCTGACCGGCACGCTCCCCTCCCGCCGTCCGCCGGAAGGAGCGACGCCCGTGACCGGGAAGCCGGGAACCGACCGAACGACCTGCATGGCCTGCCGGCTCACCTCCGGCACCGAGCACCTCCCGGGCGGGACGGTCCACCGCACCGCCCTGTGGGTCGTCGAGCACTGCGTCGGCCCTCTGGGCCTGGGCACGCTCGTCGTCAAACCGCTCCGCCACGTCCTCCACATCGCCGACCTGACACCGCCCGAGTCCGCCGAACTGGGCCCGCTCCTTCGACGGGTAGCCGCCGCCGTCACCGCGGTGACCCGCCCCGAGCAGGTCTACGTCTGCCTCTGGTCCCACGCGGGCGCCGTACCGGGCCATGTCCACTTCGTCGTGCAGCCCGCCCTGAAGGCCGACCTCGATCTGTACGGGGTACACGGGCCGGCCCTGCAGATGGCCATGTTCGACGCGGGCGCCGTACCGGACGAGGAGGCGGTGGCGGAGGTGTGCGAGCGAATGCGGGCAGAGCTGGACTGTCAGTGGGACGTGGGAGTCTAGGGAGGCCGAACAGGAAGGGGTACGAGAACCGTGAACCACGCGCAACTGACCGCTCTGGGCCGCGCCCTGCGCGTACTCGGCGAGCACGGGGACGCCCTGTCCTCCGACACGCAGGACGCGAAACTGCATGAGGTGAAGGCCGATCTCAAGCGGGCTCTGGATCTGCTGGAGGAGACCGTCACGACGGCGGCGCCGACCACGCGGTGCCCCGAGCACCCCACGGGCCCGGTCGACCAGGACGCCCCGGACCTGTGCCTCCTCTGCGAGACCCGTCGCCGTCTCGCCCGCCGTTCGAAGGTCAACGACTCGTTCCCGCAGGGCCGTCCGACCGCCCCGGACGAGATCGGGGAGCGCACGAAGTCGCGTTACGGAGTGCGGGGCGACCGGCCCCAGCCCCAGCAGCGCTGGCTCCCCGAGCTGTGGACCGGCCAGACCTGGCAGCTCTGCGGCACGCCCCGCCGCGACAAACAGGAGGCGGAGCTGTATCTCGCCGCCCAGCGCCGGGGCCCCCGCCCGAGCATGGCCTACCGACTGGTGCACGAGTTCACCGACTACGAGGTGCTACGGATCTGGGGCACCCCCGTGAAGATCGACATCGAGCCGATGGGGAACATCTAGCCGGGCGCCGCGCCTCTAGCCCGACACCTCGGCGATCCACTTGATGAAGGCGCCCGGGTCCTGGTCGGCGCCGTGGCCGGCGTCCCAGTAGTAGGCGGTGTCGACGTCGTCGCCCAGGGACGTCAGGCGGGCGGAGAGGTTGCCCGCGACCGAGAGCGAGGTGTCGCTGTCCTTGGTGCCGAGGCGTATCCACCAGTGCTTCGACCGGTTCCGGTTGAGGTCCTCGACGAGGTGGTGCATCGGGTTCATCAGGTCGAGCTTCGCGGGGATGTCGGCGTCGAGACGGGCGCTGTCGCCGTTCTCGTGACGCAGGCTGTAGAGCGTGAAGTGGCGTGCCTTCGTCGTCCCCGTACCGAACAGGTTGTTCTCGGGGGTGGCCAGGTCGAAGCCGTCGAACGACGGCGCGTTCTTCTTCCGGGCGCCCACATGGGTGAGGAAGTCGGCCCAGGAGAAGGCCGCCCGGCCGCCGGACCAGGTGATGAAGGTGTTCGCGGAGAGATAGGCCGCGCGGTCCGTGTCCGACAGGGCGGCGAGGTACCGGGTGGCCGACGGCTCAATGTGGGTCTTCAGCAGGTACTCGTCGAGGTTGCGCGCGGTGAGCCTGCCGAAGCCCTTCGCCCGCAGCCCGAGTGAGGCCAGATAGTCGCCGTACGCGGCCTTCAGGTCCCGGGAAACGGCCGGGTCGACCTGCGCGCCGCTGCCCAGCGGGTTGTCGCCCCAGCACCACTCGTACGCCGCGTCGGAGTGTTCGAGGTCGGTGATCGGGCACCAGGCGCCGACGGCGAAGATCGCGTCGCTCGCGTCGGCCGCGCCGATCGCCTTCAGGTACGGGTCGTAGAGCGGGCTGTCGCCGGACGCGCCCAGCAGCGAGGACAGGGCCCCGCCCGCGCTGACGCCGGAGGAGACGATCCGGTGCACGTTGCCCGGGACCCGGCCCTTGTTGGACTTCAGGTACCGCACGGCGGCCTTCAGGTCCACGATGGCGGCCGGTGCCGTGCCGTAGTACGTCCCGGTGGCGTCGACGAGGGTACGGCCGCGGGCGCCCGGCTCCACGACGACGTACCCGGCGGCGAGCGCCAGCGCCTGGCGGCTGGTCCCGCCGCCCATGCCGGACGCCACGATCCCGGTGTTGTTCGCCACGGACGACGGCATGTAACCGCCGATGGCGTTGGCGAGGAGGATCGGCGCGTCGGTGGCGTCGACGGGCACCCCGTCGATCCGCACCGGGACGCTGACGTTCAGGGACTGGTACGCCGCGTCGACCGGCTTCGCCACGTACGAGGCGACCTTGTGGAAGCGGTGGACGACCTCGTGGGCGATCCCGTCGGTGTCCTTGATGGTGATGGTGGACTCGGTGTAGGCGCCTGGGTCGAAGACCAGGGATGAGCGTCCCGCGGCTGCCGAGGGCGCCGAGGAGGTCCCGCTCCCGGCCCGAGTGGCTTGCGCGGCCTGCGCGGCCTGCGCGGCCCGTGCCCCGGAGGCGAACCCGACCGCCGGTACCGCCGCGGCTGCCGTGAGTCCCATGACCACTGCTCTACGCTGCACTTCCGTCTCCTGTCTGCACGGCCCATACGGTCAACAACCGTTTGCCAACGCCCGGTTGGGCGCCGACGGACCCCAGTGCAGCAGCGATTTCTTAAGACTTCCTGTGCCCCTCCAGCCGCGGCACAGGGAACCGGCCACCACTCCCCAGCACCACGTCCTGCCTGGTCCACCGCCATACCGAGCGAATCGCCCACAAAATTGTCAGCAATTTTGGCGCATTCTCGCGCGGAACGCGGGCGCGGACCCCATCCCCGGGTTACGCATCGTTTCAATCGATACCGTATCGATTGAATTAACAGCGGTAGCATGCCCCCATGACCGCCGACGCTCCCCGCCCCGCCACCACCACCTCACGTGCGACCGACCGCCCCGGGGACGCCTCGCCCTTCGCTCTCGGTCTGCTGCTGCGGCAGGCGCACTGGCGGGCGGCAGCGGTGATGTCGGAGGCGCTCCGGCCGCTCGGCATCGAGTTGCGGCACTTCGCCGTGCTGATCGTGCTGGTCGACCGCGGCCCCACCGTGCAGCGGGACCTCGCGGCGGCGACGGGGACGGACAAGGCGGGAATCATGCGGGTCGTCGACGACCTGGAACGCAAGGGCCTCGCCGTACGCAAGTCCGTTCCGGAGGACCGGCGGGTGCGGGCGGTGGAGATCACACGGCAGGGCATCGAGCTCTTCGACGCGGCCCACGCGGGGGCGGAGCCGCTGGCCGAGAGCCTGGTCACCGACCTGGCGCCCGGCGAGCGCGAACTGCTGACGGACCTGCTGACCCGGTTCGCCTACCCCGCGGACGGCGAGGCGTAGGCGCGATCCCGCGCCAGGGTCGGGCTACGCGGCAAGGCGTTCCGCGAGTGCCTTGGCCTTGGCGGTCGCGTCCCTGAAGGCGCGCTCGCGCGAGACCTCGTAGAGGGGGATCAGCTCGGACATGGCCGGGTTACTGGGGGCCATGGTGAGTTCCGGGACGATGAATTCGACGTCCAGGCCGAGGGCGCCCTGGAGGACGACCTCCAGGTAGTTCTGCACGAACTCGAAGCCCTCGCGCGGGGTGCCCGGCGCGTAGGAACCACCACGGCTGGCGACGACCACGACCGGGGTGCCCTGGGCGGAGGGGGCCTCGCCCGCCGTACGGCCGAGCAGGAACACGTTGTCCAGCCATGCCTTGAGGGTCGACGGGATCGAGTAGTTGTGCATGGGCGCGCCGATCAGGACGGCGTCCGCCCGCTCCAGCTCCTCCATGAGCCGCACGCGCTCACCGAACGCGGCGGCCTGCTCCGGCGTGCGCTCGGACGGGTCCGTGAAGCCGGCGGACCAGGCGGCGGCGGTGATGTGCGGCACCGGGTCGGCGGCGAGGTCGCGGTGGATCACCCTGCCCTCCGGGTGCTGCTCCTCCCATGCCTTGCGGAAGGCGTCCGCGACCGAACGGGACGAGGACGCCTCGCCCGGGAGCACGGACGAGTCGATGTGCAGCAGCGTGGTCATGCGCTTTCTCCAAGGATGCGGGGCCCGGGCGGGGAGCCGGGGCAGAGGATTCGTACTCGGAGACAGTTAAACACGAGACAGTATCGAATGATACCGTCGTGGTCGATACGTAAATCGAGAAGTGGACCGAGACGGAAAAGATGCCGTCGAGCGGCGGCGGGCAGATGGGAGGTAGGCGGCCTTGGACGTCTATGAGGCGGTCACGAGCCGACGGGCGGTGCGCGAGTTCACCGACCGGCATGTCCCGAGGGAGGCACTGGAGCGCGTACTGTCCACGGCGGCCCGGGCGCCGTCCGCGTCGAACCTCCAGCCGTGGCACGCCTACGTGCTGACCGACGGTCCGCTGGCCGGGCTCAAGAAGCGCGCCGGTGAGCGCCTGGCCGCGGGCGACCCCTGGGACGAGCCGGAGTACGAGATGTACCCACCCGAGCTGAAGTCCCCGTACCGCGAACGCCGTTCCGCCTTCGGTGAGCAGCGCTACGGCTCGCTCGGCATTCCGCGCGAGGACCTGGAGGCGCGCCAGCGGGCCGCCGCCGCGAACTGGGAGTGCTTCGGCGCGCCCGCCGCGCTGTTCTGCTACATCGACCGCGACCTGGGCCCGGCCCAGTGGTCCGACGTCGGCATGTATCTGCAGACCGTCATGCTGCTGCTCCGCGCCGAAGGGCTGCACAGCTGTACGCAGATGGCGTGGGCGAAGTACCACCGGACCGTCGCGGAGGTTCTGTCACCCCCGGACGAGCTCACCCTCTTCTGTGGCATGTCGATCGGGTTCGAGGACACCACACTGGGATACACCCGTACGGGCCGGGCTCCGCTCGACGAGACGGTCGTGTTCGTCGAGGCTTGAGTCCGAGTCGGACGAGAGCACAGAGCCGTAGCAGGAGCAGTGGCAAGAGCAATGGCGAGAGCAGCTGGGAGGCGGCCCGCGATGGCGACGATGGGGAACCTGCCCGAGGTGGTGTCACGCGAGGAGTGGCTCGCGGCCCGCGAGGAACTGCTGGCGAAGGAGAAGGAGCTCACCCGGGCACGCGACCGGGTGAACACCGACCGGCGGCGCCTGCCGATGGTCCGCGTCGACAAGCCGTACACCTTCGAGGGCCCGGACGGGACCGTGTCCCTGCTCGACCTGTTCGAGGGTCGGCCCCAGCTGGTCATGCACCACTTCATGTGGACGTACGACATCGACGCCGACGGCACCGAGCACCCCCGCGACACCGGCTGCCCGAGCTGCTCCTCCGCCGCCGACGGCATCGCCGGACTGCGCCAACTGCACGCCCGCGACACGACGTTGGCCGCGGTGAGCCGCGCGCCCTACGCGAAACTCGCCGCCTACCGCGAGCGGATGGGCTGGACGTTCCCCTGGTACTCCTCGGCCGGCGGCGACTTCAACTTCGACTTCCACGCGACGGTCGACGACCGCGTCGCGCCGGTCCAGGTCTTCCACCGCACCGAGGCCGAACTCGCCGAGGCCGGAATGCCCTGGTCGGAGAGCATGCGCGGCGACTGGCCGGGCATCAGCGCGTTCCTGCGGGTGGGCGACGAGGTGTTCCACACCTACTCGACCTTCGGCCGTGGCATCGAGGAGTTCCACAACGGCTACCGCTGGCTCGACCTCACCGCGCTCGGCCGCCAGGAGGCCTGGGAGGAGCCGAAGGACCGCGCGACCCCGCGCGGCATGGAGGTCGGCGGCCCCGGGATGCGTATCCCGGACGAGTACGACGAGGACGACGAGTAAGAGGTCTGAGACGGGACGTGTCAGACGGGACGTGTGAGGCGGGTTGTCGATGCGGCTGCATCCGGGCGAGACCGAGGCCGTCGGCTGGCGGGTGGTGACCGTGCGCGACGCCGTCCGGCAGCTGCGCGAGGCATCGCCCGACGTCACCGGACGTCCCCGGATGATCGCGATCGACGGCCGGGGCGGCGCCGGCAAGACGACCCTGGCCGAGCGGCTGCGCGAGGCGGTGCCCGACTCCGCCGTCGTGCACACCGACGACGTCGCCTGGAACCACGCCTGCTTCGACTGGGGCGCCGCGCTCGCGGAGAACGTCCTACAACCCCTGCACCGGGGTGAGTCGGTGGACTTCCGCCCTACCCCCTGGATCACCCACGACCGGCCCGGATCGATCACCGTCCCCGCCGGTGCCGACGTCATCTGGGTCGAGGGCACCGGCATCATCCGCGAGGAGCTCGCCCCGTGGCTGGACGCCTCGGTGTGGATGCAGGGCGACCTCGACGAGCAGGAGCGGTTGCTGACCGTCCGCGACGGCGACTCCCCCGAACAGCGGGAGCACGTGGCCAACTGGCTCCTGGAGGAACTGCCGTTCATGCTGCGGGAACAGCCGTGGGCCCGGGCCACCCTGATCGTCGCCGGCCCTCCGTGGACCGCCCACGACCCGGACACGGAGTTGGTCGTCGCCCCGCCGACGGGCCCGTAGTCCGGCCGCCCGCCCGGTCACGGCAGCCGCCCCTCCCAGTTGAGCCGCCGCACCCGGGCCCGCAGCACCTCCCCCACCGGAGCCTCGCCGACCGCCTCCGGCGGACAGTCCCACTCCCGCCCGCCACCCACGGGCCGCAGCTGTACGTAGCCGCCCTCGCGCCCCATGACCTGCCCGACCCGACCGTCGCGCAGGTCGACCGCGTACTCCCGGCTCACGTGTCCCCACCCGCCGCCGCCCCGCGCAGCGCGTCGGCCAGCCGGACCGCCGTCCGTACGTTGCAACGCCCCAGCTCCACCAGTGCGTACGGTTCACCGGTGGCCGCCGTCACCGGGTCGACGCCGAGCGACGGCAGCGCGACGCCCGCCCCCTCCAGGGCCGCCCGGAGGCACGCCACCACGTCCTCCGTCGACCGCACCCGCTGACTCGACGTCATCTCCATCGCGCCCTGCCTCCACTCTGAGTGTTCACGTTCACCACACAGCGTGGCCGTCCCGGCTCTAACCTGGCCAGAGACGGCGCCCCAACAACACCTCCTGTCGGACAGGGAGTTGCACATGCCTGGATCGAAGGACCTTGACCCGTCCTCCTCACCTCGCGCGCTGCTGGGCGCGGAACTGAGACACGCGCGCGAGAAGAAGGGGCTCAGCCAGGAGCAGTTGGGCCAAAGGCTGTTCGTAAGCGGGTCCTTCATCGGCCAGCTGGAGGCGGGGACTCGTCGGATGCAGGCGGAGTACGCGCGCATGCTTGACGACGCCCTTGAGACGGCGGACTTCTTCGCACGGAACTGCAAGGCGGCAGCCAAGTCGAAGCATCCGGAGCACTTCGCCGACGCGGTGGAAGCGGAGGAGCAGGCCACGGCGATCAGACAGTACGCGCCTCTGCTGATCCCCGGACTGCTCCAGACTCCTGCGTATGCGCGGACCGTGTTCCGTGCGTACCGACCGACGGCATCGGACGCGAAGCTCGACGAGATGGTGACGCTCCGGATGGACCGAGCCCGCATTCTCGGCGGTCCAACAGAACCGTTGTTGTGGGTGGTGATCGACGAGGCCGCACTGCGCCGCGTGACGGGCGGACGCCAAGTGATGGCGGAAGCCCTGCGCCACGTCGTCGCCGTGGCGCGCCGCAACCAGGCCATCGTGCAAGTCATCCCGTTCGGAGCCGGTGCGCATGCGTCGATGGAGGGTTCGATCAAGCTGATGGACTTCGATGACGCTCCACCACTGCTCTTCCTGGAAGCGGTCGGAACCGGCCGACTGGAAGACGACCCCCTCACCGTCAAGCAACAGCGGCGCAGCTTCGAACTGCTCACGGCCTGCGCACTGTCGCCGGACAGTTCCCTGGCCCTCATCGGGACGATGGCGCAGGATTACTCCCATGAGGAACACCCCTGACACCTGGCGCAAGTCGACGTACAGCGGCG
>NZ_LIQZ01000030.1 GCF_001418655.1 Streptomyces phaeochromogenes | reverse complement strand
CAGTCCGAGGGGTCCGGGGACGTGGTGTCCGTGGAGTCGTCCGTCGGAGTGCCCTCGGCGGTGCCGGGGGTGATGGTCACGGTCGGTGTCACGCAGTCGCTCGCGGAGTCTTCGGCGCTTTCCGAGGAGCTCTCCGACGACGACCCGTCGGGCGACGGCCGATCGGACGACGACTCGTCCGGCGCCGGCGAGGATCCGTCCGGGCGCGGGCTGTGCGGGTCGACGACGGGCGCGGGCACGATGCGGTCCTCGTGACCGTGGTGGTCGCCGATCCTCCGCTCGATCCAGGTGTTGTTCTGGATGTTGATGATCGTGATGTTGACGATCACCCGCGGGGCCGGAGTGACCACGACGACCTTGGCGGGCTGGTAGCCGGACCACGGGCTGCCGTTGTGCCCGGGGGTTCCCTGGAGAGCGACCGGCGGCTTGAGGGGGTTCCCGCAGGCGCAGCGCACGCGCGGTACGCCCCGGTTGTCGACGAGGACGGCGGTGCCCGCCTGGAGGACGGCCTGGTACTCGGTCGCGCGTCCGTCCCGGAAGCCGTGGTTCGTGACCCTGGTGTCGGCGCGCAGCACGACCGAGGTCAGCCCGCGCAGATAGTCGGGGATGCCGGCCTGGGCGATGCCTGCGGCCTGTGCGAAGGCGCGCGCCTTGACCTGGTCGGCGGTGAGGAAGCGGACCTGCCGGTCGACGTCACAGCTGCCGACGCGTCGGGTGCCGCCATAGAGCCCCGGGGTGCCGCCGGAGACGGACCGGACGCCCTCCCCCGTGGCCGTGGCGTTTCCGGTGGGCGTGGACCGGGGCGTACGGGTGACGGGCGGTGGGGTCGCGGTCGTGGTGGCCGTGGAGTCGGTGAAGGGGTCCGGGCCCTGGTCCGCGACCGGCTGGAGGAAGACCTCCCCGCCGGAGGTGGCGGAGTCGGACGCCTTGTCCCCGTCGCCGCCGCAGCCCCCGGTGAGGAGCGCCGCGGAGAGCGCGCAGGCCGTGACGAGGGTTCTGGTGGGTATGCGCACCACGTTCTCCCGTCCGTCCCGGTCCACTCCGGGCAATATGTCCACCATTGTCTGCGTCGGTCCCGGGAACCCCGCAAGCCGGAGAGAGTCACACAGCGTCACAATGGAAGGGAAGGGAGCGGGCTCCGTGGAGTGGTTCACAGCCCCCGAGTACTGGATGAGCCGGCTGGTCCTCCAGAAGGCTCTGGCCGTGATCTATCTCGTCGCGTTCCTGGGCGCGGCGCTGCAGTTCCGTGCGCTGATCGGCGAGCGCGGGATGCTGCCGGTGTCCCGGTTCGTGGCGCGGGTGCCGTTCCGGCAGGCGCCGAGCGTGTTCCAACTCCACTGTTCCGACCGCTTCTTCGCGGCCTGGGCGTGGACCGGCTGTGCGGTGTCGGTGGCGCTCGTCGCGGGGCTGGACGGTCAACTGCCGCTCTGGGGTGCCATGGTGCTCTGGCTGGTGCCCTGGGTCATGTATCTGTCGATCGTGAACGTCGGCCAGACCTGGTACTCGTTCGGCTGGGAGTCCCTGCTCCTGGAGACCGGCTTCCTCGCGGTCTTCCTGGGCAACGACGAGGTCGCGCCGCCGGTCGTGGTGCTCTTCCTGCTGCGCTGGATCCTGTTCCGCGTCGAGTTCGGGGCGGGCCTGATCAAGATGCGCGGCGACGAGTGCTGGCGCAAGCTGACCTGCCTCGACCACCACCACGAGACCCAGCCGATGCCGGGCCCGTTGAGCTGGTTCTTCCACCATCTGCCGAAGCCGCTGCACCGGGTCGAGGTGGCCGCCAACCACGTCACCCAACTCGTCGTGCCCTTCCTGCTGTTCACCCCTCAGCCCGTCGCCACGGCCGCCGCTTCCCTGATGATCCTCACCCAGCTGTGGCTGATCCTGTCCGGCAACTTCTCCTGGCTGAACTGGATCACGATCGTGCTGGCCCTCTCGGCACTGGAGCTCCCGGGCACGGCCCCGGACGCCCCTGGCGCCCCGCTCTGGTACGAGGTCGTGGTCCTCGTGGTCGCCGCGCTGCTCGTGACACTGAGCTACCGCCCGGTCCGCAACATGATCTCCCGCCGCCAGGTCATGAACCGCTCCTTCGACCCCCTCCACCTGGTGAACACCTACGGGGCGTTCGGCAGCGTCAGTCGCGTCCGGTACGAGGTGGTGGTCGAGGGCACGGCCGACGCCGTACCCCGCGAGGACTCCGACTGGCGGGAGTACGAGTTCAGGGGCAAGCCCGGTGATCCGGGGCGCTGGCCGCGTCAGTTCGCCCCGTACCATCTGCGGCTCGACTGGATGATGTGGTTCGCCGCGCTCTCCCCCGCCTACGCCGAATCGTGGTTCGGCGCCCTGGTCGAGAGGCTGCTGGAGAACGACCGGGACACCCTGCGTCTCCTGCGCCGCTCCCCGTTCCCGCCGGACACACCGCCCCGGTACGTACGGGCCCGCCTCTTCCGCTACCGGTACACGACCTGGCGGGAACTGCGGGAGACGGGCGCGTGCTGGGAGCGGACGTATGTACGGGAATTCCTACCGCCGACGCGGCTCGACTCGGTGGTCCAGAGGTCGTAGATGTGACTCGGCACCATGCCTCAGAGGCCGTAGACACGCGTCGCGGTGTCCGCGAAGACCTCCCCCTGTTCGCTCTCGCTGAGTTTCCCGGTCAACCGGCCCGCGATGTCGGCCACTTCGGCGTACGAGGCGACGAGGGTGCACACCGGCCAGTCGGAGCCGAACATGAGCCGGCCGGGGCCGAAGGCTTCCAGCACGGTGTCCGAGTAGCGGGTCAGGTCGCCCACCTTCCAGCCCTTCGGGTCCGCCTCCGTGACCATCCCGGAGAGCTTGCAGACGGTGTTCGGCAGAGCCGCCAGCGCGCGGAGGCCGGTGGCCCAGGGTTCGAACCCGCCCGCGGCGATCGGGGGCTTGCCCAAGTGGTCCAGGACGAAGGTGAGTTCGGGGTGGAGCTCCGCCGCCCTCGCGCAGGCCGGGAGCTGGGTCGGTAGGACCACCAGGTCGTAGACAAGGCCCGCTTCGGCGACCGCCGCCAGTCCACGGCGTACGTCCTCGCGCAGGAGCCACTCGGGGTCCGGCTCGCCCTGGACCTGGTGGCGGATGCCCTTGAGGTGTCTGCCGCCCGGCAGTTCGCGCAGACGGGCCAGCTCGTCTCCGACGTCCGGGCTGGTGAGGTCGGTCCAGCCGACGACTCCGGCGATCAGGTCGTGTGCCTCCGCGAGGGCCAGGAACTCCGGGGTCTCCTCCGCCACCGTGACCGTCTGCACGAGGACGGTCCGGGAGACCCCGACCGCACGCGCCTCCGGTTCCAGGTCCTCGACGGTGAAGTTCCTTCTGAGGGGCGCCAGTTCGGGGCCGGTGATCCAGTCCTGGTCCCGAACGGAGAGGTCCCAGACGTGATGGTGGGCGTCGACGGCGCCCGTGCGTACGGTCATGGCAGCTCCCATACGACCGGCAACTCCGCCTGCGAGCCATCGGCCGAGTAGTCGTGCACCACGTCGAGGAGCTCCGCCATCCGGGCCTGCCAGGCCACGTTGATGGGCAGTTGCTCCAGTTCGGCGAGGAGCCGGGGGTAGTCCTCGCACTCCAGGACGTGGAAGAGGTCGGTGCCGCTGCGCCAGATCGTCCAGGAGGTGGCTCCGGCGGCGCGGATCGCGTCCGTGAGCTTCTCGGGGACCTCGCGGTGGGCGGCGTCGTACTCGGCGACGCGGTCGGCGCGGACCTTGGTGTGCAGGGCCACTCTCATGACGGCTCCTTCGGCTTCGACGCCTGGTCGCCGGGTACGGGGGCGTCGGCGGGCAGGAGGTCCGCGTCCCGCACCTCCTGCCAGAAGGCGGCGGGCACGGGCGCCGCGAACTGCTCGGCGCAGTCCCGGACTTCGTGCGGCGACTTGGCCCCCACGAGGACGCCCGCGACGGCCGGATGGGCGGCGCAGAAGGCCAGGGCGGCGGCGCGCAGGGTGGTGCCGTGCCGGTCGGCCATGGCGTTGAGAGCGAGGGCTCGGTCCAGCATCTCGGGCGGTGCGGCCGTGTAGTTGTACGTCGCTCCGGGCTTGGGGTCGGCCAGCAGACCGGAGTTGAAGGCGCCGCCGATCACGACCGAGGTCCCGCGCTCCTGTGCGGCCGGCAGCAGTTCGGTGAGCGCGCCCTGGTCGAGGAGGGTGTAGCGCCCGGCGCACAGCACCACGTCGACGTCGGTGTCGAGGATGAAGCGGGTGAGCATCTCGGCCTGGTTCATGCCCGCGCCGATCGCACCCACCACGCCCTCCGCGCGGAGTTTCTCCAACGCCGGATAGCCCTCCCGGAAGGCCTGTTCCGCGTGGTCGTCCGGGTCGTGGAGGTAGACGACGTCCACCCGGTCGAGGCCGAGCCGTTCCAGGCTGGCCTCCAGGCTGCGGCGTACGCCGTCCGCGCTGAAGTCCCACACACGGCGGTGTGTGGCGGGCACGGCGAAACCGTTGGCGAGGTCGTCACCGCCCGCGTCACTGGGCTCCAGGCGGCGGCCCACCTTGGTCGAGACGGTGTACGCCGACCGGGGGCGCTCGCTCAGGGCCGCGCCCAGGCGGCGTTCGGAGAGGCCGATGCCGTAGTGGGGCGCGGTGTCGAAGTACCGGACGCCCGCGTCCCAGGCGGCGCCGACGGTCTCGTACGCCTGCTGGTCGGGGACCTCGGTGAAGAGGTTGCCGATGCCGGCGGCGCCGAGGGCGAGACTGGTGATCTCCACGCCGCTGCGACCGAGCCGGTTCACCGTCCCGCCCACCGGCCCGCTCACCGGCCCGCTCACTGGCCCGCTCACTGGCCCGCCGGACGCAGTCGCAGCCCTTGCATGCCGCCGTCCACCGCGAGCGCCGTGCCGGTGGTGGCGCCGGACAGCGGGCTCGCCAAGTAGGCGAGGGCACCCGCGACCTCGGACGCGGTGACGAGGCGGCCGGTGGGCTGGCGGGCCTCCAGGGCGGCCCGTTCGGCGGCGGGGTCGGCCGCGGCGTCGAGGAGGCGGCCGACCCAGGGGGTGTCGACGGTGCCGGGGTTCACGCAGTTGACGCGGATGCCCTCGCGGACGTGGTCGGCGGCCATGGCGAGGGTCAGCGACAGGACGGCACCCTTGGACGCGGAGTACAGGGCGCGCTGCGGGAGGCCCGCGGTGGCGGCGATGGAGCAGGTGTTCACGATGGCCGCGTGCGAGGACTTCCGCAGGTGCGGCAGGGCCGCCCGGGCGGTGCGGACCATGCCGACGACGTTGACGTCCAGCACGCGGTGCCAGACCTCGTCGTCGTTGTCCTCGACGGTGCCCTGGGCGCCGATGCCCGCGTTGTTGATGAGCACGTCGAGGCCACCCAGGTCGGCGATCGCGGCGGCGACGGCCCGGCGTACGGAGTCGTCGTCGGTGACGTCCGCCTGGTAGCCGAGCAGGGGCTTCTCGACGCTCGTGGGGTCCAGGTCGAGGACGGCGACCTGGGCGCCCCGGGAGGCGAGGAGCTCCGCGGTGGCCCGGCCGATGCCGGAGGCGCCGCCCGTCACCAGGGCCTTGAGGCCCTCGAAGTCGCTCATGCCGCCTGCTCCTTCTGCCGATCGAGGTCGGCGGCCCAGAACGTGCCGCCGGGGAACGTGAACTCCGCGATGGACTCCGGCCGCATGGTCGCCGAGAAGCCCGGTGAGGTGGGTGCCATGTAGTGACCCTCTCTGATCACCACCGGGTCGAGGAAGTGGGCGTGCAGATGATCGACGTATTCGATCACGCGGTCCTCGGTCGTGCCGGACAGCGCCACGTAGTCGAACATCGAGAGGTGCTGGACCAGTTCGCACAGGCCGACGCCGCCGGCGTGCGGGCAGACCGGGACGCCGAACTTGGCCGCGAGGAGCAGGATCGCGAGGTTCTCGTTGACACCGCCGACACGGGCCGCGTCGATCTGCAGGACGTCGATGGCACCCGCCTGGAGCAGCTGCTTGAAGATGATCCGGTTCTGTACGTGCTCGCCGGTGGCGACCTTGACCGGGGCTATCGCCTTGCGGATCGCGGCGTGGCCGAGGACGTCGTCGGGGCTGGTGGGCTCCTCGATCCAGTACGGGTCGAACTCGGCGAGTGCCTTGGTCCACTCGATGGCCTCGTCGACGTTCCAGCGCTGGTTGGCGTCGATGGCTACGCGGATGTCGGGGCCGACGACGGAACGGGCCACCCGGCAGCGGCGTACGTCGTCGGCGAGGTCCGCGCCGACCTTCAGCTTGATCTGGGTGAAGCCGTCGGCGACGGCCTGGCGGGCCAGCCGGGTCAGCTTCTCGTCGGAGTAGCCGAGCCAGCCGGGCGAGGTCGTGTAGCCGGGGAAGCCGCGCTCCTTCAGCAGCGCGACGCGTTCCGTCACGCCTTCCCGGCCCTCAGTCAGCAGGCGGAGCGCGTCCTCGGGCGTGAGGACGTCCGCGATGTAGCGGAAGTCCACCTGGGACACGAGCCATTCGGGCGTGGCGTCGGCGAGCAGCTGCCACAGCGGCTTCTCCGCGCGCTTGGCGGCCAGGTCCCAGACGGCGTTGACGACGGCGCCGATCGCCATGTGCATCACGCCCTTCTCGGGCCCGAGCCACCGCAGTTGGCTGTCCCCGATCAGGTCCCGGCTCAACGCGCCGGGATCCGCGCACAGTTCGTCCACCGGCCGGCCCAGGATGTGCGGGCGCAGCGCCTCGATCGCGGCGACCTGGACATCGTTGCCCCGCCCGATGGTGAAGGTGAACCCGTGCCCCTCCAGGCCGTCGGCCGTGTCGTCGCTGCCTGTGCGCAGCACGACGTACGCGGCCGAGTAGTCGGGATCCGGGTTCATCGCGTCGGAGCCGTCGAGCTCACGCGAGGTGGGGAAACGGATGTCGTAGGTGTCAACCGCGATGATGCGGGCGGCAGATGAGGACACAGAAGGGCCTTTCGGTCCGGTACTTGGGACGGTCGCGAGGCGTTGGCTCAGTCCTGAGCCCGGCCGGTGGTCACGCGAGCGATCATCAGGGCAACCAGGATGATTCCCCCGTAAATGGCCTGGATCCAGAAGGACGGAACCTGGGCGAGAGTGAGCAAGTTCTGGACCACCCCGAGAAGGAGGACGCCCGTCAGGGCACCGAACATCGTGCCCTTGCCGCCGTCGAGGCTGATGCCGCCGATGACCGCCGCCGCGAACACCGTGAAGATCATGTTCTGACCCTGGTTGGCGTTGATCGCGCCGACGTAGCCGGTCTGCATCAGACCGCCGACCGCGGCGAGCGTCCCGGCGACGACGAACACGCCGAGCATCACGCGCTCGACACGGATGCCGGCCGCGCGCGCCGCGTCCGCGTTGCCGCCGATCGCGTAGAGGGCGCGCCCCAGGCGGTGGTACTTGAGGAAGAACCCGGCGACGCCGAACGACGCCGCCGCCAGCCACACCGAGATGGGCACGGTCAGGAAGGTGGTGGTGGCCAGGGTGTAGAAGGCGTCGGGCATCCCGAACAGCGTCTTGCCCTCTGTGGCGCCGACCAGCAGACCGCGCAGGATGATCAGCATCGCCAGCGTCACGATGAACGCGTTGAGCTTGAGCTTCACCACGAGGATGCCGTTGAAGCCGCCGATGATCGCGCCCACCACGAGGATCGCGAGCAGGGCGACTCCTGCGGGCAGTTCCGTGCCCCAGCCCGACTGTGCGGCGGGCAGCAGCAACAGCGCTCCGACGGCGGGCGCGATGCCGACGACCGACTCCAGCGACAGGTCGAACTTGCCGGTGATGAGCACCAGCGACTCGGCGAGGACCACCATCGCAAGAGCGGCCGACGCACCGAGGATGGAGATGATGTTCTGCTCGGTGAGGAAGGCGTCGTTGACGAACGCACCGAGCACGAGCAGCAGCAACAGGGCCGGTACGAGGGCGAGTTCACGTGCCCTGCGCAGGAGTACGGCCTTGGCGTCGGCCTTGCTCTTGAGTGGCCGTAGGGGGGTGGAGGCCGAGGCCGACGGGGCCTTCGTGTCAGCCATGGTGGTCCACTCCTTCGATGGAGGCGATCAGCTCGTGGTCGCGCCAGCCGGCCGGGTGCTCGGCGACGACGCGGCCGTGGAAGAGGACGAGGACGCGGTCGCAGCGGCGCAGGTCGTCGAGTTCGTCGGAGACGACAAGCACGGCGGTGCCGTCGTCCCGGGCCGAGTCCATGCGGGCGAGCAGGGACTCCTTGGACTTCACGTCGACGCCCGCTGTGGGGTTGATCAGGACCAGCAGCCGGGGGTCGGAGGCGAGGGCCCGGGCCATGACGACCTTCTGGGCGTTGCCGCCGGAGAGGTCGGAAACGGGCTGGTCGGGCCCCTGGGTGTGGATGTCGAGGCGGTCGATCAGCTCGTCGGCGAAGCCCCGTTTGCGGTCGGTGCCGACGAAGCCGTACCGGCCGAGGCGGTCCAGGACGCTCATGGTGGCGTTGTCGCCGACGGTCATGCCGAAAACGAGACCCTGCCCGTGCCGGTCGCGCGGGACACACCCGACACCGGCGCGCAGGGCGGCCGTCACATCGCCGAACGGCAGCTGCCTGCCCTCCAGTTGGGCGGTCCCGCCGGTCGGCGTGTGCAGTCCCGCGAAGGACTCGGCCAGCTCGATCTTGCCGCTGCCGCTGGATCCGGCGAGACCGACGACCTCACCACCGCGCACGGTGAGGTCGATGCCCTCGTACGACTCCGAGGTGAGCCCGTGTGCTTGGAGGACGACGGGCGCGCCCGCGTCCACGTCGCCGCGGGAGGCCTTCTCCTCCACGGCGGCGATGGACTCCCCCGCCATGGCCTCGACCAGGGCCGCCCGCGGCAGCTCGGCGACCGGGGCCGTGGTGATCCAGCGGGCGTCGCGCAGGACCGTCACGGTCTGGCACACCTCGTACACCTCCTGGAGGTGGTGCGAGATGAACAGGAACGTGACGCCGGATTCCTGGAGCGCGCGCATGCGGGTGAAGAGGCGCTCGATCTCCCGGTTGTCGAGCTGGGCGGTCGGTTCGTCGAGGACGATGAACCGGGCGCCGAAGCTCAACGCCCGGGCGATCTCCACCATTTGGCGGTCCTCGACCTTGAGGTCGGCGGTCCGCGCCTCCGGGTCGACGTGGACGTCCCAGGTGTCGAGGACCTCGGCGGCCTCGGTCTTCAGGCGGCGCCAGCTGATGAAGCCGCCGCGGCCCTGCGGCTGCCGGTTGATGAAGAGGTTCTCGGCGACCGTCAGCTCGGGAACGACGGTGGGCTTCTGGTAGACGCAGGCCACCTTGCGCCGCCAGGCGTCCCGGTCGGTGAGGGCGGGCGCGGGCTCGCCGTCGAAGCTGACCGTGCCCTCGTCGGGGGCCTGGAGGCCGGTGAGTACGGTGACGAGGGTGGACTTGCCCGCGCCGTTGCGGCCGACGAGGGCATGGGACTCGCCCGCGTGCACGGTCAGCTGTCCGTCGGCGAGGGCGACCGTGGGGCCGTACCGCTTGGCTATCCCCCGCGCCTCAACGAGTGGTGTGCTCATTTGACCGTGTTGCCCCACAGCTCGGGGTCGTCGACGTTCTCCTTGGTCACCAGCGGCGCGGGCAGCTGGTCCTCAAGAATGCCGCTGGGCAGCTTGACGATCTCGGAGTCGTGGTCGGTCGGGCCCGGCTTGAAGGTCTTCCCCTCCATCGCCGCCTTGATGTAGTACATGCCGTACTTGGCGTAGAGGTCGGCCGGCTGCGAGACGGTGGCGTCGATCTGGCCCTTGCGGATGGCGTCGTACTCCTGCGGGATGCCGTCGTTCGAGACGATCGCGATGTGGCCCTTCTGGCCGACCGTCTTCAGCAGCCCCTTGGACTTCAGGGTCTGCAGCGTGGGCGCGAGGTAGACGCCGCCCGCCTGCATGTAGATGCCCTTGATGTCCGGGTTGGCGTTGAGGAGTGTGTCCAGCTTGGAGGCCGCGGTGTCGGACTCCCACTTGGCGGGAATCTCCAGGACCTTCAGCTTCGGGAACTTCTCCTTGACGCAGGCCCGGAAGGCCTCGGAGCGGTCCCGGCCGTTGACCGAGGCCAGGTCGCCCATGATCTGCACGACCTTGCCGGAGGGGATCTGCTTGCCGAGGTACTCGCAGGCCTTCTCCCCGTACGCGACGTTGTTGGCGCGTACGACCATCGCGACCTTGCCCTTCTCGGGCGCCACGTCCACGGCGACCACGGGCACGCCCTTGCGCTCGGCCTGGTCGAGGCCTGCGGAGATCGCGGCGCTGTCCAGGGGGGCCACGACGAGGCCCTTCACGCCCTGGTTGAGCTGGTTGTTGATGTCCGTGATCTGCTGCGTCGGGTCGCTGTTGGAGTTGACGGTCTTGAGGGCGTCGACGTCCTCGGTCTTCGCCATCTTGGGCACGTAGTCGTTGTACGACTGCCAGAACGGCGAGGTCAGCAGGGGCAGGATCACGCCGACCTTGCCGCTGCCGTCGCCTCCGCCGTCGCCCTTGGAGGCGACGTTGTCCTTGGTGCTGCCGCATGCCGCGAGTACGAGCGTGGCGCAGGCGGCAACGGCCGCCGCACGTATCGCCCGTGAGGTGTTTCGACCGTTCCGGTACCGCACTGTTCTGCCGGCCATGTATCGGCTCCTCGTTGAGCGTGATCGAGCAGGTGCCACGCATATTTATCAGACCACTTCCCCCTGACAACACCCCTGGACCGCAATTTTCCCTGGTTTTCATGCGTAGTGGTCGGACCACCTCAGTGGTTAGACTGCGGCGCACCCGGCAACAGGAGGACATGGCGTGGACGAGAGCCTGCCCGAGGGGACGACGGCGGCCCCGCAGAAGGGGACCGTGACGCAGCGCGCCATCGACCAGATCAAGGCGATGATCGGTGAGGGCCGTCTTGAGCCCGGCGCGCGGCTGCCGACCGAGCGGGATCTGGCGTCACAGCTGGGCATCTCGCGCAGCTCGATGCGCGAGGCGATCCGGGCCCTCACGGTCCTGGGCGTCCTGGAGGCCCGGCACGGGTCCGGGATCTACGTCACGCAGCTGGAGGCCGGGGACCTGCTGGAGACCTTCGGCGTGGTCGCGGACCTCTCCCGGGGGCCGGGGCTGGTCGAGCTCCTCGAAGTGCGGCGCATCCTGGAGTCGACGGCGACGGCGCTCGCGGCGGCACGGATCACCCCCGACCAACTGGCCGAGGTCGAGAAGCACTTGACGGCCATGAACGCGACGGACGACCCGGAGGAGATCCTCTCCCACGACCTGGCGTTCCACCGCGCCATCGGGGTCGCCGCGGGCAACGACACGATGGCGGCCATCCTGGAGGGGCTCTCCTCGCGCACGTTCCGCGCCCGGGTCTGGCGCGGCTACCAGGAGGAGGGCGCGTTCGAGCGCACCCGGCGGGAGCATGCGGCCATCCACCGTGCGCTGGTCGCCCGCGACCCTGAGACCGCACGGGCGGCTGCGGCTGCGCATGTGGGTGAGGTGGAGCAGTGGCTGCGGACCCAGCTCCAGCCTTAGGGGCTGGAACCGGGTCCGATGTGACTTACCTGCGGGCCGGTGGGGGCTTGTCGCGCCCACGCGGCGGAGCCGCATATGTCACAGCCCCGCGCCTCTGAAAGACGGGGCCACGTCCGGGTCTTTCGCTTTTAGGGGCGCGGGGAACTGCGCGAGCAACAACAGCCCACCCGCGCCCTGAAAGAAACCTCAGGCCCGCTTCAGCCTCAGCGTCACCAGCTCGAACGGCCGGAGCTTCAGCGTGAGCCTGTTGCCATCCCGCTCCGGGGCGACCGCGTCGGCCAGCGGCCGTTCCAGCAGGTCCGTCACCGTCACGGCCTCGACATCGAAGCCGGCCGTGAGGGTGGCCCGGCTTCGGCCGCCGCGGGACTCGTGGAAGCGGACGATCACGTCGCCGCTGCCGTCGTCGGCGAGTTTCACCGCCGTGACCACGACCGCGTCCTGGGCGACGGCCACCAGGGGCGCGACCTCCGAGGCCCCGCCCACGACCTTCCGCTCGGGCAGGTTGATCCGCCAGCCCTCGCGCACCGCGTCCCCGATCGCGGCACCGGGCACCAGCGCGTGCCGGAAGCGGTGGACGCCCTGGTCGGTCTCGGGGTCGGGGAAGCGCGGGGCGCGCAGCAGTGAGACGCGGACCGTGGTGGTCGTACCACCGTCGTCGCGCACCGCCCGCGTCACGTCATGGCCGTACGTGGAGTCGTTGACGACCGCGACGCCCCAGCCGGGCTCCTCCATGTGGACGAACCGGTGGTTGCAGGCCTCGAACTTGGCGGACTCCCAGGACGTGTTGGTGTGCGTCGGCCGGAAGAAGTGCCCGAACTGCGTCTCGGACGCGTACCGCTCGGCGTGCACGTCGAGCGGGAAGGCCAGCTTCAGGAACTTCTCCGTCTCGTGCCAGTCGACCTCGGTGGCGATGTCGAGCCGCCACTCCCCCGGTGCGAGGGACAGCACCTGCGTGACCTTCGACTCCCCGAAGGTCCGTACGATCCGGACCGATACGCCGTCGTCACCGGGGGCGACCTCGTCGGCGTCGACCAGGTCGGTGACCGTGTTCCGGTAGAACTCGTCGACGTCCCAGGCGTCCCACATGTTGGGGAAGTCGGGGTGGATCTGGAGCAGGTTGGCCGCCTTGCCGGGTGCGAGGGTCTCGCGGTCCGCGGCGAGGTCGAACGCGGAGACCACGAGTCCGCGCTCGTCGATCTCGATCCGCAGCCGTCCGTTCTCGATCACATAGCCGCCGTCCGTGCGCGGCACGAGTGTGCACTCGCCGCCGACGGCCGGGGTCCGCGCTCCGCCCGCGGGCACCCCGTCGCGGATGTGCGGCGCCGAGTTGAAGGCGAGGGCGGTCGTCCCCTCACCGGCCAGCGCACGCTGGGCGGCGCCGATGATGCCGTTCAGCTCCTCGGCGACCGCCTCGTACGTCTTACGGGCCTCGCGGTGCACCCACGCGATGGACGAGCCGGGCAGGATGTCGTGGAACTGGTGGAGCAGCACCGTCTTCCAGAGCCGGTCCAACTCCTCGTACGGGTACGTGAATTTGGTCCGGACGGCCGCGGTCGCCGCCCACAACTCGGCCTCACGCAGAAGGTGTTCGCTGCGTCGGTTGCCCTGCTTGGTCTTGGCCTGGCTGGTGAGCGTGGCGCGGTGCAGCTCCAGATACAACTCACCCACCCACACCGGGGCGTTGGGGTACTCGGCCTCCGCCTTCTCGAAGAACTTCTCCGGCGTCTCCCAGACCACTGTCGCCGAGCCTTCGAGGTCCCGCATCCGGGCCGCCTTGGCGACCATCTCGCGGGTCGTGCCGCCGCCTCCGTCGCCCCAGCCGGTCGGCGCGAGGGAGTGCCGGGCAACACCCTTGTCCTTGAAGTTCTTCGCCGCGTGGGCGATCTCGCTGCCCTTCATGGAGCAGTTGTACGTGTCCACGGGCGGGAAGTGCGTGAAGATCCGCGTGCCGTCGATGCCCTCCCACTGGAAGGTGTGGTGCGGGAACTTGTTGGTCTGGGACCACGAGATCTTCTGGGTGAGCAGCCACTTGGAGCCCGCCGCCTTGATGATCTGCGGCAGTCCGGCGGCGAAGCCGAAGGTGTCGGGCAGCCACGCCTCCTCGTTCTCGACGCCGAACTCGTCGAGGAAGAACCGTTTGCCGTGCACGAACTGACGGGCCATCGCCTCTGAGCCCGGCATGTTGGTGTCCGACTCGACCCACATACCGCCCGCGGGCACGAACCTCCCGTCGGCGACGGCCTTCTTCACCTTCGCCCACACCTCGGGCCGGTGCTCCTTCACCCAGGCCCACTGCTGGGCCTGCGACATGGCGAAGACGAAGTCCGGCTCGTCCTCAAGCAGGGCCGTCATGTTGGAGGTGGTCCGGGCGACCTTGCGTACGGTCTCGCGCAGCGGCCACAGCCACGCCGAGTCGATGTGGGCGTGGCCGACCGCGCTGATGCGGTGGGCGGAGGGGACGGCGGGGGCGGACAGCACCGCTTCGAGGTGCGTGCGGGCCGCTGCCGCCGTGCCGCCCACGTTCTGCAGATCGACGGCGTCGAGGGCCTTCTCGATCGCGCGGAGGATGTCCCAGCGGCGGGCGGACTCCACCGGCAGCTCGGCCATCAGCTCGCCGAGCACCTCCAGGTCGATGACCAGCTGCCACACCGTCTCGTCGAGGACGGCGAGGTCCATGCGCTCCAGCTTGTACTGCGGTTCGCTGCCGGCCGTCTCCTTGTCGCCCAACTGCGTGGGCCGGAAGGGGTGGTAGTCGAGGATGACGGGGTTGGACGCGGCCTCGACATGCAGCCGCACCTCCTCGCCACCCTCGACCGGGGCGCCGATCCGCACCCACTGGTTGCGCGGGTTCAGGCCCTTCACCGGCGTGCCGTCGGGCCGGTAGACGAGGCCCTCGCACTGGAAGCCGGGCATGTTCTCGTCGAAGCCGAGGTCGAGGATCGCCTCGACGGTCTTCCCGGCCCATTCCTGGGGCACGGTCCCGGTCACCCGGAACCAGCTGGTGCCCCACGGAGCACCCCACCGCGCGCCCGCCTCGATCGGTTCGACCGGGGCGGACAGCCCTTCGTCGACCGGCACGGGCTCGCCGGGCGCGTTCCACACCGCCACTTCCAGGGGTACCGACTCGGGGTACACGGCGGGTCGTATGCGCTCGTCGAGCACACGCTTGAGGCGGGCTTCGACCAGGCTGCGGTCGTCATGCATGTGAGGTGCTCCGTAACTCCGTTGTGCGGGTTGTTCTTCGGTGTCGGTGGTCAACACCGGTTTTCGATGGTGACCACCTGGTCGGCGGTCACCAGGTGTGTGTGACGGTAGCGGGGGCCGACGCGGTGTAAAGCTCCCCCACGGCCCGCAGTTCGAACCTCGCCGTGGACTCACCGCCCTCGGGTGTCAATCCGCCGACGAAGAAGGCCCGCTGGGCGGTGCCGCCGAGGAAGCGCCGGGTGCCGTCGGGCAGGACCCGGTGCAGCGTGTAGTGGCGTACGCCGCCGGGGACGGCCCGCCAAGCGAAGCGCAGGTCGCCTCCCGTGGCGCCGGTGATGCTCAGGTCGGCCGGGACGGACGGGCTCTGGGCGGCCTGGTTCCGTACGGCTATACCGCCGAGCCGCCACTTCACGGCGCCGCCGGACCCGGTGAGCCGGACACCGAGGCCGTGCACGGTGCCGTCGGCCGGCAGACCGGTCAGCCGTACGGTCGAGGTCCCCCAGCCGCTGCCGACGGTGACCGGGAAGTACGTGTACGCATACGGCTGGCCCGCGCCCGACGGCTCGGCGGTGGCCACGGCCAACTCGACCGTCACACTCCCCGATTCGGCACGGTGGGTCAGCTCGACGACCGTGTCCTCGCCGATCGGGAGCCTGGTCGCGTAGAGGTCCAGGGTGGCGGGCGCGTCGAGGGCTCCGGAGACCAAGACGCTGCTGCCGCCGCTCCAGGCGTCGGCGAAGTCGAAGGTGACGGCGGGGCGTGCACCGGTCGTGCGCACGACCCAGCGCCGGGACGGCAGCCGGTCCTGGAGGCCGAGGTGGTTCCAGGCGGCGGCCGACGTCACCTTGCCGTCCTCGTACCAGCGCAGTCCGTGGCCGGTGTTGAAGGTGCTCGCGAAGGGGACCGAGGTCACCGTCGAGCGGTCGGCGACGGAGACCGCGGGGGCCCGCCAGGTGTCGGTGGCGTCGGGCTTCGCCGGATCCAGCGAGCGTCCGGTCCAGAAGCGGTCGTCGGCGGCGTGGAAGTCGCCCGGAGTGCGCCCGGCGGGCAGGTGGTTGCGGGTCCACTCGGGCCGGTAGAACCCCACCGAGACGACATGGGCCGAGCCGCTGGGCACCATGGCGTCCCAGTTCACGGAGCGGTTCCAGCCGTTGGCCTCCACATCGACACCCGCCCACAACTCGTAGCGGCTGCGCCCGAGTTGCTGAGCCGTGGTGCCCGAGGAGGCCAGACTGCTCGACGACCAGCGGAAGTCCACGAACATCGAGTCGGCGGCCTGGAAGAACACCCTGTTCTGGTTGTTGAGGGCGCCCTGCCAGCTCACCGAGCCGCTCACGGTCATCGAGTCGTACCAGGTGACGCGCTGGCCCTTCGCCGTGCCGAGCGTCTTGAGCTCGGTGAGGAAGCCGAGCATGTCGGTGGCGAGGGCGGCATTCCCGCCACTGGTCTCGGCGTTGATGAACCAGCCGTCGAACCCGTACGCCTCCGCGACCGCGACGAGCTGCGCGGCCAGCGGATAGTGCCCGGACGCGTCCTTCTGCACCAGGTCCCGGGTCCACTGCAGCTGTCCGCCGTACGCGACGGGCGGCAGGAAGACATTGCCGAGGACGGGTACGCCGTGCCGGTGGGCGGCGTCCACGATCGGCGCGTTCGGGGCCAGGATCAGGCCCTCGCCGGAGGAGCCGCCCCAGAAGATCAGCTCGTCGACGTACGACCAGTGGGTGAGGGCGTAGTAGTCGGCGTTGGCCGCGCCCTGCGAGGGGTTGCTCGCGGTCGGACCGAAGGAGACCAGGGACTGGATACGGGCCTGGCCAGAGCGGGCCGTCGTGTTCGCCGGTGTCGGGGTGAAACGGGCGGCGAGCGGCACCGACGCCGCGTTGAACGCCAGGTCGGTGTCGGTACCGGCGTTCCATGCCTTGAGGCTGCGCCAGGTGATGCCGGCGCCCGGGGTGCCCGAGGGGAACGAGTCCGGGTACCAGTAGGACGCGTACGGCTGCAGTGCCGCCGCGGCCCTCGGCTCGGCGGTCGCGGACGAGGCCGGGAGCAGCGCTGCTGCCGCCCCGGTGCCGGCGGCGAGCAGGACGGTGCGTCTGGTGGGGTTCACGAGCAAGTGCCTCCTTGTGGGAGTTCTTGTGGGGGACTACGGAACCTGATCGGGAGTGACGACTTCGGTGATGCCACGGGCGGCGAGGTGTTCCTCGTCGTCCGCGCGTGAGGCGAGCACGGTGGCCGGACGGGCGCCGTCCGCGGTGAGCCGGAAGAACGCCTCGAAGACGGGTCCGCCGGGCGCGCAGAGCGAGCGGCCGGCAGGGCTGTCGGGAACGACGAGCGCGGTGGTACGGGTCCTGGGGGCGTAGGTGTGCTCGCGGGCCGTGCGGGCCAGCGCCCGTGCACTGTCCTTGGGGCGGCGGTCGTTGGTCAACAGGCCCAGCCCGTATTCGAGTTCGGGGAAGTCGGCGAGATCGCGGGACACGTCGTGGGAGCACCACCAGGTGATGCCCCACAGGTCGGTGCAGTCGAGCGCGTTCGCGACGGTCGCCCGAGTGAAGGCGGCGGCGTGTTCGGCGGGGACCAGCGGCGCCGGCGCGCCGACCTCCTGGAGCCAGACCGGACGGGACGGGTCGTCGGCCCAGGCCTTGGACAGCTCGATCAGATAGGCGGCGTGGTGCTCGGTCGCGACTCCGGTACGTCCGTGCCGCTGGGCCGTGCCGTTGAAGACCCACGAGTGCACGGCGGTCACCGCACCGCGCCGGGCGGCCTGGGCCGGGGTGAACGGCATGTCGTCCTGGTACCAGGCCGCGTCGTACTCCGCGTGCAGATGCAGCTTGCCCGGCGCGCCCTTCTCGCAGGCGGTGAGCATCCGCTCCAGCCAGGCGTCGATCTGCGCGGGGTCCGCCCGGTCGGGGTCCGGATGGGGGCCCGCCGAGAACTGGTTGACCTCGTTGCCGACGGTCATGCCGATGAAGTTGGGCCGGTCCGCGAGGGCCGCCGCGAGGGTCCGCAGGTACTCCGCCTGCCCCTCGACGACCTCGGGGTCGGTGAACAGACTGCGCCGGTGCCAGGTCTGCGTCCACGCGGGCAGGAAGTCGAAGCTGGACAAGTGCCCCTGCAGACCGTCGACGTTGACGTCGAGTCCGCGCTCGGCAGCCGCGTCCGCGAGGTCTACGAGCTGCTCGACGGCCCGCGGGCGGATCAGCGAACGGTTCGGCTGGAAGTAGGGCCAGATCGGGAAGACCCGGATGTGGTCCAGGCCGAGTGCGGCGATGGAGTCGAGGTCGGCCCGTACGGAGTCGAGGTCGAAGTCCAGCCAGTGGTGGAACCACCCTTCACTCGGGGTGTAGTTGACGCCGAAGCGCACGACAGAAGGCATGCAGGAGTCCTGGTTCTGGGGTGCGTACGTGGGGGTGTAGGGCTTGTGGGCGGGTGAACCCGTGGTGGTGTGGCGGGCGAGCCCGGGTGGTTGCCGGGGCTCAGCCCTTGACCGCACCTTCGCCGACACCTCGGAAGAAGTACCTCTGGAGGCAGGCGAAGAGGGCGATCAGCGGTGCCACGGCGATGATCGTGCCCGCGGCGACGAGCCGTTCGTCGTTGGCGAAGGTGCCGTGCAGATAGTTGAGGCCGATGGTCAGGGTGAACTTGTCCGGGTCGCTGAGCACGATGAGCGGCCACAGGAAGTCGTCCCAGGCGCCCATGAAGGCGAAGATCGCGACGACGGCGAGGGTGCCCTTCACCGATGGCAGGGCGATCCGCAGGAACCGCTGCCAGACGTTCGCCCCGTCCACGTAGGCCGCCTCCTCGATCTCGTAGGGGAGGTTGAGGAACGCGTTGCGCATCAGCAGGACGTTCATCGCGCCGATGCAGCCGGGCAGGACGACCCCGATGAGGGTGTTGTTCAGACCGAGCTCACGCATCGTCGTGAACTGGGCGATGATGATGCCCTCCACGGGCACGAGCATCGCCAGGATGAACACGAGCGTGGTCACCTTGCGTCCGCGGTAGCGCAGCCGGGCCAGCGCGTAACCAGCGAGCGCCGAACCGACGCAGTTCGTCACGACGTTGGCGGTGGCGACCTTCAGCGAGTTGAACGCGTAGTCCCATACGGGGATGGTCTCGGCGACCCGCTCGTAGTTGTGCAGGGTCGGTTCGCCGGGGAGGAACTTGGGCGGCGAGCTGAAGATGTCCTCGGTCGGGCCCTTCAGCGAGGTGGACAGCTGCCACACGAACGGCCCGACGGTGAGCGCGAGGACGGCGATCAACAGCAGGTAGCGCAGGGCGAGTTCCCACACCCGGACGCTTCGGCCGTGCTCGTCGGTGACGCGCTTGCGGCGGGGCGCCGCCTCCACGGCGGCCGGTGCCTCGCGCACCTTCTCGGCGATGCTCACGCGTCCTCCTTCCGGTCGGCGCGCAGCACGAGCAGCATCAGCGCGACGGTGACGACGAAGACGACGACCGAGATGGCGGAGGCGTAGCCGACCCGGCCGGTCAGGCCGGTGCCGGTGCGCTGCACGAGCATCACGAGCGTGGTGTCCTCGCCCGCCGGGCCGCCGTCCGGGCCGGCCATCAGATAGACCTCGGAGAACACCTTGAAGGCGGCGACCGAGGAGAGCGCACCCACCAGCACCATCGTGGAGCGGACGGCGGGCACGGTGACCGTGAGGAAGCGGCGGAACGCGCCCGCGCCGTCCACCGACGCGGCCTCGTGCAGCTCGCGCGGCACGTTGGCGAGCGCGGCCAGATAAATGATCATGTAGTAGCCGAGGCCCTTCCAGACCGTGACGGCCATCGCGCTCAGCAGGAGCAGCCACTGGTCGCTGAGGAAGCCGACCCTGCCGACGCCGATCGTCTCCAACAGCGAGTTCACCAGGCCGCGTTCGTCGAGCAGCCACACCCAGATGAGTCCCACCACGACGATGGACGCGACGACCGGGGTGTAGAAGGCCGACCGGAAGAAGGCGATGCCGGGGATGTTCTTCTGGACCAGGAGCGCGAGCAGCAGGGGCAGCAGAACGAGCGCGGGGACCACCCCGAGGACGTACAGCGTGCTGTTGCGCAGGCCGATCCAGAACATCTCGTCGTGCAGCAGCTCCCGGAAGTTGGCCAGGCCCACGAACTCGCCGGGGATCAGGGTCCGGCGGTCCGTGAAGGCGTTGACCAGCGTCGAGACGAAGGGGTACAGGATGAAGATGCCGACCACCAGCAACCCCGGGGCGGCGAACAGCCAGGGACTGGTGGGGAGTTGGCGCCGCACCCGCCCGGTGCCGGCACCGTGAGAGGCGGTGCCGGGGGCAGCGGTACTGGAAGAACTCGCCATGCCAGTCAGCCCTGCTGCTTCAGCAGCCGGTCGCACGCCTTGACAGCGTTGTCGAGCGCTTCCTCGGGGCTCACCTTGCCCTGCAGCGCCTTGGCGACGGAGTTCCGCAGCTCGGTCTTCATCTGCTCGCTGAACAGCACCGGCGTGTAATTGACCGCGTTCTTCAGGGACTTGGCGGCGGCGATCCGGACGCGGGTCTCGTCCGTGCCGTCCTCCTTCGTGAAGTACGGGTCGTCCAGCGAACCGGCGGTGCTCGGGAAGATCGCGACCTTCTTGGCGAACGACATCTGGTTCTGCGCGTCGGTGACGAAGTGCGCGAAGGCGACCGCGGCGGGCGTCCGCTTGGTCTGGGCGTTGACCATCACCCCCATCACGTACATGTTGACCTTGCCGGTGCTGGTGATCTGGTCGGTGATGCCGATGTTCTTGTAGAGGTTCGGCGCCTGCTTCTTGAAGTTGCCGAGGTCCAGGGCGCTGCCCGGGTTCATTGCGACGGCCCCGGTCAGGAACTTCTTGCCGGACGACTCGGGGGTCGCGGTCAGAGCCTGCGAGTCGAGCGCCTTGGCGTCGTACAACTCCTTGTACTTGGTGAGGAGTTCGACCCCCTTGGCGTCGTTGAACGCGAAGGCGGTGCCCTCCTTGTTCATCAGCTCGACGCCGTAGCGGCCGAAGTCCTCGATGGTGGGCACGTTCGCGAGGGTGGCGACCTTGCCGTCGCTCTTGTCCGCCAACTCCAGGGCGTTGTCGAAGAGTTCGTCGTACGTCTTCGGAGGCTTCGAGGCGTCCAGGCCGGCCTCCTTGAACAGCGACTTGTTATAGAAGAGCGGGCCGGTGTTCAGATACCAGGGGAAGGCGTACGTGCCCTCCATGCCCGGTATCTCGTGGCTCGCCCAGGCGCCCGGC
Source organism: Streptomyces phaeochromogenes (assembly GCF_001418655.1). Taxonomy (GTDB): domain Bacteria; phylum Actinomycetota; class Actinomycetes; order Streptomycetales; family Streptomycetaceae; genus Streptomyces; species Streptomyces phaeochromogenes. Next base: position 5,158 of record NZ_LIQZ01000030.1, on the reverse strand, counting down.
AGGTACTCCTTCTTGTACTTCGCGGCGGACTTGTCGAGGTCGAGAGCGAGGCCCGCCTTCGCGAGCGGGGCGACGAGGTCCGGCGAGACGTTCACGACGTCGGGCAGGGTGCCGCCGGCCGCGTCCGCGCTGATCTTGTCGGCGTAGCCCTCGGCGGGCTGGTCGACCCACTTCACCTTCGTGCCGGGGTACTTCTTCTCGAAGTCGGCGATCAGGCCCTCGAAGTACGGCTTGAAGTTGGCCCTCAGGTTCCAGGTCTGGAAGGTGATGTCGCCCTCGACCTTGCCGGAGGCGTCGGCGGAACCGCCCTCGTCACCTCCGGAGCCGCAGGCGCTGAGCGGCAGGGCTAGGGCGACGACAGCGGCGGCGAGTGCTCTGCGAGGCATGCGCACGGTGACCGGGCTCCTTTGCGACGGTGTGGGTCGGAGGTGACGGGCAGACCTTGCATCCATCGCGGTGGGGAAGTCAATGGATTCCGCCCCGCTAAATTCATTAGCTGGACATAAGACCAGGTCATGAGCTTGCAGGTCGCCTCTTGCAACCGATCACTAATGCGCTTTAGAGTGACCTGACTCAAGCGCATTAGTGCGGAGCCCCATTGAGCAGGGCTTCATTGAGCACGGCTTCATGAAATGGGGAGCAAGGTTGCCAGCCAAGCGGTCTCCCGCGCGCCGGCCGACGATGAAGGACATCGCGCAGCGCGCCGGGGTCTCCGAGAGCGCGGTCTCCTTCGCGCTCAACGACCGGCCGGGGGTCTCCGAGATCACCCGTGACCGGGTGCGCCGGGTCGCCGAGCAACTGGGCTGGCGGCCCAGCACGGCGGCGCGCCAGCTCTCCGGCGAGGGCGCGGCGACGGTCGGTCTCGTCCTGGCCAGGCCCGCGGACACCCTGGGCGTGGACTCGTTCTTCCTGCAGCTCATCTCCGGCATCCAGGAGGTCCTGGCGGAGCGTCATCTCGGCCTGCTCTTCCAGGTGGTCGAGGACGTCGACGACGAGTGCGCGGTGTACCGGCGCTGGTGGGCGGAGCACCGGGTGGACGGGGTACTGGTCGTCGACCCCCGGACGGACGACGCGCGCCCGGACCTGCTGGACGAGCTGGGACTGCCCGCGGTGGTCATCGGCGGTGCGCCGGACGCACGGCACCCGGGTCTGTCCACCGTCTGGGCGGACGACGCGGGCGCGATGGCCGCCGTCGTGGACGAGCTGTCCGCGCTGGGGCACCGCCGGATCGTGCACATCGCGGGCCTGCCCGGCCTCGCGCACACCGAGCGCCGCATCCGCACGCTGCGCGCCGAGGCCGACCGGCGCGGGCTCGCCGAGGTGCGCTCGGTGACCACGGACTACTCGGACGCGGAGGGCGCCGCCGTCACGCGCCGGGTCCTTCAAGGCGGGGTTCTGGAGGGCGAGGTTCTGGCGGGCGGCATCGTGGAAGGCGGCGTAGCGGAGGGCGGTTCGCGGCCGACCGCGCTGATCTATGACAACGACGTGATGGCCGTCGCCGGAGTCGCCGCGGCGACGGAGCTGGGCTTCTCGGTGCCGGGTGACGTCTCGGTCGTCGCCTGGGAGGACTCGGCGCTGTGCCGCATGGTCAAGCCGTGGCTGTCGGCGCTCTCCCGCGACACGGTGGAGTTCGGCCGGACCGCCGCGAAGGAGTTGACCTCGCTGCTGGACGGGGGGCCGGCACGGGCGGTGCGGGTGCCTGTGCCGCGGTTGATCTCTCGGGAGAGTACGGGGCCCTGCCGGGCTTGAGCGGGAGGGGGTTAGGGCGGGGGTGTGTTCTGCCTGCGGGTTGGAGTGGCTGGGTGCGCAGTTCCCCCGCGCCCCTTGAAAGGGGCGCGGGGCCAGCCCAGCACGCTAATTAAGGGCGCGAGCGGTGCAGCTCGAACTGGGCCAGGTGTGCCGGTCTGCGCGAGCGTGTCACCCGTACTCGCCAGTGCCTTGCCCGTACGGGAGTCGGCAAAAGCAGGATGCGGCTCGCGCCGAGCGTGCCCGCTTCGGCCACCCGTGTCCAGGTGCCGCCGGACTGGGCCTCGACCACGAATCCCTCCACCTGTTGCCCGTGCCTGATGTCCTCCGCCAACCGGATGCGATTCACCTCTCGGGCTCGGCCGAGGTCGACCGTGATCGTGCCTGGGGAGGTGGTGACCCTGGCGTCGCGGGCCAGGTCCTCCGGCAGTTCGCGGTCGATTCGTTCGCGGAACTCGCGTAGGCGGGTGACGTCGGCGGCCGGGAGGAGGCCCTGCTTGTCCGGGGGGATGTTGAGGAGGAGTACCGAGTTGCGGCCCACCGAGCCGAAGTAGATGTCCGTCAACTGCTGGACGGACTTGGGCTGTTGGTCGGCGTGGTAGAACCAGCCGTCCCGGATGGAGACGTCGGCCTCGGCCGGCCACCACTGGAGGTAGTCGGCCACGGGTTGCGCGGCGACCAGGGCGTCCCGGCCGCCCATGTCGGGCGCGTCGTACGAGAGCGCGAAGTCCATGCGCCCGTTGTCCTTCTCCTGGACGGGGACGACGCTCCACTCGTTCTCGCGGGCGAACCCGCCCTCGTTGCCGACCCAGCGCACGTCGGGTCCCGACACGGCGACCGTGGCGTCCGGCACGAGGGTCCGGATCAGCGTGTACCAGCTGTCCCAGTCGTACGTCTCGACCTTGTCCGGTGGGATACGGCCCTGGGCGCCGTCGAACCAGACCTCGTCGATCGGCCCGTACTCGGTGAGGACCTCGTAGAGCTGGTCGAGCATATGGGCGCCGTAGTCGGTGGCCGGGAGCGTGAAGGTGGGCCCGTCCGGGCGGTCGTCACCCGGGACCCGGGTGGGGATGGTCCGCTCGGAGCGAGCGCTGCCGTTGGCGTACACGCCGTGCAGATACTGGTTCTCGTCGGCCGGTGAGATGTAGACGCCGACCTTGAGGCCGTGGCGCCGCATCGAGTCGGCGAACGAGCGCAGGACGTCGCCCTGTCCACCCTGCCAACTGCTCGACGCCACCGAGTGGTTGGTGTAGCGGGACTGGTAGAGCACGAAGCCGTCGTGGTGCTTGACGGTGAGGATGGCGAGCTTGAAGCCGCCGTCGCGCAGGGCTCGGGCCCACTGGTCGGTGTCGAGGCCGACCGGCTGGAAGACATCGGGGTCCTCGTCACCGGTACCCCATTCGAGGCCGGTGAAGGTGTTCACACCGAAGTGCAGGAAGGCGGTGCGTTCGAGGGCCTGCCAGGCGATCTGCCGTTCCGTGGGCCGGACTTGGGACGCCTTGCGGACCAGTTCCTCCGGGGTGTCGTCTGGGCTCACGGGGATCCGGTACCACGGTTCTTCGGCCGAGGCGGAGGCAGAGGCAGAGGCAGAGACCGCGGATGCGGAGGTGGACGCGGATGCGGATGCGGAGGGCGCGAGGGCCAGGGACGTACCGCTGGACGCCACGAGCGAGGCGGCGGCCGTGACGAAGAGACGTCTGGAGACTGCCATGCGGGTCGGACTCCTCAGGTCAGCGGGTCAACAGGGCTGGCGTACGGGCTACGGCTCTGCGGGTCATCCGGCGGTCAACCGCCATACAGCGGGCGGCTGTTGGTCCGGCGGGTACTGCACGAGCCGACCGTCGTCGGTGACGTGCACGGCCATCTGTGTGATCGCGTTGACGAGCCGGTAGCCGTCCTGCGCGGACGCCAACTGCCAGCGCTGCAAGGTGTTCGCGGGGTCGCAGGTCTGGCGGGACACCTCGACACCGGGCTGGAGCGGCACGTTGAGGGTGAGCTTGCCGCCGCGTACTTCGAGACAGCCGTTCGCGGTCTTCAAGGTCACGTAACCGTCCGGGGTGCGCTTCACCTCGGCCGTCACGGACGCGGTCCCCGCGCGGAAGGTGTACGTCCCGTCCGCGACGGGCACGCGGGTGAGGTCCCGCCATCCCGGCGCGTGGCCCACGGCCGCCGCGCGAGCGGTGAACTGCGCGTAGGTGGCGTCCGGGTGAGGGCTGCCCCAGGTGGCCTGCGCCACGTGCCGGAGTGCCGGATCCGTGTCGACCGCGACCTCGTTCTCGGTCTCACCGCGCCCGTTGTCGGGCCAGAGACTGATCTTCGCCCCGGTGATGCCCTCGCGCGAGGCGAGCTTCTCTCCCTCGAAGCTGCGCGGGTCCCAACTCTGGTCGTACAGACCCTTGGTGTCCGAGTGGAAGCCACCACGGACGAGGTAGAGGGCGTAGGCCGCGTTCATCAACGGGTAGCCCTGGGCCCGGAGTTGGCTGGGCTTCGTCGCCACGTTCAGCCAGTGCTCGACCGTCGTCCCGGCGGTGACGGGCACGGTGTTGGCGCCGGTGAGCCCGTCGTTCCAGATACGCAGCTTCTTGCCCTTGTCCGCCGCGTAGGCGTGAACGCGGTTGACGAAGTCGATGAACGCGTCCTGCGGGGTGGCGTTCGCGCCGTACTTCGCCCGGGCGTACTCCAGGACCTGCGGGTACTTGGCGAAGTCCGAGCCGAGCATGTACTCATCGGCGCCCATGTGCCATGAGTCGCCCTTGAAGACCTCCCCGTACTCGTCCATCAGGCTCGTGTAGTAGGCGAAGGCCTCGGGGCGCGTGATGTCGAGCCGGGAGGGCTGCTTGTTGCCGTCGGAGTCGGTGAGCTGGAGATCCGGGCGGTTCTCGATCCAAGGGTCCATGTGTCCCGGGGAGTTGATCTCCGGAATGATCGTGACGTGGTACTTCTCGCCGAGGGCGACAAGGCGTCGTATCTCGTCCTTGGTGTAGTAGCCCCAGGTGTTGGCCTCGGGGTGCGCGTCGCTCTTCACCTTCAGTTCGAGCAGCAGCTGGTTGAGCTTGTTGTACGCCATGTCGCGTACGAGGTTCTCCAGCCACTCGGTGGTGATGTGGATGTAGCAGGCGCAGACGCCGACGCCGCGCTCCTCGTACTGCGGCACGTCGACGGTGCGTCCGGCGGGCAACCGGTCGCCCTGGGCCAGGAGTTGGAGGATGGTCCGGGTCCCGTAGAAGGCGCCGGCCTCGGTGGCTCCCGTCACCGACAGGCGTTTGCCCGCGCGGAGTTCGTACCCCTCCTTGCCGAGCGCGGCCCGCTTCGGCGCGACATCGACAACGATGTCTCCCGTACGCGCTCCCCCGCCGACGACGGGGACACTGCCGTGGCCCGCCGCGCGCAGGTCGTCGGCGGGGGAGCGCGT
>NZ_LIQZ01000003.1 GCF_001418655.1 Streptomyces phaeochromogenes | reverse complement strand
GAGGAGGCGGGCGGGGAGGCGGACTTCCCGCTGGTCTCCCCGCGGCCGGCCGAGCCCACCGTGTCCCGGCGTGGCGCGCTGTGGTTCGTCGGTGGCGGTTCGCTGCTGTTGTTCGGGACCACGGCCGGACAGAGTTTCGACGGTCCGCTGCGGCGCACCGCCCTCCTCGCGCCGCACGGTGCCGCCGATCCCGGCAGCGGCCCCGGCGGCTTCCAGATCAACAAGACGGCCGCGTCCCGGGGGATCAGCGCGCGGGAGACGCGCGAGGACGTGTGGCAGCTGGTCCTCACCGGACCCTCCGGAACCGTCCGGCTCAGCCGTGCCGAACTGCTCGAACTGCCGCTGCACAGTTCGGCGTTGCCCATCGCCTGTGTGGAGGGCTGGTCGACCGGCGACCAGTGGTGGCGAGGCGTACGGCTGCGGGAACTCGCCCACCTCGTCGGGTACGACGCGGACTTGGCCCCCGACGTCATGGTGGAGTCCCTCCAGCGACATGGCGCCTTCCGCAGGGCAGCACTGCGGTCCAACCAGGTGCGTGACCCGCGTTCCCTGCTCGCTCTGGACGTCAACGGCGAGCCACTGACCCCCGATCACGGCTACCCGGCCCGGATCATCGTGCCCGCGGCGCCCGGTGTGCTCAACACCAAGTGGGTGGCCCGGATGACGTTCGGAGACCTGTGATGCGCAGAGCGTTCCCTCCGCTGGGCAGCCCGCTGCAACTACTGCTCCTGGCCTGCTCGTTCGCGCTCGCCGGATACGCGGGTGTGCGTCTGCTGTCCGATGACTGGCTCGGGGTGACGCTGTGGTTCGTGGGCGCGGCCGTGCTGCACGACCTGGTGTTCCTGCCGCTGTACGCGGCCGTGGACAGGGCCGTCACCGGAGCGCTCGGTGCCGTCGGCCGCCGGGCCTGGACCCTGTACGTCCGGGTGCCGGCGGCCTTCTCCGGGCTTCTGCTGCTGGTGTGGTTCCCGCTGATCAGTGGCCGGGTGTCGGACAGCTACGAGTCCGCCACCGGCCTCTCCGCGGACGGCTTCCTCGCCCGCTGGCTGCTGATCACCGCCGTACTCTTCGGCGGTTCCGCCCTGTTGCTGGTGCTGCGGCTGCGCAGGGAGACGAAGCAGCGGTCACCGGCCGACCACTGATCCGCGGTGCGCCAGCCCAGCGGGCGGGCGTACCGCAGCAGCGCCTGGGTGCCAAGCCGGGCCCAGGGGAACGCGGCGCCGGTGGCCCCCTGGGTGTCGGTGCCGCGCACGATACGGACGTCGGCGCGCTCGTCCACGTCCACGGGGGCGGTCTCGGCGATCAACAGGCCGCCGGGCAGCAGTAGTTGGGCCACTCTGCGGAGCAGGGCGCGTGGGTCGCCGCCGATGCCGAGGTTGTCGTCCAGAAGCAGGGCGGTGTTCCAACGGCCCTCGCCCGGCAGCGGTTCGAAGACCGAGCGCCACAGGGCAGGCCCGCCGAGGCCCAGGGTGTGGGCGACGGCGGCCTCGCTGACGTCGACACCGAGCGCGGTCCGGCCCCGGGCGGCGAGCTCCGTGACCAGCCTTCCGGGCCCGCACCCGACGTCGAGGACAGCACCCTCGCACCGGTCCAGGACCTGCCGGTCCACGGCGTCGGCCCGCGCACACCACCGCTCGACGTCCAGCGGCAGCAGCCAGCCGTCGCCACGGCGCAGGAAGAGCGGTCCCCGGCCGGCCCGGAGGGCGTCGGCGTAGGGGTCGGCCGACCAGCTGTGCCCGCCGGGATCCCGCGCGATCACCTCATGTGCTGTGCTCATCGGCGGCCGGCCGTCCGCAGCCGGGACAGCTCCGCGGCGAAGCAGCCGTACGGTGCGAGGGCGGCGACCGCTTCGGCGTCGGCGGACGTGTCCACGTCCCGCAGGCGCGGCAGGTCCCGCACCCGCAATCCGGCGGCGACGAGCCGGTCGCGCTGTACGGCGCCGGTGACGGGCGTCGACATCGGAACCCCGCGCAGCAGCGCCGGGTCCGGCTCCGCCAACCCGAGCGCCCAGAACCCGCCGTCCTCGGCCGGGCCGAAGCAGGCGTCGTACCCGTCGAGGTCCACAGTGAGCAGGCCGGGGGTGACCTGCGGTGTGTCCATCCCGATCAGCAGGGCCGGTCCGTCGCAGCCGGCGAAGGCCGCTGCCAGCCGCTCGTCGAGGCCGCCCGCGCACTGCGGTACGACGTCGAAGCCGGGCGGCAGCCAGGGCCCGGGCTTCCCGTCGAGGACCAGGACCCGGCGTCGGGCAGGTGCCGCGGCAACCGCCCTCAAGGTGTCGGTGAGGGCGGCCTCGGCGAGCGCCGCCGCCTCCTCGGGTGTGAACGGCGGGGTGAGCCGGGTCTTCACCCGTCCCGGCCGCGGTTCCTTGGCGATGACGAGCAGGGTGGTCACCGGCGGGATCCTCCTTGGGCCTGGGCCTGGGCCTGAGCCTGTGCCTGTGCCGTGGCCGCAGTGGGTACGGCGGGTCGCTCGGCCAGGACGCGGCTCATGTCGCGTACCGCCTGCCAGGTGCCGCGCCAGGTCCCGGTCACCTTCGAGGCGCCGGACCGCGGCAGATACGGGACGTCGTGTTCGGTGACGTGCCAGCCCGCGTCGGCGGCCCGCACGACCATCTCCAGCGGGTAGCCGCTGCGCCGGTCGGTCAGGTCCAGGGCGAGCAGCGCCTCGCGGCGGGCGGCGCGCAGCGGGCCGAGGTCGTGCAGGCGCAGACCGGTGCGGCGGCGCAGCATCAGCGCGAGTGCGAGATTGCCCGCCCGGGCGTGCACGGGCCAGGCGCCCCGGCCCTGCGGACGGCGCCGACCGAGCACCAAGTCGGCTTCGCCGCCCCGGACTTCGTCCACGAACGGCACGAGCAGGGCCGGGTCCAGCGAGGCGTCGCAGTCGCAGAAGCACACGATGCCGGCCGTGGCCGCGGTCAGTCCCGCGTGGCACGCGGCACCGAAGCCGCGGCGCGGTTCGTGGACGACGGTGGCGCCCAGGTCCCGGGCGATGTCCGCCGAGCCGTCGGTGGAGCCGTTGTCCACCACAAGGGCACGCCAGCCGGACGGAATGCGGGCGAGTACCCAGGGCAGTGCCTCGGCTTCGTTCAGGCAGGGGAGGACGACATCAACGTCCTCGGGTGTGGAAGAGGTCATCACGGCTCTCACCCTACGAACGCGAAACGCACATATCGGGCTTCGGCTCCTTACGAAACACGGACGTCAGGGCCGACGAGCCACTCGCGGAGCGACGCTCGAAGGCGCGTGGTGCGAGGCTGGCCGTATGGAACAGCAACCGCACGAGTCGGTGGCCGGCGCCTCCGCCGACGGACGGACCGGGACGGCACGCGTCCTCGTCGTCGACGACGACCCCACGGTCGCCGAGGTCGTCTCGGGCTACCTGGATCGCGCCGGGTACCTGGTGGACCGGGCCGAGGACGGGCCGACCGCCCTTGCCGGCGCCGCCGCGCACTGGCCGGACCTGGTGGTACTCGACCTGATGCTGCCCGGCATGGACGGTCTGGAGGTGTGTCGTCGGCTGCGTGGCCGTGGCCCCGTGCCGGTCATCATGCTGACCGCCCGCGGGGACGAGGACGACCGCATCCTCGGCCTGGAGGTGGGGGCGGACGACTATGTGACCAAGCCGTTCAGCCCTCGGGAGTTGGTGCTGCGGGTGGAGTCGGTCCTGCGCCGCACGCGGCCCCGCGCGGGCACGCGGACCCACAGCGCGGCCGGACTCACCGTCGACCCGGCCGCCCGCCGCGCCACCAAGAACGGAGGCGAACTCGCCCTCACCCTGCGCGAGTTCGACCTGCTCGCGTTCTTCCTGCGTCATCCGGGCCGGGCGTTCAGCCGCGAGGACCTGATGCGTGAGGTGTGGGGCTGGGACTTCGGCGACCTCTCGACCGTCACGGTCCACGTCCGACGGCTGCGCAACAAGGTCGAGGACGACCCCGCCAGGCCTCGCCTGATCCAGACGGTGTGGGGGGTCGGCTACCGATTCGAAGCCGCAGGTCCGTCCGGATCCTCCAACCCCTCCGGCCCCTCTGGTCTCGCTGGTCTCTCCGGTTCTTCCGAGCCTCCCGGTCCTTCTGATCTTCCCGGCCTTTCCGGCCAGGGTGAGGAGTGATCATGCACGCCACCCTCCTCATCGCTCTGTATGCCTTCCTGGGCGCCGGCGCGGCCGGGCTGCTCGGGGCGGGAACACTGTGGATGCTGCGCCGCCGCTCACTGACCACCTCCCTCACCGTGGTGGCCGCCGTCGCGGTGACCGCGATGCTCGCGGGCACCCTGGCCGTGGCGCAGGCGATGTTCCTGTCCGCGCACGACCTGTCCGTTGTGACGACGGTGGTCGCGATGGCGGCCGTCGTCTCCCTGGCCGCCGCCCTGCTGCTGGGCCGCTGGGTGGTCGCCCGCAGTCATGAACTCGCCCTCGCCGCCCGCTCCTTCGGAGACGACGGCGACTTCACGGCACCCCACGGCGCGGCCACCGCCGAACTGGCCGCGCTCAGCCGGGAGTTGCAGACAACCAGCGCGAAGCTCGCCGAATCCAGGCAGCGCGAGCGCGCCCTGGAAACCTCGCGCCGTGAACTCGTCGCATGGATCTCGCACGACCTGCGCACCCCGCTCGCGGGCCTGCGTGCGATGGCCGAGGCGCTGGAGGACGGTGTCGCCACCGACCCGGACCGCTATCTGAAGCAGATCCGCACCGAGGTCGAGCGCCTCAACGAGATGGTCGGCGACCTCTTCGAACTCTCCCGCATACACGCCGGCAGCCTTGCTCTGTCGCTCTCCCGGATGTCCGTCTACGACCTGGTCGGCGACGCCCTCGCCGGGGTGTATCCGCTGGCCCGCGAACACGGGGTGCGCCTCGTCGGGGACGGGGTCGAGCCCCTGCCGGTGGAGGTGGACGGCAAGGAGATGAGCCGTGTGCTGGGCAACCTTCTGGTCAACGCGATCCGGCGCACCCCCGCGGACGGCACCGTCATGGTGGCCGCCGAACGATTGACCGACGGCGTGGTGTTGTCCGTGACGGACGGCTGCGGCGGCATCCCCGAGGAGGACCTGCCCCGCGTCTTCGACACCGGCTGGCGCGGCACCCACGCCCGCACTCCTCCGGGGGGCGCCGGGCTCGGCCTGGCCATCGTCCGCGGCATCGTGGAGGCCCACCAGGGCCGTGCCACCGTACGCAACATCCCCGGTGGCTGCCGCTTCGAGGTGGTGCTGCCCGCGGCCGCTTCCTGAAGCGGGCAGCACCACCGGTCCAAGGGAGGCTACGCGCCACGCATCCCGGCCCGCGCGAACTCCCGCATGCCGTCCGCGAAGCCGACCTCCGGCTTCCACCCCAGCTCCGCCCGCAGCCGGGACGAGTCCGCCGTGATGTGCCGCACGTCGCCCAGCCGGTACTCGCCGGTCACGACCGGCTCGGGCCCGTGGTCCGCCGCCAGCGCCGTCGCCATCTCTCCTACTGTGTGCGGCTCACCGCTGCCTGTGTTGTACGCGGTGAGCGCTCCGGCTGCCGAATCCGCCTCCAGAGCCGCCGCGTTGGCCGTCGCCACGTCCCGTACGTGCACGAAGTCCCGCCGCTGCAGACCGTCCTCGTACACACGCGGGGCTTCACCCCGGGCGAGCGCCGAACGGAAGAAGGAGGCGACTCCGGCGTACGGCGTGTCCTGCGGCATCCGGGGCCCGTACACGTTGTGGTAGCGCAACGACACCGCCGACCCGCCCGTCGAGCGTGCCCACGCGGCGGCCAGATGTTCCTGGGCGAGCTTGGTGGTGGCGTACACGTTGCGCGGGTCCACCGGCGCGTCCTCCCCGACCAGCCCGGGCGACAACTCCTCCCCGCACACCGGGCACCGCGGCTCGAAACGCCCGGCCGCCAGGTCGGTGACATCGCGGGGTCCGGGCCGTACCACCCCATGCCGCGCGCACGTGTACCTGCCCTCCCCGTAGACCACCATCGAGCCGGCCAGCACCAGCCGTCGTACGTCCTTCTCGGCCATGGCCGTGAGCAGTACGGCGGTGCCGAGGTCGTTGCGGGAGACGTACTCCGCCGCGTCGGTGAATCCGGTACCCAGGCCGACCATCGCCGCCTGATGGCACACGGCGTCCACACCGGCCAGGGCGCGGGCCACCGCCTCCGGGTCTCGGACGTCCGCTTCAGGATCATCACGTACGTCGAACACGACGGGTTCGTGCCCGCACGCCTCAAGCGCCTCGACGACATGGGACCCGATGAACCCGGCACCGCCGGTGACCAGTACTCGCATGTGCCCACGTTAGGGCGGCACACCCGCCCGACCCCCGGGCCGCGCGCACCACGTCACGAGTCCGTAAGTACTTGTCCCTGATGCGGCCATGCCGTGACGGTATTGGTGGATCCTGGGTTCGTTGCGTGCGCCCCTCAGCCGTGCTTGGCTCGCCCGATGAACTTTCTGCTGACGGCGAGTGGCCTGCGCAACGAGACGCTGCGGGATGCGCTTCGGGACATGCTGGGAAAGCCGTTCGGATCGGCGAACATCGTGTTCGTTCCCACGGCATCGGTCGCCGAGCCCGGGGACCACGGGTGGTTCCTCGCGGACATGAACCGGCTGCACGGCCTCGGCTGGCGGGAGTTCGACGTCCTGGAGATGAACGGCCTGCCCCGGCAGATGGTGCTCGATCGGCTGCTGAACGCCGACGTCATCTATGTCGAGGGTGGCAACCACTACCACCTCGCGCGCAGCATCAGCGGCAACGGCCTGGCCGACGGCTTCCTTCAGGCGCTGGAGAGCCGGGTCTATGTGGGGGTCAGCGCCGGATCAATGATCTTCAGCCGCAATCTCACCGGACACTCCGCCGATGTCATCGGGGACACCCCGGACCTCCACGTGCTCGGCGCGACGACCGTGGAGCCGCCGTTCGGCCTCTTCGACTGGTATCTCAAGCCCCACCTGTACTCGCCGGATTTCCCCGAGCGGGACGACGCCTGGGCCGATCGCATCGTTGCGCGGGCGGACTTCCCGATCTACTTCATCGACGACGAGACAGCCGTTCGCGTCAAGGACGGCAAGGTGGATGTCATTTCTGAAGGCCGCTGGCGATTCCATCCGTGACTCAGCGCCTCGGACCTTGTGCGAGGACCCCCGCCCTCCGATCCTGCCGACGCCTCGGCGTCCCCGTCGCGGGGCGTCGCGTGGGGGGCGATGCTCCCCCAAGGCTGGCGGCTCCTACGCAAGCTGCGATCGAGCCACCTGCGAGGTGGACGAGCCACGGCTGCTCGGGAGTCAGTGGTTGCCGGCGAGTTCGCCGCTGAGTGTCTTGTGGATGTGAGCGCTCGGCCCGTTCAGTCCGATGATCTCGACCGTCTTGCCGCGCTGGGCGTACTTGGTCTCGATGGCGTCCAGGGCGGCGACGGAGGACGCGTCCCAGATGTGGGCCGCGGACAGGTCGATGACGACCCTGTCGGGGTCGCCCGCGTAATCGAACCGGCCGACGAGGTCGTTGGAGGAGGCGAAGAACAGCTCGCCCGTGACCCGGTAGACGACGGTGGCGTGGTCGGGGTCGGTGGCGGCGGTGACCTCGGCGACGTGGGCGACGCGCTTGGCGAAGATGACCATCGCGGTGATGGAGCCGGCGACGACGCCGATGGCGAGGTTGTGGGTGGCGACGACACAGGCGACGGTGACCACCATGACGGTGATCTCCCCGGCCGGCATCCGCCTGAGTGTCTTCGGGGCGATGGAGTGCCAGTCGAAGGTCGCGAACGACACCATGACCATCACCGCGACGAGCGCCGCCATGGGGATGTCGGAGACGACCGGTCCGAAGACGATGCACAGCACCATCAGGAAGGCACCGGCGAGGAACGTCGACAGGCGGGTGCGGGCGCCGGAGACCCGGACGTTGATCATCGTCTGGCCGATCATGGCGCAGCCGCCCATGCCGCCGAAGAAGCCGGTCACGATGTTGGCGATGCCCTGCCCGATGGACTCGCGGGTCTTGGAGGAGTGGGTGTCGGTGATGTCGTCGACCAGCTTCGCGGTCATCAACGACTCCATCAGACCGACCAGGGCCATCGCGAGCGCGTACGGAGCGATGGTGGTGAGGGTGTCCAGGGTGAACGGCACGTCCGGCAGCCCGGGCATCGGCAGCGCGGACGGCAGGTCGCCCTTGTCGCCCACGGTCGGCACCGCGATCCCGGCCGCGAGCGTGATGACCGTGAGGATGACGATGGAGACCAGTGGCGCCGGGATCACCGCGGTGACTCTCGGGAAGAACACCATCAGCGCCAGCCCGGCGGCGAGCAGCGGATAGACCGCCCAGGGCACGTTCGTCATCTCAGGCACCTGCGCCAGGAAGATGAGGATGGCGAGGGAGTTGACGAAGCCGACCATCACGCTGCGCGGCACGAACCGCATCAGCCTGGCCACCCCGAGTGCGCCGAGGACGATCTGGAAGACACCGGCGAGTACGACGGCCGCGACCAGATAGCCGAAGCCGTGTTCGCGGTTGAGCGGAGCGATGACCAGGGCGACGGCACCGGTGGCGGCGGAGATCATGGCCGGCCGGCCGCCGACGATCGCGATGGTCACGGCCATCGTGAACGACGCGAACAGGCCGATCGCCGGCTCGACCCCGGCGATGATCGAGAACGAGATCGCCTCCGGGATCAGTGCCAGGGCAACCACGAGACCGGCCAGCACCTCGGTGCGCAGCACCTTCGGATCGGACAGCCATGACGGACGTCGGGAGCCGCGCAGCCACGCGGCCGGGGACAGTGCGGGGGAGGACAAGACGAGAGGAACCTGTCGTGCTCGGGCACACCCGCCATCACGGCGGGCGCGCAAGTAGGCGTGGAGAACCGGGGCAGTCGTCCACGAGATCCGCGAGCGGCGCGGACCGAGGTCAGGGGGCAGCGGCGACGCGACCGGAGCGGGAATCGGGCGCTGCTTGCGGTCGAAGGGTCACGGCGGGCAGACAGCGGCGCCGGGCATCACGGACATGCGCACGCTCTCTCCTGCGGACAACGGTCTTCGCCGGGGGCTTCGTCGGCCCCGACACGGCTGACGGTAACGGGACGACATCCCGCGCCATGGGAACGGGCACGGCAGGCAACCGCCCCAATACCGGCGCAACCCTACCCTAACGTTAGAGTAGAGATCGGCGTCGGCTGCCTGTGGCCGCAGCGGAAGACGAGGAAGGCACCCCGCGTGAGCAGCGAGCACATGCAGATCGGCGAGGTCGCCGCACGGACGGAGCTGTCGCTGCGCACCATCCGGCACTACGAGGACGCCGGCCTCGTCATCCCCTCCGCCCGCTCCCAGGGCGGCTTCCGTCTCTACACCGAGGCCGATGTCGCCCGCCTGATGGTCATCCGTCGCATGAAGCCGCTCGGCTTCACCCTCGACGAGATGCGCGCCCTGCTCGACGCCACCGACCGCCTCGACTCCGGCGAGGAACTGCCGCCCGAGGAACGTGAGGAACTGCTGGACCGGATTCGAGGCTTCGAGCAGGCCACCCACAAGCGAGTCGAGGATCTGCGCACCCAGCTGGCCCGGGCGGAGGAGTTCGCGGCCACACTGGGGGAGCGCCGGATGCGGAGTACGTCGGCCCCGAGGCGGCCCTGACCTGGCGGCGGTGCGCAATCCGACCACTGCGGAGTTGGCTGTACCCAGCGGATTCCAGCGGATTGCAGGGGGCCGTCTCCTGGTTAGGCGGCCCGTTCAGCGGTGGCCGGTGCCTCGGCGCGCTTGGCCTCCAGCAGTCGTCGGCGCTTGTCGTCCTTGAAGGGCCATGTGTGCGAACCGGGCTTGCGCGCCTCGTCCGCCAGATGCTTGAGCAAACCCTTGTAACTGCTCTCCTTGATCTTCACGGCAAGGCGGCCACGGATGGAGAACCTGTTCGCGGTGTCGTCCTTGGAGGCGAGCTGAACCGTGGCGGCGTGACGCCCAAGGCTGACGCACAGGCCGAAGAACCCCACGTCGATGGACGCGGGCTGCTCACCCGCGATCCGGCTGAGCACGGTGTCGGCGGCGTGCGCGCCCAGCGGGCCTGCGGCCTGGCAGCTCATCCTCAGCGGCAGGTCCGACGGTGCCGCCGAGTCCCCGGCCGCGACGATGCGTACGTCGTCCACGCTCGTCAGCGTCTCGTCCGTGAGCAGGCGGCCCAGGGCGTCGGTGCTCAGCCCGCTGCGCACGGCCAGGTCCGGCACGCTGAACCCGGCGGTCCAGACGGTCACTCCGCTCGGCAGCTCACGGCCGCCACCGAGCCGCACGGCATCGCGCGTCACGGCCGTCACCCTCGCGTCGGGGCCTTCGAGCACGGTCACACCGAGCTTGGCCAGCCGCTTGGCGATCGAGCGCCGAACGCGGGGATGCAGATACGGCCCGAGTACCTCGCCGCACATCAGGGTCACGGTGCGGCCCGCCTCCGCCAGTTCGGCGGCGGTCTCGATGCCGAGCGCACCGGCTCCGACAACCGTCACCGCGGCCGTCGCAGGCGCGGCGTCGAGGACCGACCACAGCCGCTGTGCCTCCTCCAGGCTCGCGATCGGATAGGCGAACTCGGCCGCTCCGGGCACCCGCGGGTCGGCGCTGCCGCTGCCCACCGCGTAGATCAGGTAGTCGTAGCCAACGGTGCCGCCGGCCGCCAGCACCAAGCTGCGCTCGGCCGCGTCGATCCGTGCGGCCGTGTCGACCACCAGCCGGACGCCCTTGGCCAGGACTTCTCGGAAATCGACGACCATGTCCTGGGACCCGCCCACCGCTTGGTGCAGGCGGATCCGGTGAACGAAGACCGGGCGCGGGTTGATCAGAGTCACGGTCACGTCCTCGCGCTGCGTCAGGCGATTGGCTGCCATGACTCCGGCGTATCCGCCGCCGATCACGACCACTTCGGTGTTCTGAGCCATGGTGTCTCCCTCGTTCGCGGTGGGTTCGGCCTCAAGACGCCGACCGGCTGGACCTTGTGACAGGTTGTGAGGCAGACCACTTCGCAGACGTGGAGCGCGGCGCCTACAGGCCGTGGCTTCAGCTGATCCGGGCAGTGGGGGCTGGTGTGGGCTCGGGCGGAGACGGGAGGTCGTCGCTCTCCACGGCGTCCACGCTCTCCACGGTCTCCACAGCGATTCGGGGCAGCCGCCGGTCGAGTGGACGGGGCAGCCACCAGGCGGCGCGCCCCAGCAGTGCCATGGACGCGGGCACCAGCACCATGCGGACGATCGTGGCGTCGAGCACGATGGCCGTGGCCAGCCCCAGGCCCATCATCTTGACGAGTGGCGAGGGGTTGGCGACGAAGCTGAGGAAGACCACCGTCATGATGAGCGCGGCGGAGGTGATCACGCGGCCCGTGACCGCCATACCGCGTGCCACCGACTCGGTGGGGTCGCCCGTGGCGTCGTACTCCTCGCGCACACGCGAGAGCAGGAACACCTCGTAGTCCATGGACAGGCCGAAGAGCACCGCGAAGAAGATCGTCGGCAGGGGCGAGGCGATCAGCATGGTCTCGTGCAGGTTGAACAACCCTCCCAGCCAGCCCCATTGGAAGACGGCCACCACGACGCCGTACGCGCCGCCTATGGACAGCAGATTCATCACGGCGGCCTTCAGCGGTACCGCCACGGAGCGGAACACCAGCATCAGCAGCAGGAACGACACCACGAGGATCGCGGCGATGAACACCGGGAGGGTGTCGGTGAGTTGACGGGTGAGGTCGTCGGTCATGGCGGTCAGGCCCGACACGGCGACATTGTCGGGGATGACGCCGAGGATGCGTTCGAGGGTGTCGGAGGTCGCGGCGTCCGCCGGGGCGGTGGTGGGAAGCACGGGCAGTACGACCGTGTCACCCGCCGTGGAGAACAGGGGCTCGCCGACCGACGCGATGCCGGGGTCGTCGGCGACGCGCCGGGCCAACTCGGGGATGCCCGCGGCGTCCACACCGGGGCCGCGCAGATCGGCGACCATGAGCAGCGGAGCGTTGAAGCCGGGACCGAAGCCCTCCGCCAACAGGTCGTAGGCGCGGCGGTGGGTGGTGCTGGTCGCGTCGTTGCCCGCATCGGGGAAACCAGTCTCCATGCGCAACGCCGGTATCGCCAGGGCCAGCAGCACGGCGGACCCGGCCAGCAGGTAGGGCCACGGCCGGCCGGAGACGCGGTGCGCGAACCGCCACCATGCCGTCTGCTCCGGGCTCTCGGGGTTCACGGGGTTCTCGGACTTCTTGGCACGTCGCATACGCAGCCACCGGTGCCGCCGGGCCTTGTGGATGCGGTCGCCCAACAGGGACAGCAGGGCGGGCAGCAGCGTCAGGGCGGTCGCCACGGCGAACAGCACGACCAGCGAGGTGCTCAGGCCGATCGAGGT
This sequence comes from Streptomyces phaeochromogenes, assembly GCF_001418655.1. GTDB lineage: Bacteria > Actinomycetota > Actinomycetes > Streptomycetales > Streptomycetaceae > Streptomyces > Streptomyces phaeochromogenes. The sequence goes on along the minus strand of NZ_LIQZ01000003.1, from coordinate 135,962 downwards.
CAGAAAGCCCAGGCCGGTCAGCGCGAGCGCGCTCATCGCCACGATCACGGTGCCACCGGCGAACAGAACGGCCGCGCCGGACGAACTCATGGCGTTCGACAGCGCGGTGGAGTTGTCCTGGCCGGCCGTTCGGTTCTCCCGGCAGCGCGCCACGATGAACAGGGCGTAGTCGATACCGACACCCAGGCCGATCATCGCGCCGATCGTGGGCGCGGCGGTGGACACGTCCGTCGCATGGGCCAGCAGCACGATGCTGCCCAGGCCGGCCGCCACGGCGACCAGGGCGAGCGCGATCGGCACCAGCGCGGCCACGATCGTGCCGAACGCCACCACCAGGATGACCAGGGCGGAGAGTAGGCCCGCCGCCTCCGCGCCCGACGTCGGCGTCTCGGCGTTGATGAACACGGCGTCGCCCCCGAGTTCGGCGACGACACCGTCGCCGCGTACGGGCTCGATCGCGTCGCTCAGGGCATCGATCTGCCTGGGATGCACTTTCATCGGCGGTACGTCGAAGGTGACTTGGACGTAGCCGATCCGTCCGTCGGGCGAGATCGTGCCCCCGGTGAAGGGATCGGTGACCGTGGCGACGTGTTCCACGTCGGCGATGCGGTCGACGGCCGCCTCGACGGCAGGCCGGTGGCGGTCGATCCGCTCCCCTTCCGGCACGGCGAAGACGGCGACGGCGCTGCCGCCGGACGCCTCGGGGAAGCGGTCCTCAAGCAGTTCCATCGCCTTCTCGCTCTGGCTGCCCGGAGCGACGAGGTCGTCGACGAACGAGCCGCCGACCAGGCCCGCAAGAGGCAGTACGAGCGCCAGGGCGGCCACCCAGGCGCCGATGGTCACCCACGGTCGGCGGGCGCTCGCGTCGCCGATACGGCGCGTGAGTCGATTCATGGCTGCAACTCCTGGGAGACGGCCGCCGACCGGCGGCAGTTGTTGGATGGGCTCGTGCGGGAGCTGCCGACCGTTGGACTTGTCGGCCGGGTTCGTACGAGACGGCTGCCGACCGGCGGCACCGGTCGGTGTGCGGCGGCACAGGTTCGAGCGGTTCCATCGTGGGCGTCGACGCCGGTGCCGTCTCCCGCCGTCAGAGGGGTCGGACGCCCCCACGCGCGACGGGGAGTGCGCGCCCACGTCTCCGTCCGGCGACGGAGGGCCGCATCCGCCCGCAGGCGGGTGACGGTGCCTCGGAGCTGGACTTACGATGGCTTGCCCGGCGCGTCGCGGTGCCTGCGCCAGGCCACGGGAACGCTTCCCGGCCAAGGCACCGGCCGCCTCTCGATGGAGCGACGATGATCCGTACGGCTCCGCATGCCGGGACGCCCGGCCCCGGCCCCGGCCGCAGGGCGTCGGGCAGCTTCCGCGGCCCGTTCACGCGCTGGCCGCGGGGCGCGGACGCCGTACTCGCGACCGTCTTGTTCCTGCTGACCGCGCTCCTGGAAGAGGGTCCGGGCGATTCCCTCGTCGTCCGCCCTGTCACCAGCGTGCTCCAGCCCGCCCTCCTGCTCATCACCCTGGCCGGCGCCGCGCTCTACCTGCGTCGGAGCAGGCCGGTCGCGGTCCTGTGCGTGGCACTCGTCGCGTGGCTCCCGACGCTGGGAAGCAGCTACTCCGTGCTGGGCGGGGTCGTGATCGTCGCGCTCTACAGCGTCGGGCGGCACGACGACGACAACCGGTGGGGCCCTCTCGGTGTCGGCGCGGCCGTCGTCGCGCTCACGATCGACGGCATCCTCCTTTCCACGCCCTGGGAGGACATCGGCTTCGGCTACGTCTTCATGTTCGGGGCCTGGTATCTCGGCCGACGCCTCCGGCTCCGAGCCGGGCGTGCTGCCCGGCTCCGCCAGGAACAGGCCGCTGAGGCACGGCGGATCGTGGCCGAGGAGCGCACCCACATAGCCCGTGAACTGCACGACGTGGTCGCCCACCGGGTGAGCATGATGACGGTGCAGGCCGGTGCGGCCCGGATGGTGGCCGCCGAGGATCCGCAGGGCGCCCTGGAGGCGATGGCCGCGGTGGAGGAAGCGGGTCGCCAGGCGCTGGACGAACTGCGGCACCTGCTGGGAGTGTTGCGGCCGAACGCCGAGCGCGACGGCCTTGGTCCTCAGCCGGGCCTGGCCGACCTGCCCCGCCTGGTGGCCGAGGTCCGGGAGGCGGGTTTGGACGTCTCGGTCACCGGCGGCATCCAAGAGCCCCTCCCGGCCCGCGTGGATCTCTCGGCGTACCGCATCGTCCAGGAGGCACTGACCAACGTGCTCAAGCACAGCGGACCGCAGACCCGTACCGAGGTGCGCCTGCGCGCCGAAGGTGACGGCATCACCATCGAGGTCCTCGACGACGGCCGCGGTACCGCCGTCCGCTCCGTGTCGACCGCGCACGAGGGCCTGTCCGGCCACGGCATCGTCGGCATGCGGGAACGTGCCCTCCTGCTCGGCGGAAGCCTCGACGCCCAGCCGCGTCCCGGCGGCGGCTTCCGGCTCACCGCCCGGCTGCCCACCAAGGGGGAGCCCACGTGAGCATCCGCGTCGTCGTCGCCGACGACCAGGCGCTGGTACGCCGCGGCTTCGCCATGATTCTCCGGGTCCACCACGACATCGAGGTCGTGGCCGAGGCGGGGACCGGCATCGAGGCGATCGAGGCCGTACGCCGTCATCGCCCGGACGTCATCCTCATGGACATCCGCATGCCCGAGATGGACGGCCTCGAAGCGACCTCCCGGATCCTTCAGGAGGCCGACTGGGACACGCGGGTGCTGATCCTGACCACCTTCGACCCGGACGAGTACGTCTACGAGGCGCTGCGCTCCGGCGCCAGTGCCTTCGTGCTGAAGGACATTCCCCCCGAGCAACTGGCCACCGCCGTACGCACCGTGGCCGAGGGCGGGACACTGCTGGCCCCCTCGATCACCCGGCGCTTCATCGACCGGTTCACGCAGCGCCGAGTCAACACCGTCGCCGCGGCCCGCCTCGAACGGCTCACCGGCCGCGAGGGCGAGATCATGACCGCCGTCGCCCGGGGCGCGAGCAACGCGGAGATCGCCGAGCAGCTGTCCATCGGCGCCGCCACCGTCAAATCACATGTGTCGAGCATCCTCACCAAACTCGGGCTGCGCGACCGGATCCAGATCGTGATCTTCGCCTACGAGAGCGGCCTCGTGGAAGCGGGCGACCACGACGTCGGCCACTGACGGCGTCAGGGGGTGAGCTGCTGGTGCCCTATGACGGAGAGCAGTTCGAGCTTGCTGTGACTCTCCGTGCCGGGGCGCGTGGTCAGTACGACCAACGTCTGAGCGCGGTTCTCGGTGAAGAGAACCTGGCCGTCGACGTCGATGCGGCCGAGTTCGGGATGGACGATCGTCTTGCTCTCGTCGTAGCGCTGGGCGACCTCCTGCAACTCCCACAGGCGGACGAACTCGGGGCTGTGTTCCTGGAGTTCGGCGAGGATCCGGGCGGCCCGAGGGGTGTCGCTGCCGGCTGTCAGCGCGACCCGCAGGCGAGCCGCCTGGGCGCGGCCGTGGCGTGAGTGGTCCTCCTCGGGATACACCAGCCGTTCAGCAGGGTCCATGAACCAGCGGTAGTAGGCGCTGCGGGCCAGTCCGGTGTGGCGCGTCTGGTCGCCGAGCAGTGCGGTGGCGAGCGGGTTCATCGCGAGGGTGTCGGCCATGTCGGTCAGCACCAGGGCGGGGGAGTCGTCCAGGCGGTCCAGGACCCGCATCAGGGTCGGGCTGACGTGCTCCGAGCGGTGGAAGCGGGCCGGGGCGTTGTGACCGATGAGGCCGAAGAGGTGGTCGCGCTCGTCGAGCGTCAGGCGAAGCGCCCGGGCGAGGGCCGTGGCCATCTGTACGGAGGGCTGCGGGGCGCGCTGCTGCTCCAGGCGGGCGTAGTAGTCGGTGGACATACCGGCGAGCGAGGCGACCTCCTCGCGACGCAGCCCCCGGGTACGCCTGCGCGGACCCTCGACCAGCCCGACGTCATGGGGGCGCAGCGTCTCGCGCCGTCGGCGCAGGAACTCCGCCAGCTCCTTCTTGTCCATGCCCACCATCATGACCACTCCCCGTTCGCCCAGCCAGGGATCGCCGATCCATGGGTAAACCGTCCTCTCCCGCCTCCGCGAAGGCGCTCCTACGGTCGGAGCCACGGGGCGATCACCGGCCCCGTGCCAGCGAAGGAAGAGGACACCTCCCCATGAAGATGACCGGCAACACGATCCTGATCACCGGCGGCACCTCGGGAATCGGGCTCGGCCTGGCGCTGCGCCTGCACGAGGCCGGGAACAAGGTGATCGTCGCGGGGCGGCGCAAGGAACTGCTCGACCGGATCACGAGCGAGCACCCGGGCATCGAGGCACTCGTCCTCGACGTCGCCGACCCCGCCTCGATCGCTCGCGCCGCGGAATCGGTCGCGACGAGCCACCCGCAGCTGAACGTCCTGGTCAACAACGCGGGCATCATGCTGCCGGAGAACCTCCTCGACCCCGCCTCCCTCCCGGTCGCCGAGGACCACGTCACGGTCAACCTGCTCGGCACGATCCGGATGACGTACGCCTTCCTGCCCCTGTTGGAGGGCAAGAACGACGCGGTCGTCATGAACGTCACCTCAGCGCTGGCGTTCGTGCCGCTGCCGATCACCCCGACCTACAACGCGACCAAGGCCGCGCTGCACTCCTTCTCCGAGAGCCTGCGCGTGCAGCTCACGGACAGCGCCGTCCAGGTGATCGAGGTGGCTCCGCCGGGCGTACGGACCACCCTGCTCGGCCAGCAGGACGACGAGAACGCCATGCCCCTGGACGACTTCCTCGACGAGACCCTCACCCTCCTGCGTGACCGGCCCGACGCCAGGGAAATCGTCGTGGAGCGCGCCAAGTTCGTGCGCCACGCCGAGGCCAACGGCACGTACGACGACGTCCTGACGATGCTCGCCGGCGTCTGAACCCGCGCCGGTCGACCACAAGCGGTCCGTCACCGCCCCGACGCCCGAACTCGACGGAGCCGACCGGATGTCGTGCGGACGCAGTCCGGACGAGGCCTAGGCCCATCTGCCGAGGCCGACTCGGACCGGAGTCGGGTCCGGGGACCGGTCCGCGTCGCTAACCTCGGTGATCAGACACGATCACACGTGCCGCTCCGGGCCGAGCGTCGCCGCACGCCCGATGCACCCCTGTGAACCGGATGACGTACCACCGGCGTCATGGATGCACCCGAGGAGAGCGATGCCCGGCAGCGGCTACACGTACGTCTGCAAGCTCGACGTATTGACAGAGGGCGTCCCGCGACGCTTCGAGGTGGAAGGCGTCCCCGTCGCGCTCGTCCTCACCGAGGAGCAGGTCTTCGCGATCCACGACGTGTGTTCGCACAGCGCTGTCTCACTGTCGGAAGGAGAGGTGGACGGCTGCACGGTCGAGTGCTGGCTGCACGCCTCCCGCTTCGACCTGCGCACCGGCCACCCCCTCGACCCACCGGCGACCCGCCCCGTTCCGGTCTATCCGGTTCGGATCGAGGACGGATCCGTATTCGTATACGTACGCGCCACCCCGCGGACCGAGCCATGACACGGGCACCGGACGGTTCCACCGGCGAACGGGCCGACGCCGCCCGCAACCGTGCCCGGCTGCTGGAGGTGGCTGCCCGGCTGGTGGCCGAGCGGGGCCCCGAGCACGTGACGATGCACGAGGTCGCGGAGGCGGCCGGCGTCGGAAAGGGCACGCTCTTTCGCCGGTTCGGCGACCGTGACGGCCTCCTGCTCGCCCTCCTCGCCGAAGCGGAGGCCGAGTTCCAGGAGGCGTACACGTCGGGTCCCCCGCCGCTGGGGCCGGGCGCGCCCGCGAGAGATCGGCTGGAGGCGTTCGGCCGTGCCCTCATCGAGCGCAACACCGCCGCCGCGGACCCGGGCGCAGCCCTGGGACGCCGACTGCCGCACGCACGCCGCCACACGTCGGACACCGCCCGTGCCCTGCACCGTCACGTGTCAACGCTTCTTAGGGATACGGGCGTTGACGGCGACCACGACATGCTTGCCCACGCCCTGCTCGCCTTCGTGAACTTCGAAACCGCCGACCACCTCCGCAACGAACACCAAGTCCCCGCTGCACGGCTCCAGTCCACCTGGGTCGACCTGGTACGACGGGTGTCCCGAGCCGGCGAAGCACACGGCATTTCCGAGGAGAGCTGATGTGCCTCCGAGCGCGCCGATCGTCGGCGTGGTCGTCAGCCGGTGACCGTGACCAGCACCCGGCCGCGCTCGCCCGCGTCGACCCGGTCGTGGGCCTTGGCGATGTCCTGGAGCGGGTGGACGTCACCGATGTCGACGGTGAGGGCGCCGGTCGCGGCTGCCGCGGTGAGGTCGCGGGCGGCCTGTCGTTTGGCCGCGGCGGGGAAGTCGTCGCTGCCGAGCAGGCGCAGGGTGACGTTGTTGAACAGCAGGGGCCAGAAGGGGAGTTCGGTGCGGTCGGCGTGCGTTCCGTAGGCGGCGATGACGGCGTCGAGTGCGGTGACCTCGTTGTCCAGGTCGGCGTTGGACGACAGGGACACCTCGACGACGCGGTGCACGCCGTCGGGCGCGTACGCGCGGATCTCCGCTGCCGGGTCGTCGGCGTCCAGGGCGACGACGTGGGGAATGACAGCCGGGTCGACGCGATCGAGGTCGCCGCTGCGGCGGACGGTGCCGATGACGGTGGCGCCGCCCCAGCGGGCGAGTTGGGAGGCCAGCGAGCCGACGCCGCCGAGCACACCGTGCACGAGAACGATCCGGCCGTCGACCGGGCCGTCCGCGAACACCGCGCGGTGGGCGGTGATCCCTGGGATGCCCAGACTCGCGCCGAGTTCGTCGCCGAGGTGGTCGGGGAGCGGGACGGCCTGCTGGTCGGGTACGACGGTGTACTGGGCTGCGGTGCCGAAGGCGCGATAGGACTGGGCGCCGTAGGTCCATACTCGCTGTCCCACGCGGCGGGCGTCGACCCCCTCGCCCACCTTGTCGATGACACCGGCGGCGTCGCTGTGCGGGATCACCCTCGGGTAGGGCATCGAGGAGCCGAGCCAGCCGCGGCGCTTCTTGGTGTCGCCGGGGTTGACACCGGACACGCTCACGCGGACGCGTACCTCACCGGGGCCGGGGTGGGGGTCGGGCAGTTCGCCGACGTGCAACACGTCGGCGGCGGGGCCCTGTTGGTCGTACCAGGACGCGAGCATGGACGTACCTCCGCTGTGGTTCAGGAGTTCTTCTCGAGTGGTTTTTCGCCCAGCGCCTCGCGGAGCCAGGCGCGTTCGGCGCGGCTGGTCGCGCGGGCGGTCAGGAGGAGGCCGCGCCGGTAGGGGTCGGTGACCTCTTCGGCGCGGATCGGCCGGTCACCGTCGTAGAAGAAGCTCGCGGGCTCCTCCAGGAAGGCCAGGCGTCGGCGCAGTACCGCGTGCTGTTCGGCCACGTCGGGGAGCAGCGAGAGGAAGGACAGCACGGTGTAGAAGCGGGTGTGGTCGGTGATCTCGTGGTCGGCGGGCTCGCGCAGGCGCTGGAGCATGTCGGCGTGGCCGGCCTCGGTGAGTCTCAGTACATAGCGGGCGGCACCCGCGCGCGGGTCGGGTTGCCGTTCCAGCAGGCCGGCCTTGGCGAGGCGGTTGATTGCCGGGTAGAGGCTGCCGTCACTGACCGGGCGGGTGTAGCCGGTCAGGTGCGTGACACGGCTACGCAGTTCATGACCTGGCAAGGGGCCTTCGGCCAGGAAGCCCAGGATGGCGAGTTCCAGCATGGGGCAATGGTCTCACAGTTGCATCGAATCGATATTTACATCGTATCGATGTTACAGCTTCTTTCCGGAGCGAGAAAACGATCAAGGCGCAGGTGCTGCGACAAGAAGGTGGCCTCTGGCCGTGACCAGCCTCGGCCGGTCGTACTGAGTGCGGCCACCGTTCGTGACCGAGTGGAGTTGCTCGGACGCGGCACGTGGTCAGCAGCGTTCGGCTCGGCGGCAGGTGCGGCTGTCGGCCGAGTTGGTGCGACGGTGAGCCGGAGTGCTTTCCTTTCGCTTCACGTGGCGAGGGAGGCGCGGAGGAATTCGAGGATCTCCGTCCGTGCGGGATAGGCCTGCTGTGCCAGGCCCGGGATACTGAGGAACGCGTGCCCCGCTCCTGGGTATTCGGTGAGCCGCGTGGGTGTCCCGGCCGCTTGGAGTCGTTCGGCGTAGCGGCGGCCGTGGTCGGCGACCGGGTCGTGGGTCGGTACGACCACGAGCGCTGGGGGCAGCCCGTCGAGGTTGTCGGCGTACAGCGGCGAGAGCGCGCGAGGGTCCGTTCCTGGCGGGACGGCGAGCCGCTGGAACAGGCGCAGTTGCGGTACGGCGAGGGTCGGGGTGCGGGCGTGCTCGGTGACCGAGTCGTGGTCGAGCATTGCCTCGGTCACATCGACGGCGGGGTTGACCAGCACCTGCGCCGAAAGGTGCAGGCCGGTCTTCTTGGCCCGGATCGCGGCCAGGGCGCTGATCAACGCGCCGCAACTCTCGCCGAACACGGCCGTCCGCTGCGGGGCGATGCCCCACTCCGAGGCATGCTCCACCACGTGCTGGAGTACGTCCCGGCCGTCGGCGACGGCGTCCGACAGCGGGCTGTCCGGGGCGAGGAGGCGGTGCTCGACCGAGACGACGAGTGCGGGCAGCTGGGCGGCGAGGTGGCTGTTGACCCAGTCGCTCTGCACCGCCGTGCCCACGAACCCTCCTCCGTGCACGTGGAGCACGAGGGGCAGGCCGGTCCGCCCGGCGCTGTCCCCCTCCCGCCCGGGCGATGGCCGGTACACCCGGACCGGGAGTTCGCGGCCCGGCAGCGTCACGTTCTGCCATTGAATCTCGGCGCCGGGATCCGGCTCCCCGGTGAACGCCCGCGCCGCGCTCGACGCCCGGAAGCGGTTCTCCGCGTCGCGGTAGGCGACCAGTTCCTCGGCCGTGATCGCCGACCAGTCCGGCTCCGGCGGCCGTTCCACAGCAGTTGCCTCACTCATGTCTTCTCCTTGCCCAGAGAGTTTCGCGACTTCAGGTATCGAAACCTAAGGTAGCGAAAACAGGTACCGTGTGGGAATGGCTTCGACCGCATCCGCCAGACCGCCCGGCCGCCCGCGCGCGGGCGTGAACACCGTGGTGTTCGCCGCGACGCTGAGCACGGTCCGTGAACTCGGCTACGCGCGCGCCACCGTCGAGCGCATCGCCGCGGTGGCCGGCGTCGCGAAGTCGACGGTCTATCGGCGCTGGCCGTCGAAGGGCGAGCTGATCGTGGACTGCCTCCTCGACGCGTTCGGCCCGGTGCCGCTGGAGGGCGACAGCCGAGCGGAGCTCATGTCCTCGTCGATCCGCTGGGCCGCGGCGAAGATCGGTGAACCCGGGGTGGGGGACGCGTTCGCGGGTGTGTTCAGTGACGCCGTCAGTGACCCGGTCCTGCGCGAGATCCTGTCCACGCGGTTGCAGGACCCGTACCGGATCGCGCTCCAGGACGCGCTCGGCGAGCCGGAGGCCCGGGTCCTGTTCTTCATCGACGTCGTCGTCGGTGCCCTGCTCCACCGGATGGGCATGACCGGCGAGCCGATGGTCGATGCCGACGTCGACGCACTGGTCGAGATGGTCGTGCCGCATTTCGCCGACGATCCCGGCCCGGGTTAGGCCTCCCGGGAAGGGTGATGGGCTTGACCTGGTCGGCGGTCGGTGTCGTGCCCGAGGCCACCGGGTGGCAGGACGCGGTCAACCGCACAGTCGCACGCGATAAATCCGGCGACGCAGACGATCATCCCCGGGATAGTGGTGGCCCATGGATGAGGTGAAAGTCGTCGTCGCCCATTCCGAGCGCGCGACCCTGCGCGTCGGCGATGTGTTCCTGAAGGTGGACGCCGATCAGGCGCACATCGACGTCGAGGTCGAGGCGATGGCCCTGGCGCCGGTCCCGACCCCGGAGGTCCTGTGGCGCAGGCCGCCCGTTCTCGCGATCGCCGCGGTCCCGGGGACGGCTCTCGGCCGCCTCGGCGAGCCGTCGACCGCGTCCCCGGCGGCATGGGCCGCGGCGGGCGCCGCCATCCGGAAGCTGCACGACGCGCCGTTGCCGCCCTGGACCGGCAGGCGCCGCAGGAATCCCGACGAGTTGGCGGCGGAACTCGACGGTGAGTGCGAGTTGCTCGTGACGAACGGTGTCCTGCCCGCCGACCTGGTCACCCGCAACCGCCAGGTCGCCGAGGCCGCGCTCCGGTCGTGGACTCCGGCGTTCACGCACGGCGACCTGCAGATCGATCACGTCTTCGTCGACGGCGACGAGGTCACGGGCATCATCGACTGGTCCGAGGCGGGCCGGGGTGATGCCCTGTTCGACCTCGCCACCCTCACGCTCGGACACGAGGAGCACGTCGGTGACGTCATCGCCGGCTACGGCACTGACGTCGACCTCGACGTGATCCGCGCGTGGTGGTCGTTGCGAAGCCTGCTGGGGGTTCGCTGGCTGGTCGAGCACGGCTTCGATGCGTTCGCGCCGGGCTGTGAGGTCGACGTGCTGAGATCCCGGATGTGAGGCTGCGCGCGCCCGCTGCTGTGAGTGCGTTCGCGGCATCCGGCATCCGGCATCCGGCATCCGGCATCCGGCATCCGGCACCGCGCAGCCTTAGCCGACGACCGGGTTCACCGCGCCACGGTTGCCAGGACGTCGTGGCCCAGCCGCTGGATGACGTCCGTGGCGAGCCGGTGGCGGACCAGTTTGCCGTCCCGGGTGGAGCGCACCAGGCCCGCGTCGCGCAGAGTCCGCAGGGCGCGTGAGACCTGGGGTTCACTGGAACCGAGTCGGGTGGCGAGCTCCGAAGTGGTGATGGGCTCGCCCAGCAGATGGCGGCACAGCTCCATCCGGGCGGGCGAGGTGAGCGCCATCAGCCGCTGATGCAGATCCCGTACGGTCAGGTCCGCGGTCGGGGTGGTGCCGCGCGCCGCGTACTGCACCACCACGCACGACGGGTGCTCGTGCTTGACGGTCAGATGCGGCCACACCCGGGCGGACGGCACGAGGACGAGGGGGCGCGGGGCCACCTTGACCTCGTCGATCTGCAGCTTGTCCAGCCGTACCCGTTCCCCCGGTCCGACCCGGGCCGCGGTCGGCAGCAGTTCGGTGAGCACATCCGCTGGGGAGCGGGCCGCCAGCCGGCGACGTACCTCCCGGGCGTGCTCCTCCAGGGCCGGGCGCAGGATGCGCCAGTCCTCGGCGAAGAACGCGGTGTCGGCGGCCCGCAGCACCGCCAGCAGCCGGTCCCGCAGATCGAGCGGTGCCGCCACCAGCTGTCGTGCCAGCTCGCCCCGGGCGTAGGAGCGGCGCTGGCAGCTGCGTACGTAGTCCTCCGCGGCGGCGGTGCCGGCGCGCAACTCGCGAACCGGCGGCAGGGTCTGCGCGTTGGTGCCGAGGACTCCGGGCGCCACCAGTTCGAGGAAGTCCTCGGCCCGCAGTTCCGCGATCGACGCCAGTTCCTCGTCGAGGCTCGCCGCGAGCGGCAACGTACGGGGGAAGAACAGGCGGCAGCGGAAGCGGGCCCACAGAGGAGCGAACGTGGCCAACTCGTCGCGCAGCTCAGGTGCCGAGGCGACGGCGCCGGACGCCCAGCCGGTGGCCTCCGGATGGTGCTCGGGTTCGGCGAGCACGTGCAGGCCCGCCATCAGTTCCGACAGCGGGGAGGGCCCTGCCGCCAGGTCCGCGGGGCCGAGCCCTCCGAGGTCGAGAACGATGCTCACGCCGTCAGCGTACGGCGGAGGTCATCGCACCGGCGCGCCCGGACCGAGCGGGATGCCCAGCAGATACCAGAGGAAGAACAGCAGCACCCACACCACCAGCATGATCGCGGCGACGGGCAGGGTGAAGGAGACCAGGGTGCCGATGCCGGCCTTGCGGCGGAGGGTCTGCAGATAGCCGACACAGAGCATGAACGAGGTGCTCATCGGGGTGATGGAGTTCGTACAGGAATCGGCGATGCGGTACAGGGCCATGGTGGTGGCCGGGCTGGTGCCGAGCAGCATCAGCATCGGCACCAGTGCCGGGGCCACCAGGGCCCACAGGGCGGAGCCGGAGGTGATGAGGAGGTTCATCAGCGCGACCGTGAGGATCAGCAGGGAGAACAGCACCAGCGTGGGCGCGCCCAACCGCTCCAGGAAGTCTGCGCCTTCGACCGCGACGACGGTGGCGATGTTGGTCCACTTGAACAGGGCGAGGAACTGGGACACGGCGAAGAAGAGCACCAGCAGCGGAGCGATGGAACGCACTCCCTCCGCCATGAACTCCGGTATCGCGCGGCTTCCCCTGATCCGCCCCGTGAGCCGCCCGTACACCGCGCCGATGAGCAGGAAGAAGACGGTGAGGAAGACGGCGATGGCGTTCATGAAGGTGGACTCCACGATCGCGCCGCCCTCACCGCGGAGCGGCGACGAGGTGGGCATCATCGCGAGCACGATCAGCGCGGCGTAGCCGAGCACGGCAAGACCGGTCGTCCGCAGAGCCCGTACCTCGGTGGCGTCGTCGACCTCGGCGGCGACGACCTGCTGTGCCGCGGCGGCCTCCAGGTCCGCGTCGGGGAGCAGGTGGTGCTCGCGCTTGGCGAGGATCTTGTCCACGACCAGGGCGATCGTGCCGGCCAGCACGAACGCCGAGACGGTGGTGAAGTACATGTTGTCCGTCGCACGGACCACCACGTCCTTGTCGACGAGCTGTGCGGCCTCGGTGGCGACGGAGGCGAACAGGGCGTCACCGGGGGCGATCAGCGGGTTGGCGTCACCCGCGGCGTTGATGGAGACGAACGCGACGATCATGCCGAGCATGGGGGAGCGGCCCACGGCGCGGAAGGCCACCGCCCCGAGCGGGATGAGGACCACGTACGCGGAGTCCGACAGGAACTTCCCCAGTACGCCGCCCAGGGCCACGCCCAGCACGACGGCACGCGGGGACAGACCCGACAGCATGCGGCGGGCCAGCGCCTCGAAGAGCCCCGACCGCTCGGCGACCGCGACGCCGAGCATCACCATGAGCACGGTGCCGAGCGGGCCGAAGGTGACGAAGGATTCCTCGGCGCCGGTGATCAGATCCCGTACGGCGTCCGCCGACAGGGCGCTGCGCACACCGACCAGGTCACCCGACGAGGGGTCCTCGACCCGCAGGCCGGAGACGTTCAGGGCCCAGCTGACGAGGGCGACCACCCCGCCCAGGATCCAGAACAGCCAGAACGGATGCGGCAGTGCGTTTCCGGCACGCTCGACCAGGTCGAGGAGGCGGGAGCCACGGCCCCCCTCGTCGGGCTCGTCGGCCTGCACCTCCTGGGTGCGGCTGTCGGGTGTGCTCATGGCGGACTCCTGTGAGGACGGTGGAACGAGGGCACGACGCGACCGCGTCGCGGGCGCTGTGTGGGAAACGGGGACCCAGGGCCGCGCACGATCCGTCGCGACGGCACGCGGGGTGTTTGCCGGGTTGCGCTGCACAGTAGGTCCCGCGTCCGGTCCCGTCACCGTCCTGCGGAACAGTTGACCTCATCACGTCAAGTGATCGCCATGACGTGGGCAACTGCCTAGCGTCACCGGAGTGATCTCGTACGACACCCCCCACGCCTGCCCGCCCGAACCCCTCCAGGACGGGGCCCTGTGGCGCCGCACCCTGCACGTCCCCATGCGGGACGGCGTCCGTCTCGCCGCCGACCTGTACTCCGCCTCACCCGAGCCGGAGGCGACCGTGCTTCCCGTGCTCCTGGAGCGCACGCCGTACGGCCGGCGCACCCAGCGCGGTTCGGACCAGGACCGCAGCGACGCGCCCGTCCCGCGGCCCGAGGACATCGCCCGGCACTTCACCGAAGCCCGCTACCACGTCGTGCGGCAGGACTGCCGGGGCCGCGGCGACTCCGAGGGAACGTTCGTGAAGTACCTGGGCGAGGGCCCGGACGGCGCGGACACGATCGCCTGGCTCAGGAACCAGCCGTGGTGCGACGGCAGGGTCGTGATGACGGGGGTCTCCTACTCGGCCCACGTCCAGTCGGCTGCGGCTGCCGAAGGAGCCCGGGGGCTCGCCGCCATGTTCCAGGACTCGGGCGGCTTCTCCTGTGCGTACGACGCGGGGATGCGGATGGGCGGCGCCTTCGAGCTGAAGCAGGTGACCTGGGCACTGCGGCACGCGGTGCAGAGCCCGGAGGCGGCGGCGGATCCGGTGCTGCGCGAGGCACTGCTGCGGGTGGACGTGCCGGGCTGGTTCGGTGCGATGCCGTGGCGGCCGGGCTGCACGCCGCTGCGGCACCTGTCGGCGTACGAGGACTTCCTGCTTGAGCAGTGGCGGCAGGACACCTTCGGGGACTACTACCGCACCCCGGCGCTCTACGGGCGGGGCTTCTACGGGCGATTCCCGGACGCGCCGAGCCTGCACATGGGCAGCTGGTACGACCCCTACGTCCGCTCCACCATCGAGAACTTCACCGCCCTGCGGGAACTGAAGGCGGCGCCCTCCTACCTGGTCATGGGCCCCTGGACGCACGGGCACCGCTGCGAGACGCACGCCGGAGAAGTGGACTTCGGTCCGCGGGCGACACTGGACGGCAACCTCGCCCCGTCGTACCTGGAATTCCGCCGCCGCTGGTTCGACCGCGCGCTGGGCCGGGAGGACGAGGGGAGTGCGGAGCGCGGAGACCTTCCCGCTGTCCAGTACTTCCTGATGGGCGGCGGTGACGGCCGACGGGATGCGGCAGGGCGGATGCGGCACGGCGGCGCATGGCGCACCGACACCCGGTGGCCGCCGACGTCGACGGCCCCCGTCGCCCTCTACCTCACCACCGAAGGCGCCCTCACCCTCGACCCGCCCACCACGGCCACCGCGTCGGTGACCTACGACTTCGACCCGCACCACCCGGTACCCACCATGGGAGGCCAGGTCACCTCGGGCGAGCCGGTGATGACCGGCGGGGCGTACGACCAGAACGCCCCGGACGCCCGGGTGTACGGCGCGCGTGAGCCGTACCTGCCGCTGGACTCCCGCCCGGACGTGATCAGCCTGACCACACCACCGCTCCAGCGGGACGTGGTGCTGGCCGGCCCGGTCTCGGCCCGGCTCCACATCTCCACCACCGCTCGGGACACCGACTTCACCATCAAGCTGATCGACGTCCACCCGCCCAACCCCGACTATCCGCACGGCTTCGCCATGAACCTCACCGACGGCATCGTCCGCTGCCGCTTCCACCGCTCCTACGAGAAGCCGGAGCTGCTCACTCCTGGCGAGGTGTACGAGATCGAGGTCACCGCCCCCGACACGGCAAACCGCTTCGCCGCCGGCCACCGCATCCGGCTCGACATCTCCTCCAGCAACTTCCCCCGCTTCGACGTCAACACGAACACCGGCGAACCGGAGGCCGCAGCCCGCCGCACCGCCGTGGCCGCGAACACTGTGCACATGGATGCCGAACGCCCCTCCCATGTGCGTGTGTGGGTGGAAGGAGGAGCGGACGCGTTCGCACAGCCGGAGCGGGCCTGACCGGCCCCTGCCGGCGTCAGCCGCCCCAGCCTTGACGATCTCCGTGAACCTGAGGACTCTCGAAGGTAATTGACGATCCGTCAGTAGCGTCGGATCGAGCGCTGTCGAGAGAGGAGTTCAAGGGTGCCGGACTACGAGTTACCCCATGACGGGACGACGTTTCCCTTCCCGCCGGGGCCTCACGGCGGCCCGCCGCGGGACTACAGCAGCAGGCGGAGTGCGTGCCCGCTGGCCCCCGTGGTCCTGCCCAGCGGGGACGAAGCGCTCCTGGCGACGACGTACGACGACGTGCGTGCGGTTCTCGGAGACCTGCGTTTCAGCCGCAATCTGCGCTACGAGGGCGCGCCGCGCATGCTGGCTGCCGCCGACTTCTCCGACGATCCGAACGCGCTGGTCAACATGGATCCGCCCGAACACACGCGGCTGCGGCGCATCGTTCAGGCGGCCTTCACCCCTCGGCGGGCCGAGAGCTGGCGCCCACGCATTCAGACCGTCGCGGACGAGCACCTCGCCAAGATGCGTGGCGGCTCACGCCCGACAGACCTGATGACGGCCTTCGCGTTTCCACTGCCGAT
The DNA here is from genome assembly GCF_001418655.1 of Streptomyces phaeochromogenes. Taxonomy (GTDB): domain Bacteria; phylum Actinomycetota; class Actinomycetes; order Streptomycetales; family Streptomycetaceae; genus Streptomyces; species Streptomyces phaeochromogenes. The sequence goes on along the minus strand of NZ_LIQZ01000003.1, from coordinate 119,909 downwards.
CGACATCATCTGCGCGCTGCTCGGCGTCCCGGCGCAGGACAGCCCTCACTTCCGCGGCTGGTCGGACCTGTTCCTGTCCACGAGCACCGCCGACGCACCGGAACGTGCCAAAGCCGGCGCGGAGTTCGCCGCGTACGTCGACGACCTGATCGCCGCGCGCCGCCGGGCCCCGGGTGAGGATCTGCTCGACGCCCTCATCAGCGCCCACGACACGGACGACCGGCTCAACGAAGTCGAGCTGGCCCGCATGGTTCGAGGGCTGATCATCGCGGGACACGAGACCACCGGCAACGTCATCGGCCGCGGCATCCTCACGCTCCTGCGGCACCCGGACCAACTCGCCGTGATCCGCGACGATCCAGCGCTCCTGAACGTCGCCGTCGAGGAGATCCTCCGCATGGAGGTCCCCGGCCACGGAGGACTGTTGCGGGTTGCCACCGAAACCGTGTCGCTGCCGTCAGGGGGAACTGTCAGCCAAGGACAGGGCGTTCTCGCCCCGGTCGTGGCCGCGAACTTCGATCCCCAGCACTTCCCCGCCCCGGACACGTTCGACGTCCGGCGTGCCGACAACAAGCACATCACCTTCGGACACGGTCCGCACTTCTGTCTGGGCGCCAACCTCGCGCGCGTCGAACTGCAAGTCGCCATCGGATCGTTGATCCGCGAATTCCCCGGCCTCGCGCTCGCGGGCAGCGCCCAGGAACTCACCTGGACCGGCGGAAGCCGGGTCTGCAGCGTTTCGCGACTTCCCGTCACCTGGTGATCGTGGGGAGGGCGACCATGCCGTTCTGATGACCGCCGAGGGTTGCTGTTTGCCGACCGTGGGGCTGGATACCCGACGCGCATGGCTGGAGCAAGTGACAAGACGACGAACGGACAGTCGCCGACCGCGAGCGCACGAGCGGCGAAGAAGACCGTGACCGAAGGCGCCGCGGCGCCGGCGAAGGAGTCGCAGCGGGCTGCCGCCCAGGCGGCGGAGAGCGCCGGAGAAGCGGCCACCGCCGTGGGACGCGGCAGCAAGGAAGCCGTGGTGAGTCTCGGCGGTGCGGCGTCGGAGAAGGCCAGGGAAGCGGCCAGGACAGTGCAGGGCACCGTCTCCTCGGCCGCCCAGCAGACGATCGGGAAGGCCGGCATGGCATGGACCCTCCTGAAGGCCAGGAAGGTCCTGGCGGTCGCCGCCGGAGCGGGCACCGCCACCGTGGTCCTCTGCTCCTACACGCTGGGCCGCCGTGCCGGTCTGCGTCGGCGTGGACCGCTCTCCCGCCTCAGCGGCGGCCGTCTCTGAGCAGCAGAACACCACCGAGGCGCTCCTCGGCACGGGCCCGCGAGAGCTTTCCGCTCTGGCGGGCCCGGCCGTTTGACCAGCGCGTACGGGAGCGGCCACTCGACCGGCCCGTACGGGAACCGAGGGCCGTCGCGGAGCGGTGTCCACCGCCCCGTGCCGGTCAGCGTTTCCCTGGCACACGAGCCGCCATGTCGGCGCCGACGACGTGCCCGAGCAGGTGGAGCGGCGCCGCCGTCACCCCGGCCCGGTCCACCGCCCGGGCGTAGGCGTGAGCCGTCTCCTGGTCCACCAAGCCGTGCACCAGCGGCAGTTCGGGCAACGCGGCTCGGAGCAGGGACTCCGTACGGCACGAGGCGAGGGTGTCCTCGATCCAGGGCTGCGCGAGGTAGCCGGCGGCTGCTGCGGCGGGAAGTCCCTCGGCGGGTTCACGGTGGGTGCGGCCGATGTGGAGCAGGCCGCCGCCCAGGACCAGTACGTCCTGCCGTTCCCGCATCCGGGCGAGTGCTCGGGCGGTGTCGAAGCAGTGCGGGAACGAGTCGTCGATCACCGTGGTGCCGGGCCTCAGCCGGTCCACGTCCAGGACCGCGGCGCTGCCGCTGATCGCCGTCACCAGCAGATCCGCCCCGTACACCGCCTCCGGCAGTGCCTGCCGGGACTCCACCACCTCGACCTCGTCGGCCAGCCCTCGCTCACGCAGGTTCCGGGCCAGTTCCGTCAGTCGCGGTCCGCTGCCGCGTACGTCGCACAGGATGAGCCGCCGTGGTGGACGGGTGGCCCCTGCGAGGAGCAGTTCCAGCGAGGAGGAGCCGATCGAACCCAGCCCCACGAACGCGACATCGAGGTCCGCGAGCTTCTGACCGGTGGCGTCAAGGGCCGCCTGGACCGTCTTGACCACCGACACAACGGTTGCCGCGTGGCCTGTCGTCACGGCCGCCGCCCCCTCGACGGAGGGCAGCACGTCGAATCCGTAACCGGTCAGCGACGGGATCATCCCCGCCAGCGAGACGCAGCGCGCGCCGAGCGACGAAGCCAGCGACACCGCGCGGCCGGCATACCGGACGAGACCGGGATCCCGGCCGAGTTCGTCGGCGAAGAGCGGCACGCAGACGAAGCCCGATCGGCCCAGCGGCGTCTCCACCGTCTCCAGGAGGCGCGGCGCGCCGTCGGGGAACAGCATCGTGCGCAACTCGGCGCGTGGCAGCGCCCCGTCGGGCAGGCCCGCCAGCCGCGCCAGATGGTCGGGGGCGGGCAGGTAGCCGACCAGCGCCGCGTCCATCGTCTCCCGAGGCCCCTGCCGTCGAACCGCGGGCTCAGGGCTTGATGCCCGCGTCAGCCGGGCGCGGATCGAGTGCGCGAAGCCGTCGAGCGCGGGTGGCGAGAAGGCCCTCGCGGATCCGCGGAGCGTCACGCGCAGCCCGTCCCCGTCCGGCCGCACCGCCATGAACACGTCCGTCGCCGTCGACGGCGGTGCGAACGCGCTGTCCGCGTCCTCCCACGACACCGTCAGCGTGCCGCCGTTGGGCGCTGCCAGCGCGGAGAAGTCCAGGAAGGTGAAGAAGAACTGCGACGTCACCGGCAGCCCGTTGGCGTGGCGCGGCAGGACGTCGTCGTGGGTCCGTGCCTCCTCGGCCTCGGCGACGATCCGGCGCAGGGCGTCGCCGAAGTGTCCTTGGGCTGACTCCCGGCCCGCCGCGGCGCCCGGCCGCACCGGTACGGCCGCGGCGAACGGGCCGAAGATCCGGTGTACGTCCGGCAGCGGACGGTCCCGCCCGCTCACCGCCAGCCCCAGGATCAGGTCCGCCTGACCGGTCGTCTCCGCCAACTGCTCGTAGTAGGCGGTCAGTAGGGGCGCGTACAGGGTTGCCCCGACTTCTGCCGCGAGCGCGCGCAGCGCTGCCGTACGGGTCGCGTCGAGCACGAACTCCGCCGAGTGGAACGTGGGGGAGTCACTCGCGGTACTGCTGCTGCCGTCGTCGGGTGCGAGCAGCACCGGGGGCCGGTACGGGGCACTCAGCCGGGCTCGACGTTCCGCGGCGTCCGGCGCTGAGCCGGCCCCCGCTTCGGCTCCGGCTTCCGCTTCGTGTTCGGCGCCTGGCTCGGCCAGCAGCAGGCAGTGGTCGCGGAAGGTGGCGCGAGGTGTGGACAGTTCGGCTGTGCGGTCGGCGGTCAGCAGGTCGTACGCGTCCGTCAGTTCCTGCATGAGCAGGGCGGCGCTGTACCCGTCGCCGATGAGGTGGTGCGCGTGTACGAGGAGGACGTGCTCGTGCGGAGCCAGGGTGAGCACGCGGAGTCGCAGCAGGGGCCAGGTCCACGGCTCGAAGCGGCGACCGGCCTCGGCGGCGGCCCGCTCGTCCACGTCACCGCGGTCGCGGAGCGTCTCGAAGGCGACCGGCAGCCGCAGTGAGCGCGGCAGTTCCTGCTGGACGGGCGGACGGGCGCCGTAGGGGAAGACGGTGCGCAGCATCGCGTGGCGTTCCACCAGCAGGTCCACCGCGGCCTGGAAGACCTCCTGGTCCAGTGGGCCGGACAACCGCAGCCGCGCCAGCCAGGCACCGCCGCCCGGTGAGAGCTCCTCGGCGAGGAGGAATCCGCGCTGGCCCGGCGTGAGGGGGAAGGGGGAAGCGTGGTCCTCTCCCGTCGGGCGAGAGCCCGCGGCCGTCCCCGTCCCACACGCTTGCCCGGCAGCCGTGTCCACCGCCGTGGCGAGCGCCGCGAGAGTGCGGTGCCGGTAGATCGCGGTCGGCCTGGGCAGCGGCCCTTCCTGCTCCGCGAGCCGGGCGAACACCTGGAGGACGAGCATCGAGTCGCCGCCGAGGTCGAAGAAGTCGTCCTCCCGACAGATCGGGTCGGCCTCCAGCAGTTCGGACCAGATCGTCGCCAGCCGTCGTTCGGTCGGTGTCGCCGGGGGAGTGCCACGGTCGGCGGTCATCGGCGGTGCACTCGATGCCTTGCCCGCACGGTCCACCGGGGCCGTTGCCCGGTCGGACAGCGCGCGCCGGTCGACCTTGCCGGTACCGGTCAGCGGGAGCGCGTCGACGACCGTGATGCGCGCCGGGATCATGTACGGCGGCACGATGTCCGACAGGTGCCCGCGCACGTCGCGGGTGTCCGGTCGGCCGGAACCGGGCCGGACGGTCACGAACGCCAGCAGCCGCCCTTCGTACGCGGTCACGGCGGCCCGTGCGATGCCGGGGTGCGTCTGGAGCGCCGCCTCGACCTCTCCCGGTTCCACCCGGTTCCCACGGATCTTCACCTGGTCGTCGACTCGGCCCAGGAACTCCAGCGTGCCGCCCTCATCACGCCGTACCCGGTCCCCGCTGCGATACCACCGGCGACCGTCGCGTACGGCGAAGGCGTGGGCCGTCAGGTCCGGCTCGCCCAGGTAACCGGGTGTCAACCCGACACCCGCGATGAGGAGTTCGCCGAACTCGCCCGGCCCGCACGGCGTGCCGTCGGGGCCGACCACCTCCAGGTCGGTACCGGCGACGGGCCGCCCGATCGGCAAGAGTTGTACGTCGTCGTCGGGGCGGACGTCGATGACATGGCAGGTGGCGTTGATGGTCGCCTCAGTGGGCCCGTACAGGTTGGCGATCCGCGTGCCGGTTCCGAACAGGTCGAACCACCGGCGTACGTGCGGGGCGGGCAGCGCCTCGCCTCCGACGTGCACCCATCGCAGCGCCGACAGGTCCGGTCGGCCCGCCCCGTGTCGAACCTGCTCCTCGGCGGCGGACAGCAGTTGTTCCCACAGCGTCGGCACGGAGCTCCATACGGTGATTCGCGCCCGCTCCACGTACGCGAGCAGCAGTTCGGGGTCCCGCCGCAGGTCCTGCGGCACGGTCACCACGGTGGCGCCGACCAGGAGGGGCGCGAGCAACTGGCGTACGGAGGCGTCGAAGCAGGGAGACGCCGTCTGGGCCAGGCGGTCCTGGGGGCCGTAGCCGAAGGTGGCGACTGCCCAGTCGAGGTAGTTCTCCATCGCCCGGTGGGTGATGGGTACCGCCTTGGGTCGTCCGGTGGATCCGGAGGTGAAGATGACGTACGCGATCGCCTCGGCCTCCGCCACCGGTACGGAGTCCTCATTCGTCGAGGCCGGAGCGGTTGGCAGGTCGTCGACGGCCAGGGCTTGAACTCCATGAAGGGCGGCGGCAGTTGACGATGTGGACGCATGGCACACCACGACGGTGGCACCCGTGCGGGCCAGTTGATCCGCCAGCCGTGCCGTGGGGTGGCCCGCGTCGAGCGGAACCCAGCCGGCACCGGCCCGCAGGATGCCCACCACACCGATCACGGTCTCCGGGCCAGGCTCGGTGAGGAGTCCGACCAGGTCGCCCGGACGCACGCCGAGGGCACGCAGGCGCGTGGCGAGCAGAGCCGATGCGTGGTCGAGGTCCGCGTAGGTGAGTGTCGTCGTTCCGTCATCGACCGCCGTTGCCTTGGGCGTGGCACGGAACCGGTCGACCAGCCGGGCGGCCAGGCTCGGGCCGCCTTCCGATCCGGTGAGCGGTACGGAAGCCCCGAGGGAAGTGGGGGAGAGGTCCGCAACAGGCGCAGCCGTATGTGAAGGCGGTGCGGGAACGGCGCACAGCGCGGCCAGTTCCTCGCGGTACTCCCGGTCCAGACGCGCCACCGTCCCCCGCTCGAAGAGCGGCAGCGGGAAGTTCCACGACATACGCAGCACCGGGCCGTCCGCCCAGCACAGCAGGCTCAGCCGGGTCGCGGCCGAGCCGGTGCCGGCCGCGGTCGCCTGTACCTCCACCGGGCAGTCGGCCGCCAGGCGGGCCGGGAAGCGGGCGAAACTGAAGCCCGCCGGACTCGCCGTGCGGGGGCCACCGTCGGCGGACAACAGCCCGGCCAGGTCAAGGCTGCTCAGACCGGCGTGTCGCTCGCTCTCCAGCCATGCCTCGCGCAGCCGCGCCGCCAATGCCACGAGCGGCTCCTCCGGGTCCGCCTCGCACAGCAGCGGAAGCGTGTCGGCGAGCGGACCGACGAGCCGGTCCACCCCGTCGAACCGGTCCTCGCGCCGGGCCCGGGCCACGTTCACGGCGATGTCCCGGCGGCCCGTCCACCGCACCAGGCAGCGTACGTAAGCGGCGAGCAACAGGTGGAACAGCGATACGTCATGCGCGGCGGCCAACCGTTCCAAGCCGGCCGTGAGGGCCGCGTCGAGTACGCCGTGGTGCTGCACGAGCGGGCCCGACGGGGGTGCGTCGGGATCGCCGTCGTACGGCAGCCGCAGCGGTTCGCACCGCCCGGCCAGACGCTCGGCCCAGTAACGCCGCGTGTCTTCCGGGCTGTTGGAACCGGAGGAGTGGACGTGCGCTGCCGCGTACGTCGCGAAGTCCAGTGACGGCGGGGCCAGTTGGGGATGTTCTCCGCGCCAGAGTGAGGTGTAGAGGGCCCACAGGTCCTCGGCCAGGACGTTGAGGCTGTACCCGTCCGCCGCCGCGTGATGGACCACCAGCAGCAGGTGCGCGAGGTTCGGTTCCTGACGGAGTACGACGGCCCGCACCGGCGGTTCGACGGCCAGGTCGAAAGGCCGGTTGCACAGGGCAGATTCGACATCCGCCACGCTCCGGGCAGACCTCTCGCAGACCTCGTACCACGTCCGCAGAGCCGTCGTCGGCGCCGGCCGTTGCATCGGCGAGGCACCCGCGCCGTCGATACGCAGCCGCAGCATGCCGTGCCGCTCGGCCAGAGCTGTCAACGCCCGGCCGAGGACGTGGGTGTCCAGCGGGCCGCGGATCGTCAGGCGCAGATGGCCACGGGCCGGGACGTCCGGGTGCAGCCGGCTGCTGGTGTACAGGGCCAGTTGTACGGGGGTGAGGGCGAAGGGCGTGCCGTCGTGCGTCGCGGGCGGTAGTGGGGCGCGGTGAGCGTCCCGCCCCGACTCGGCGGCATCAGCACCAGCCTCGGCGCCGGGTTCCGCCGCGGTCTGCGCGTCGAGGTGGGCGGCCAGCTCGCGCACGGTCCGGTACTCGAAGAAGAGCGTGGTGGGCCATGGCCGTCCAGTCCTGCGCTCCAGCCGCTTGACGAGGTCGACGGCGCCCAGCGAGTCCAGCCCGACCGACAGGAACGGGGCGTCGTCGTCGACGGCCGACACCGGTACGCCCAGCGACTGCGCGAGCAGCTCCCGGAGCACGGGGGCGGAGCCGGAGACGGGGACGGACGTCGGCCCGTCCGCGGCGGAGGGCCGACGTGCCGCCAGCGAAGCGGCTCGCTGCGGCGGTATTGCCGCAGGCCGCCCCGGCGAGTCGGCAAGGACCGGCCCCCGCACGGACGTCAGATCGGCGAGTACCAGTTGTGCCTCGTCCATGTCGCACGCCGAACGCAGCGCGGCCAGCGCGGGCGCGGTCGCCAGCGGGATGCTTCCGGCGCGCGCAACGGGGCCGGCGCGCAGCGAGGAGGCGAACGACGAGGCGAGTCCCGTCTCGGCGAACGGCCCGAGGTTCACAGACAGCCACGGTCGTCCGGCCCGCCGCTCGGCGGCGGCGAAGGAGTCGAGGAAGGCGTTCGCCGCCGCGTAGACCCCGAGCGCACCGGCGAGTCCGGGCAGCACCGAGGACACGGAGGAGAACGCGACACACACCCCGGGACGCTGACCGTGCCGGTGCAGTGCTTCCGCCAGCAGCCTCGTGCCGAGCGTCTTCGCCCGAAGCGCATCCACCGCTTCCTGTACGTCCGTTGAGCGCAGGCTTCCGGGGCTCACTACTCCGGCCGCGTGGAAGACGCCGTCCAGCGGGGGCAGTTCGGCGACGAGTTTGTCGACATCGTCCTGGGCCGCGAGATCGGCCTGGTGGTAGCGGGCGTCGGCGCCGAGCGCCGCGAGTTCCTCCATCAGGCCCTCGGGCGGCTGCGGGGAGCGGCCCGTGAGGATGACCACCGGCCGGCCCCGGCCGGCGAGGTCCCGGGCCAGAGCGGAACCGATGCCCCCGCAGCCGCCCGTGATCAGGAAGGTGCCGTCGGCGGGCAGCCGCTCCCGGCCGAGGGGCGTCTCGGCCGGTTGCGGGACGACGGTCCGTACCAGCCGCCGCCCGTCCCGCCAGGCGACCACCCCGGCCGCCTGCGGTGCCGCAGCCTCGGTGAGGACGGCCCGGAGCCGTTCCCCGGTGTCGTCGAGGGACGCGAGGTCGACCCAGTTCGCCACTGCTCCGGGAAACTCCTCGGGCACGGCGAGAGCGAGCGCGCCCAGCACGGCCTGCGCCGGGTCCGGTCGCTCGGAGCCGTGTCCGGTGACGTGCACGTTCTCGGTCACGACGAGCAGACGGCGAGCCCCGGTCCGGTCGAACAGCGCAAGCGCCTCCCGGAACGCAGTCACCCACCCGCGCTGCATCCGCTCGAACTCGGCGACCGTGCCGTGCTCGGCCGGCCCGGCGAGCAGGATCACCGTCTGCGCCGAAGCGACTCCGGCGTCCGTGGTCGCCGCCACGCCCCGCCCCGCTAGCTGTGACGCGAGCTCGCGCACCGCCGTCGCGTCCACGCCCGTCACGAGTACGGGTCCGGCGGGAGCGCCGTCGGCCAGGGGCGCCGCCTGCCACGTGACGCGGTGCAGGAGTCCGTGCGCCGAAGCAGCGGGCCAGTACCGGCGCCGCTGATAGGGGTAGGGCGGCAGTGGCACCCGCCGACGGCCCGCGTCGAGCGCCGTACGGTCCAGCGTCACGCCCCGCGCCCATAGGCGGCCCACCGTCGCCAGCAACTCCCGCGCCCCGCCCGGGGTACCGTCCGTGGCGCCGCTGGAACGATCAGGCTTCCCGGGCGCGGACACGGCGAGCACAGGACTGCCGTCCGTGCCGTCGGCCCGGTGATGGGCCGCCGCCGCGCGGATCGGGCCCGCGAGGTTCTCGTCAGGCCCGAGTTCGACGAACGTGTCGTAGCCCTCGTCGAGCAGCCGTGCCACGACCCGGCCGAACAGCACCGGCCGCAGGGCGTGTTCGCGCAGATGGTCCGGGTCCATGCGCGGCTGCCACTCGGCGGTGAGCGTGCTCATCACGGGCAGGTCGTCGGCAGCCGTGGCGTCGAGACCGCGTGCCGCGTCGGCCAGGGCCTGCGCGACCGGCTCCATCAACGGTGAGTGAAAGGCGTGCGACACCCGCAGCGGGCGCACCGCCGCTCCCAGCCCGGCGAGCTTCTCCGCCGCCCGCTCGACCGCGTCGGGGCTGCCGGAGATCACCAGCCGGCCGGGACCGTTGTACGCGGCCACCGCGAGCTCGCCCGGTGCTGCGGCCACCAGGGCCGCCACGTCCTGTTCGTCGGCTCCCCGTACGGCCAGCATCGCGCCCGGTGCGGTCAACGTGCCCATGAGCCGCCCGCGTTCCGCCGCGAACCCCACCGCGTCGGCAAGCGACAGAGCCCCGCCGACACAGGCGGCCGTCAGCTCGCCGACGCTGTGTCCGACGAGCGCGTCGGGCCGTACGCCCCAGGCCATCAACTGCCGGGCGAGGGCCACCCCGTGGGCGACCAGCAGCGGCTGCGCCACCTCGGTGGCGGCCTGCGCTCGCGCATCGACCTCGGCGTCCACGCACCAGGACGTCAACTGCCGTCCGTGCAGGGCGCCGGCGCGGGCCGACGCCTCGTCGAGCGTGTCGCGGTACACCGGTGCCGTCGCGTACAACGCACGGCCCTGGCCCGGCCGCAGCGCGCCCTGGCCGGGGAAGACGAAGACGGTCCGCGGCCGGTTCGCCACCGTCCCGGTGACGACTCCCGGCGCTCGGCCGTCACCCGCTGCCGTCGCCTCGGCGAGCCGTTCCCGGAGGTCTCCGTCGGCCACGACGGCGAGGCGGTGCGGTCCCTCGTCGCGTGCAGTGGCCGCCGTCAGACAGACATCGCCCTCGTCGAGTTCCGGGTGGTCGCGCAGATGGTCCGCGAGACGGGACGTCAAGGCGGCCAGACCGTCCGCACCGCGCGCGGAGAGGGTCAGCAGGTGGGGACCGCCTGCCGCCGCGCGCGGTGCGGGGGCGGAATCCGGGGTCGGCGGTGCCTGCTCCAGGACCGCGTGCGCGTTCGTGCCGCCGAAGCCGAAGGCGTTGACGCCCGCCCTGCGCGGACCGTGCGACTCCCAGTCGGTCAGTTCGGTGACCAGGGCGAACCCGGACCGTTCTACCGCGGGGGAGGGCGACGTGTGGTGCAGAGAGGCCGGCAGCCGACCCTGCCCGAGAGCCAGCACCACCTTGACCAGCGAGGGCAGGGCGGCCGAGTTGAGCAGGTGCCCGACGTTCGTCTTCACCGAACCGAGCAGCCGCGGACGCCCGTCCTGAAGGGCAGGGAAAGCCTGTGCCAGGGACCGCAGTTCGATGGGGTCGCCGACGGCCGTACCCGTCCCGTGGGCCTCGACGTACGTCACCGACCGGGGATCGACGCCGCAGACCTCGTACGCCCGGCCGATCACCTCGTGCTGTCGCAGCGGATTGGGTGCCATCAGGCTCAGGGAGGTGCCGTCGTTGTTGACGGCGGTGCCGCGTACGACGGCCAGGATCTCGTCGTTGACGCGGCGCGCTTCCTCAAGTGGCCGCAGGACGAGGGCAGCTCCGCCCTCACCGGGTACGAACCCGTCGGCCGCGGTGCTGAAGGCGCGGCTGCGGCCGGTCGGTGACAGCGCCTGGGCCGACTCCAGTGCCTGGTAGCCGTCGGGCGTGAGGTGGAGGTTGACGCCGCCGACCACGGCGATGTCGCACTCGCCGTCCGCGAGGCTGCGCCGGGCCAGGTGCAGCGCCACCAGAGCCGAGGAGCACGCGGTGTCCACGGCGAGCGCCGGCCCGTCGAGGTCGAGGCAGTGCGCGACACGGGCGGCGACCAGGTTGGGCAGGTTCCCGGTCAGGGCCGTGGCCGCCGGTGGCGTACCGGCCGGGGCCGCCTCGGCGAGGATCTGCCGGTAGCCGCTGTCTCCGACGGCGGCGAACACGCCAACGCGCAGGCCGCGGCGGCGGGTTCCGGCGTAGCCCGCCCGTTCCAGTGCCTCGTGGGCGAGTTCGAGGAAGATCCGTGCCTGCGGGTCGAGTGTGCGGGCCTCCTCTTCGCCGATGCCGAAGTGCCCGGCGTCGAAGGCGGCCGGTTCGTCGAGGAAGGCCCCCCAGCGTCCGCCGGAGTCGGGCGACATCTGCTCGCCCGCCTGCACCGAGGGCGTGCCGTCCCAGCGTCCCGGCGGCACTGTGGTGACGGCGTCCCGCCCGGTGGCCAGCAGGTCCCAGAACTCCTCCGGCGTGTTCGCGCCGGGGAACCGGCAGGCCATCGCGACGATCGCCGTCCCGGGTGTGCCGGCTCGGGCGGGCACCGACACCTGCCCATCGGCGGCGTACGACCGCCGGTCCGCCGTGTCGTCAACTGCGGCCAGCAGATGGTCGGTCAGTGCGCTGACGGTGTCGTTGCGCATCACGGACGGGGCGAGCGTGGCATCGAGGGCGTGCTCCAGCTCGGCGAGCACTTCCATCGCCTTGAGTGAGGTGCCGCCCAGATCGGTGAACCGGTCCCGGTCCGTGAAGGACGCCTCCGGTCGTGCGAGTACGCGCGCCCATACGTCGCGCACCAGCTGCCGCACGTCGGCGCGCGAACGCGGTGGCGTCGAGCGCCGTACGTCGTCAGGTTGCCGTGGCCCGCGTGCCTCCGCGCCTGACGGGGCCGGAGCCGAGGTCGAGGCGGCGGACGGGACCACAGCCGAGTGGGAGGCCGGGACGCGAGGCGAGGGAGCCATCGGCATGGGCAGCGGGCCGGACGAGGCCGCGGGCCGGTACGAGCCCGCCTCGAAGCGGGCCCGCATCCGCTGCCGCTGCAGCTTGCCGCTCGTGGTGCGGGGGAAGGCGGACGGTGGGAGAGCGAGGACGTGCACGTCGTCGTGGCCCAGTGCCCTACGAACCCGCCGCGCGACCTGGTCCAGTACCTCCGTCGCGGTGCGCGGCGGCCGGCTCCAGGACACGAAGACCACCACGCGCTCGCTTCCGGTCACCGGGTCGGTCGAGCCGACCACGGCCGTGATGCCGGCAGGCAGCCCGGGTGTCGCGGCGGCCACTTCCTCCATGTCCGGGGCGTGGAAGGTACGGCCGTTGAGGAAGAGGACATCCTTGTGGCGGCCACTGACACACAGTCGGCCGTCCCGCAGGAAGCCGAGGTCCCCGGTGCGCAGCCAGCCGTCCGCGAAGGTCTGTGCGGTCGGCTCGGGAAGGCGGTGGTAGCCGCGCGCGATCTGCGGGCCGCCGACCTCGATGTGACCCACGCGCCGGTCACCCAGCGGACGGCCGAGGTCGTCGGTGATCCGCACTGCGCAGCCGGGCACCGGTACGCCGACGTCCATCACTTCCACGGCGTCGCCGCCGGGCGCCTGCTCCACTGCCCTGCCCCGACTGAGAGCGGCCCGGTCCAGTGCCACGGGTGCCGCCACTTCGCCGAGGGGCGGGAAGGTGACGGCCAGCGTCGACTCGGCGAGACCGTAGACGGGCGTGGCCGCCCGGGGGTCCAGTCCGGTCGGCCGCATCTTGGCCGCGAAGTCCCGCCACACCGTCGCCGAGATCGGTTCGGCGCCTACCAGCATCAGCCGTACCGCGCTCAGGTCCACAGCGGCGAGTACCTCGTCGGGGACGCGGCGGACGGTCAGGGCGAGCGCGAAATTGGCGGCCGACAACACCGTGCCCCGGTGCGCGGCGGCCACGTCGAACCACAGGCGCGGTGACTTCGCGAACGACAGAGGACCGATCTTCACCTGCTTGGCCCGCACGGCCAGCGGTGCCAGATGGGTGCCGATGAGACCCATGTCGTGGAAGTAGGGCATCCAACTGACCACGACGTCCTGCTCGTTGAGCCCGGAAGCGGCGGCCATCTGCCCCAGATTCGCCAGGACGGCCGCGTGCGTCAGCTCAACCCCCTTGGGTGATCCGGTGCTTCCGGAGGAGAACTGCAGGAAGGCCAGATCGTCCGGGCGCGGCATGACGGGCGACACCGGTTCGGCGCACTCGCGCAGCGTCTCCAGACGCAACACCCGTACGCCGTCGGGCAGTTCGGCGGCCACCCCCGCACAGGCCGCGTCCACCACGACGGGCGGACGGCCGAGGTGCTCCCACACCGGGGCGACCCGCCGCGCGTCGGGCGCGAGCGGCACCGGCACCAGACCGGCGGCGAGCGCGCCCCAGAACATCGGCTGGAAGTCCTCACTGCGGTCCGCGAGCAGCGGCACGCAGGTGCCGGGCTCGACGCCCGCACCGCGATAGCCACCCGCGACGCGCAGGGACTCGTCGAGCAACTCCCGGAACGTGACCGCCAGTTCGCTGCCGTCCCCACGGACATGTACGACGACCTGATCAGGGGCCTGGCGGGCTGCGTCCAGCAGTACGTCAAACAGCGATGCAGTCTTCATGGGTCCGTTCGTTCGTGCGTGGGTGAAGTGAACCGATACAGCGGTGGGCCGGGCAGGTGGCGAGGCGAAGGCCCTTGACCTCGTACTTTCGTTCATTGGGGAGCCTGCCGGAGCCTGTGTCTCGTTTCATGAGTACGCATACTCAAACGGGGTTCCGTATCGAACCACTGTCCGGGCGCATGATGTGTTCGCATTCCCGGCCGAAGGCGGGGAACGTGGAGTGCATGGGAGTCGGGAGCACCACACACGAGTCGGGCGCACGCGCCATGCCGTCTGCCCGTCCCGCTCGTGATGCCCCCGACGGACCGGGCATCCTCGTAAGGAGTTCCAGTGACCACGTACGTCATCACCGTTCCCGGCACGTTCGTCAGCAGCGTCTCCGACGCCGCGCGCTCCGACATCGAGGACAGGCTCCGGCCTCGTGATCCGCAGAACACGGACCTGGGTGAGAGCGAGGAACTGAGCCTGCTGACCGTCGAGGAGGGCGGCATGTTCTCGGCCAGGATCGAGGTCGAGGCGGCGGACCGCTCCAGCGCCGAGAGCGAGGCGGTAGGGCTGGTGTCGAAGGCTCTGCGCGCCAGCGGATTCTCCGAGGACGACGCCCCGCTGGGGCAGGCGGTCGTGACAGGAATCGACAGCGAGTTCTGAGAGGACACGGCCTCGCGGCCGGGCACGTACCCGCGCCGAAGTCCGTGCTCGTGCCGAAGGCCGAGCCGGTGATCGCCCTGCCCCGAGCGGATCAGCCTTCACGCAGCGGCTGAAACTGTTCGTCGGCGCTGATGAACTCACAGCAAGCAATGGTCAATTCAAGCCGTTGTCTTGTCACTTCCATGACAACCCTGTGCGAGTGGTGTCACTCTGCTGTGGAACATTCACTGTTCGTTCACATCGCCACACCTGTCACACCTCCCACGTCCCCCACTCGTACATCCCCGCACTCTCACGTCGCACGCGTCATCGCGTCCTCGGATGCCTGCGCGTGTCGGCTCGTGCGGTGCTCCTTCCCGCTCCACCCCCCATTCCGGACCGGCCGCACCCAGTCGGTCCGCTCGCCGTCGGCCCTCACCAGGGGCCGGCTGTCGCAGGAGGAGAAGACCTTGTCCGGGTATCACCGTTCCACCCACCGGCGCAGACGCGCCGCGGCCCTGGCCCTCACGACCGCGAGCTCGATGCTCGTCCTCGGAGTCCAGGCCGGACCCGCATCCGCCGCACCCGCGGATCCCGGTTCCTCGAAGATCACCGCCACGCCGCGTGCCGGTGCCGCACAGACCGAGTTGTCACCCGCCAAGCGCACCGCGCTCCTCAAGAGCGCGACCGCCAACGCCGGCGACACGGCCGATCAACTCGGCCTCGGCGCCCGGGAGAAGCTCGTCGTCAAGGACGTCATCAAGGACGCCGACGGCACGACCCACACCCGGTACGAGCGCACCTACGCGGGACTCCCGGTCCTCGGCGGTGACCTGGTGCTGCACCTGAAGAACGGCCGGACCACCACGTCCAAGGCCACCCGCGCCACCATCGCGGTGCCCACCACCACGCCGAAGATCACCGCGGCCCGCGCCGCCACCAAGGCGCTCGCGATCGGCAAGGCGGCCGACGTGGAGCGGTCCGAGGTCGAAGGCAAGCCTCGGCTCGTCGTCTGGGCCGCCGCCGGGTCCAAGCCGGTCCTGGCCTGGGAATCCGTCGTCGAGGGGTTCCAGGAGGACGGCACGCCCAGCGAACTGCACGTCGTCACCGACGCGGCCTCCGGCAAGGTCGCCTCCAAGTACGAGAGCGTGCACACCGGCACGGGCACGGGCCAGTACAACGGCTCGGTCGCGGTCGGCACCACGGCGTCCGGTTCGTCGTACCAGATGGTCGACGGCGATCGCGCGGGCCAGCGCACGTACGACCTGAACCAGGGAACCTCCGGCACCGGCACACTCTTCACAGATGACAACGATGTCTGGGGCGACGGTACCCCGGGCAACCGGCAGACCGCCGGTGTCGACGTCGCCTTCGGGGCGGCGGCGACCTGGGACTACTACAAGAACGTTTACGGCCGCAACGGCATCCGCAACGACGGTGTCGCCGCCTACAGCCGCGCCCACTACGGCAACAACTACGTCAACGCCTTCTGGCAGGACTCCTGCTTCTGCATGACGTACGGCGACGGGTCGGGCAACGCCAAGCCGCTGACCTCGCTGGACGTGGCGGCCCACGAGATGACCCACGGCGTCACCAGCGCCACCGCCAACCTGACGTACTCGGGGGAGTCGGGCGGCCTGAACGAGGCGACCTCCGACATCTTCGCCGCGGCGGTGGAGTTCAACGCCGGTCTGGACGCCGACGTCCCCGACTACCTGGTCGGCGAGAAGATCGACATCAACGGCAACGGCACCCCGCTGCGGTACATGGACAAGCCCTCCAAGGACGGCCAGTCCCGCGACAACTGGGACGCCTCGCTGGGCGGCATCGACGTCCACTACTCCTCAGGTCCCGCGAACCACTTCTTCTACCTGCTGTCCGAGGGCAGCGGAGCGAAGACCGTCAACGGGGTCAACTACGACAGCCCCACCGCCGACGGCGTCCCGGTCGCGGGCATCGGCATCGAGAACGCGGCCCGGATCTGGTACCGCGCGCTGACGACGTACATGACGTCGTCGACCAACTACGCGGCCGCCAGGGTCGCGACCCTTCAGGCCGCGACTGACCTCTTCGGCGCCTACAGCGACACCTACCTCGCCGTCGCCGCCGCCTGGGCGGGCATCAACGTCGGTGACCGCATAGCGCTGGGCGTCAACGTCTCCCCGATCGACGACCAGACCTCCGGCGTCGGCCAGGAGGTGTCCCTGCAGATCGACGCGTACACGACCAACGCGGACGCGACGCTGACCTACGAGGTCACCGGCCTGCCCGACGGCCTGACCGCGAGCGACAGCGGGCTGATCTCCGGGGTCCCGACCACGACCGGCACCAGCGACGTCACCGTGAAGGTGACCGACAGCACGGGTGCGACCGTGTCGGACACCTTCGAGTGGCGGGTGGCGTACGTCTACGGCAACTCGACCCGGGTCGACATCCCCGACGTCGGTGCCGCGGTCGAGTCGCCCATCACCATCACGGGCCGCCCGGGCAACGCCTCGGCGACCACGGAGGTGTACGTCAACATCGTGCACACCTACCGGGGTGACCTGACGGTCGATCTGGTCGGACCCAACGGGACCGTGTACTCGCTGCTGAACCGCAGCGGCGGCTCGGCCGACAACGTGAACCAGACCTTCGTCGTGGACGCCTCGGCGCAGCCCGTCGACGGCACCTGGAAGCTGCGGGTCCGTGACGTGGCGTCGATCGACGTCGGTTACATCCAGCAGTGGAGGATCACTCCCTGACGCACCGCCCGCACTCACGCCCGCCCGGACCGAGCCATGGTCCGGGCGGGCGTTCGCGTCGTACCTTCCAGCCGTACGTGCCGGTCGCCCGCTGTCGCTGTGGCGTGTCAGGTATCGCCTCTAGCCTCGGTGGTAGAGATGTCCCTCCCGGCTTCGGCTACGGAGGCAGTACAGGAGAGGCGGACCGATGGACTACTACGATCTCGGCACCCACAACCGGCCCGTGACGACAACGTCCCCCGAGGCCCAGAAGTGGTTCGACCGCGGCCTGGTCTGGTCGTACGCCTTCCACCACGAGGAAGCCGTCTCCTGCTTCGAGGCCGCCGTGGCGGCGGATCCCGACTGCGCCATGGCCCACTGGGGCATCGCCTACGCCCTGGGCCCCAACTACAACAAGCCCTGGGAGTTCTTCGACGGCGAGGACCTGGCCCGTACCGTCGACCGTACCCACGCCGCCGTGGAACTCGCGCAGGAGAAGGCAGCCGGAGCCACCCCCGTCGAACAGGCGCTGATCGGAGCGCTGCGGGCCCGCTATCCGCAGGCGGAGGCGGTCGAGGACTGCTCGGTGTGGAACGAGCCCTACGCCGACAGCATGCGCGCCGTGTACGAACTCGCCCCCGACGACCTCGACATCGCCACGCTCTACGCCGACGCGCTGATGAACCTCACCCCGTGGCAGCTGTGGGACCTGCGCACCGGTGAGCCGGCCGAGGGCGCGCGCACGCTCGCCGCGAAGGCGGTCCTGGAACGGGCGATCGCCACCGAGGCAGGGGCGCGCCACCCGGGCATCCTGCACATGTACATCCACCTCATGGAGATGTCCTCGGTCCCCGAGACCGCGCTGCCCGTCGCGGACCGGCTCCGCGGCCTTGTTCCCGACGCCGGCCACCTGCAGCACATGCCCACACACCTGGACGTGCTCTGCGGCGACTACCGGCGCGTGGTGTCCGACAACAGCACGGCGATCGTCGCCGACGAGAAGTACCGAGCGCGGGCCGGCGCGATGAACTTCTACACGCTGTACCGGTCGCACAACTACCACTTCAAGATCTACGGTGCGATGTTCCTCGGCCAGTCCAAGACGGCCCTGGAGACCGCGGCCCAGCTCGAAGCCTCCATCCCGGAGGACCTGTTGAGGGTGCAGAGTCCGCCCATGGCGGACTGGCTTGAGGCCTTCCTCGCCATGCGGGTCCACGCGCTGATCCGGTTCGGCCGCTGGTCCGACATCGTGGAACTGCCGCTGCCCGCCGACCTGAAGCTGTACTGCGCGACGACCGCGATGCTGCACTACGCGCGCGGGGTCGCGTTCTCGGCCACCGGCCGGGTGACCGAGGCCGAGGCCGAACGCGAACTGTTCCGTGAGGCGGTCACCCGGGTTCCCGAGACGCGGATGCTGTTCAACAACACCTGCGCCGACATCCTCGCGATCGCGTCGGCGATGCTCGACGGCGAACTGGAGTACCGCAAGGGCAACCACGAAGCCGCCTTCGCCGCCCTGGAACGGTCCATCGAACTGGACGACAACCTCCCCTACGACGAACCGTGGGGCTGGATGCAGCCCACCCGCCACGCGTACGGCGCCCTCCTCCTCGAACAGGGCCGCGTCGAGGAGGCCGAAGCCGTCTACCGGGCCGACCTGGGCCTGGACGACACACTCCCGCGCGCCCTCCAGCACCCCGGCAACGTCTGGGCCCTGCACGGCTTCCACGAATGCCTCGTCCGGCTGGGCAAGGCGAGGGAGGCGCAGATCGTGGCCCAACAACTGAAGATCGCGACGGCGTTGGCGGACGTAGTGGTTGAGGCGTCGTGCTTCTGCCGCCTTGAAGCGGTCAACGGCGGTGCCGACGGCGGGTGTTGCTGAAGGTGGGCGAGGCAACGTCCTCGCCCACCCCCCCCGGAGGTGTTCGGTGCGGTCACTCCTGCGCGACAGTGAGGGCGACGAGTGAGGCAGGGCGCGCGGTTGATGTGATGACCCGCAGTGCCACGTAGCGGGCGGTGCGGTCGGTGCGCAGGACGCCGCGCGCCGACAGTCGCGCCGCGCCACTGTACGTACGCCCGTCCAGGCTGAACTCGACCTGGGATGCGGGGGTATGGCCGCCTCGCCACTGGGTCCGGATCTCGGTGATGTGCTGTTCGGAGCCCAGGTCGACGACCATGCGACCGTCGGGACCGGGCTTCCATGCGGTGCCCGCGTCGCCGTCGACCGCGGCCTTGGGGTCCGTCATGCCAGGTGGCAACGGCGCGGTCGGGAAGGTGGTGCGGCCGAGTGCCAGGTCGGCCAGGGGGTACGCAGTGGCGCGCGGCACGGTGACGGTGGTCGTCCGGCCTGCCCGGACCGTGGCATTGACGCTCTTGCCCTGAGCCGAGACGGTCACGTGGCAGGAGGGGCCGGTGAGTCGTACGGTGCGGCCGTCGCGTACCTCGGCGCGGAGCCCGACAGGAACGCGACCGCCGGAGAGGACGATGCGCGCAGGCGCCAGGACGGCAGTGGCAGCGGCCAGCTCGGCGTGGAAGGCCGTGCCCGATTCGGTGACAGTCTGAAAGCCTTGGTAGAGGCGGATTCCCGCGGCAGGCGAACCCGGGATCGTCACGGTGGTGGTCACGGCGTCCGAGGAGAGGTTGAACAGGCTCAGGTGGTGGTCGGTGAGGGCCGCCTTCACCTGAGCGGACTGCGTCGAGGGGGTCTTGCGGGCGGCGGCGGTACGCAGTTCCTCGGGTGTTGCGCCGGGGAGTGCCTCGATGAGCACGCTCTCGGCCGGTCCGTCGGAGAGGACGACCGTGTCTCCGTACACCGAGATCGGGTTGGCGCCGCCTCGTACGAGGAGCCCCGCGCGGCCGTCGATGTCCAGCCATCCGCCGCGGCTGGTGAGGTCCGGTCGCGGCCAGGCGCCCAGGTCGGTCCACTGCTGCCCGTCGACCGATCCCTGTATCCGGTACGCACGGCCCGCCGCGGCCTCCCAGCGAAGCGTCACCCGGTCCACGTCCCGGGACGCGCCCAGGTCGACCGCTATCCAGCTGTCCGCCCGTGGACGGTCCGCGCGCGACACCGCCCAGCGGCTTGTGGCGACGCCGTCGACGGCGAGCCTGGGCTCCTTGCCCGGGTCGAAGGAGGAGGCGGAGGCTGTCGCCCCGGCCTCGCGCGCCTGGTCGCCGCCCGAGGCTCCGTCACGTATCTCGAAGGCGTACAGCGAATAGCCGTACGACGGGTCGGGGCGCACCCCGAGCATGCGCAGATGACGGAACTGGGCACGCGGAAAGGTGAGTTCGTCGACGCGTGGGCCGGCGGTCGTGCCACCGCTCCCGGCCACGACCGTTGTGCTTCCCTCGGCCGCCCGATAGGTGCGCTTCCCGTCCAGCCCCGGCATGCCAGGCATGGTCAGGTTGCGCACCTCCAAGTGGCCCTCGCCGTACGCCGTTCCGGAGGTCGCGTACACGACGGCGCCGGACGGCAGCGTGGTGAACCCCGCGTACCCCCGGTCCAGGGTGAGCAGGCTCGCGCTGCCGTCGAACCCGTCCCGCGTCCGCGAGTACGTGACGACCGAACGTCCGGTGACCTTGGCGCCGGTGCTGGGCAGGAACATCGGTGTCGGACCGCTGAGTGCGAACAGCCAGTCGTCGTGGGCCGGTTGCCAGGCGAACTTCACGAAGCCGGACTTGCTGACGACACCGGACCAGGCGCCCGGTGACTGATGGGAGACGAGGCCGGGCCCCCGGCCGTAGTCGGTGACGCCACTGGCCTGCTCGAAGAGCTCGCGCTGCGACAGCGGACGCACAGGTGCTTGCCCCGATCGGGCCCGCCACTCGTGCAGCAGGTAGCTGATGGCCAGTTCGGCCCGGGCCTCCGGCTCGTACTTGGACTCGCCCGAGAACTTCGCGAGGCGGTACTGCGGCGGGTACTCCTGATACGCCTCCAGGCGCTCGGCCAGGGCCACTTCACAGCGGGCCGCCGCACGGTCGCCGACGACCTGGGCCAGGAAGGCGAGCGGAATGACGTCCCGCCCGTAGAGGTGCTCGCGATCGGCGACCATCGGCATCAGGGGCTCGCCGGCGTCGCTCATCACGCCGAGCAGGGTGCGCCACAACGGCCCGGCGTTCGGCTGTGCCGTGAACACCTCGGGCAGAGCCCGGCCCGCGGCGAGGAAGTGGGCGCTGTTGCGTCCCGAAGTGCGCCAGAGTTCTTCCTGATAGTGCGGGCCGAACGAACCGTGGTTCTCGACGATGAACGTGTCATAGAGGTTCTGCGCGGTGTTCGCGCTGACGGCGACCCCGTCCACGCGGGCCGGGTTGGCGAGGTCCGCGGCCGGCAGCCCCGCCTCGTTGCGGCTCCAGTGGCCGAAGGCGGCGCGCCACGCCTCGTACCGCGGATCGTCGCTCGCCCAGGCCAGACCGGGAGCCAGTGCCTGGGTGTAGACCCCCATCTCCTCCAACTTGGTGTCGCCTTCGAATCCGCCGCTCAGGCCGTGCGGGGTCCAGCCGCCGGAGTCGGGATCGTCGCCCGTCCCCAACTGCGCGGTGAACTGGGCCTGTTCGCGGGCGATGGTGTCGACGTTCCGGCGTGTCGCCTCATCGAGGTCGTCCCACAACAGGCGGGCCGCGAGCACGAAGTACGACTGGAACGTGGTGTCCCAGAACAGCCGCCGCCCCCACTTTGTGCCGCCGGTCAGCCGGTTGGACGCAGCGAAGTGCTTCACGGTGGCGACGGTCCTGGCACGCAGGGTGTCCTTGTCGACCCCGGCACGCTCGGCGTCGTACGGGCCCCGGGTCAGCAGTACGGCGTTGCCGAGTACGACGGCGAAGCCGAAGTCCTTGTCGGTGTAGTGGCCCTGGGCCGGGTCCCATTGCTGTTCCGACCACCGGGTGTGGGAGAGCAGCACGCGGTAGTACGTGTCGGAGACAGGGTCCCCTCCGGGGGCCACCGCGGTTGTCGCGGCGGAGGCCCGGCCCGAACCCAGGGCGAGCGGGAGGCCGGTCACGATGCCGGAAGCGCCGAGGAGTTGCAGGGATTGACGGCGTGTGAACCCCACGGCGCGCTGCGACATGGACGCAACCTTTCGACAACGTTGTCAGAGTGTGCGGTCATTCTGCGGTCGCCCCCTCCGCGCGTCAAGGCTCTCGGCGCCCCTGGTGATGCCCGGAGGGTCATGCGTGACGATCGGTGCACGCGCACCTCTGGCCCAATCAAGCATTTCCTGCAGCACCGTTGACCGACGGATCGAACGCCACTTAGGTTTCCTGGAGGCGAAAGCGCTTGCTGGGACCCGTCGTTCACGCCAGGCGACCCATTGGGTCGCGCTCCCGCTCCATGTCGGCTGCCCGCCTGATGGAGAGTCCCTGGGCGGCAACGCGTATGGCGCGATCTTCGCTCCTGTATCTCTGTGTGATGGCAACGTTGTCATGACGCTCCGGCCGCTGAACTCCGCACCGCTGAACCCATCGAACCCAGCGACTCCATGAAGAAGTCCATCCTCAAGGCCCGCCCCGGAGCCCGCGTACTCGTCGTCGCCCGCGGCAGCATCGGCCTGTACGTGTGCGACATGGCCCGCGCACTCGGCGCCTCCTCCGTGCTGTACGTCGACCCGGACCCCGAACACCGCACCCTCGCCCGCAGCTACGGCGCCACCACGGCCGAGGCCATCGAGCCCATGCCGCACGCCTTCGACCTCGCCGTCGAGGCCACCGGCCGCGTCGACCAGCTCGCCCTGGCCGTCAAGTCCCTCGCACCCGAAGGCATCTGCGAGTCGGCAGGCAACCACTTCCGCCCCGGCGAACTGCCCCTGCTTGACATGTACCTCACCGGCGTCACCCTGCGCGTAGCCCGCGACAACGTACGCAACCACATCGCCGACGCCCTGGAACTCGCCGCTTCGGGAAAGGTCGCCCCCGAACGCGTCGTCTCACACGTCATCGACTGGGAACAACTGCCCGACGTGCTACCCGGAAAGCACCTCAAGCCCGTCTTCGTACGCGACACCACCCCGCCCTCCACCACAGGCTGACACTCGACCCGGCCGCGTAACGGGGGACTTGACGCGACCGGTGCCGGATCAGACGTTGCGGCGGTACTGGCCCCCCACCTCGAAGAACGCGTCGGTGATCTGCTGGAGGGAGCAGACTCGGGCGGTCTCCATGAGGACGGCGAAGACGTTGTCGCCGCTGACGGCCGCGTCCTTGAGGGCGGTCAGGGCCGCGTGGGCCGGGTCGCGGTGGCGGGACTGGTAGTCGCGTACGCGCTCCAGCTGGGACTGCTTCTCGTCCTCCGTGGCGCGGGCCAGCTCGATGACGACGGGTTCGGCGGTGTCCGCGTGCGGGTTGCGGAAGGTGTTGACACCGATGAGGGGCAGGGTGCCGTCGTGCTTGCGCTGCTCGTAGAGCATCGATTCGTCCTGGATGCGGCCGCGCTGGTAGCCGGTCTCCATGGCGCCGAGCACGCCGCCCCGCTCGCTGATCCGCTCGAACTCCTGGAGGACGGACTCCTCGACCAGATCGGTGAGTTCGTCGATGATGAACGAGCCCTGGAGGGGGTTCTCGTTCATCGCCAGGCCCCATTCCCTGTTGATGATCAACTGGATGGCCAGGGCCCGTCGGACGGAGTCCTCGGTGGGGGTGGTCACGGCCTCGTCGTACGCGTTGGTGTGCAGGCTGTTGCAGTTGTCGTAGATGGCGATGAGCGCCTGCAGAGTGGTGCGGATGTCGTTGAAGTCCATCTCCTGGGCGTGCAGGGAGCGTCCTGAGGTCTGGACGTGGTACTTCAGCTTCTGGCTGCGCTCGTTGGCCCCGTACTTCTCCTTCATCGCGACGGCCCAGATCCGGCGGGCGACGCGGCCCAGGACCGAGTACTCCGGGTCCATGCCGTTGGAGAAGAAGAACGACAGGTTGGGGGCGAAGTCGTCGATGTGCATGCCCCGCGCGAGGTAGGCCTCCACATAGGTGAAGCCGTTGGCGAGGGTGAAGGCGAGCTGGCTGATGGGGTTCGCCCCGGCTTCGGCGATGTGGTAGCCGGAGATGGACACCGAGTAGAAGTTGCGGACCTTGTTGGCGATGAACCACTCCTGGATGTCCGCCATCATCCGCAGGCTGAACTCGGTGGAGAACAGACAGGTGTTCTGCCCCTGGTCCTCCTTGAGGATGTCGGCCTGCACCGTGCCGCGCACGTTCGCCAGAGCGTGCGCACGTAGTACGTCCGTCTCCTCGGGGGAGGGGTCGCGGCCCTCGGCGGTTCGGAACCTGTCGATCTGCTGGTCGATGGCGGTGTTGAGGAAGAACGCGAGCACGGTGGGGGCCGGGCCGTTGATCGTCATCGACACCGAGGTCGTCGGCGCGATCAGGTCGAAGCCGTCGTACAGCGTCTTCATGTCGTCCAGGGTCGCCACCGACACGCCGGAGGTGCCGACCTTGCCGTAGATGTCGGGACGTTCGTCCGGGTCGCGGCCGTAGAGGGTGACCGAGTCGAAGGCGGTGGACAGCCGGGTGGCCGGCTGGCCCTCGGACAGCAGCTTGAAGCGTCGGTTGGTGCGGAACGGATCTCCCTCGCCGGCGAACATCCGCGCCGGGTCCTCACCGTCGCGCTTGAAGGGGAACACCCCGGCGGCGAACGGGAAGTGGCCCGGCAGGTTCTCCCGGCGCCAGAACCGCACCAGCTCCCCGTGGTCGGTGAACCGGGGCAGCGAGACACGCGGGATCTTGTTGCCCGAAAGCGACTCGCGCGTCAGCTGGGTGCGGATCTCCTTGTCCCGCGCCTTCACGACCAGCTCGTCGCCGGAGTACGAGGCCACGACGGCGGGCCAGTTCGCGATCTGCTCCCTGACGTCCTGCGGGAGCTGCTTGCGGGCGCCGTCGAGCAGCGACTGGACGTTTCCCGCCTCGGAGCCGGCCGCGACCAGCTCGCCCTCGACCGCCTCCAGGCGCTGCACCCGCCGGGTGGCCTCGGCCAGCACCTCGGTGGCGGCGTGATACCCGCGGACCGAGTCGGTGATCTCGGCGAGGTAGCGCACCCGGTCGGCCGGAACCACCTGCCGGATGCCGGAGGAGTGGCGCACGTCGACCGGCGCCAGCGTGCCCTCGGACAACGGCAGCCCGTGCTCGGCCAGCGCCGCCTTCACGTACTGGTAGAGCGCGGTGACACCGTCGTCGTTGAACGTGGCCGCCGAGGTGCCGATGACCGGCATGTCCTCGGGCCGCTTCCCGAACGCCTCGCGGTTACGCACCAGTTGGCGGCCCACGTCGCGCAGCGCGTCCTTGGCACCGCGCCGCTCGAACTTGTTGATCGCCACGACGTCGGCGAAGTCGAGCATGTCGATCTTCTCCAGCTGCGAGGCGGCGCCGAACTCCGGCGTCATCACGTACATCGAGGTGTCGACGAACGGCACGATCGCCGCGTCACCCTGGCCGATGCCCGGTGTCTCCACGATCACCAGGTCGAAGCCGGCGGCCTTGACCACGTCGATCACCTCGGACAGGTGCGCGGGCAGCTCGTGGCTGCCGCGGGTGGCAAGGCTCCGGAAGAAGATCCGGTTCCCGTCGAGGGAGTTCATCCGGATCCGGTCACCGAGCAGCGCACCGCCGCCACGGCGCCGCGTCGGGTCGACCGCGATCACCGCGATCCGCAGCTTGTCCTGCTGGTCGAGACGGAACCGGCGCACCAGCTCGTCGGTGAGCGACGACTTGCCCGAGCCGCCGGTGCCGGTGATGCCGACCACCGGCGTGCTGCGTACGGCCCCGGCGGCACGCAGCTGCTCCAGGAGATCCGGGGGCAGCTTGCCGAGTTCCGCACCGGTGATGGCGCGGGCGATCGCGAACCGGTCGCCCGCGAGTACGGCGGCCGTGTCGGCAGGCTTGCCGTCCCAGAGGTCGAAGTCGCAGTCCTTCACCACCGTGTTGACCATCCCGGCGAGGCCCATGCGCTGGCCGTCCTCCGGGGAGAAGATGGTCACCCCGCTGTTGCGGAGCCGGGTGATCTCCTCGGGCACGATGACGCCGCCCCCGCCGCCCACCACACGGACGTGCTCGGCTCCCTGCCGGCGCAGCGAGTCGACCAGGTATTCGAAGTACTCCACGTGCCCGCCCTGGTAGGACGAGACCGCCACGCCGTGTGCGTCCTCCTCAAGGGCCGCGTCCACGACCTCCTGCACCGACCGGTTGTGCCCGAGATGGATCACCTCGGCCCCTTGGGACTGGAAGATCCGCCGCATGATGTTGATCGAGGCGTCATGCCCGTCGAACAGCGCCGAAGCGGTGACCAGACGGATGGGGTGCACGGGGCGGTGCAGGTCGCTCATGGGGGCCTTCCCAGACAGGTCAGGGGAACGCTGACTAACTAGATAGTAGGACGTCCTAGTAAATTACAGGAGGCGACAGTGGTGTGAGCAGAAGCACAGGGAGCGCGCGAGTCGGCTCGGCGTCTTGAGGCTCCCCTGTCGGGTGCCGCGCAGGCTACAGGCTCGCCGACCGCCGACCGCCGACCGCCGACCGCCGACCGCCGACCGCCGACCGCCGACCGCCGACCGCCGACCGCCGACCGCCGACCGGCGGACGGCACGGGGAGGACCCCGACCGATCCGGCCGGCCCGAGGAGTGGGCCACGACTGCCCTGTTCAGGGCTAGCTTTCACCCATGAGCCGCCGCAACGTGCCACACGCCTTCACCGCGGTCGACAGCCAAGCCCGGCCGGCCGAACTCGTCGAGGTCCTGAAGCGGCTGACCGCCGAGCCGTTCTACGAGTCCTACAAACGACGGCTGCGAAGTCTTCTGCGAGCCGGTCCCGGCGGCCGATTCCTCGACGTGGGCGCCGGAGCGGGAGACGGCGCGCTGGCTCTGAGTACGGAATCGGGAGCACAGGTCGTGGGAGCGGACAGTTCCCTGACGATGGCCACCGTGATGAAGGGCGCGGGCCTCGGACACGTCGTCGTGGCGGACGGGCACCGTCTCCCGTTCCGGGACTCGTGCTTCGACGGCGCCTGTGCGGATCGAGTGCTGCAGCACGTGGAGGACCCGGCGCGGGTGGTCGACGAGATGTCCCGGGTGGTCCGTCCCGGCGGCCGGGTCGTGCTGGCCGACCCCGACTACGCCACCCAGGTCCTCGACATCGAGGACCAGCAACTCGCCGCCCAGGTGCTGCGCTTCCGCGCCGAGGTCAACCTGCGAAACGGCACGCTGGCGCATCGACATGCGGGCATGCTCGCCGCCCGCGCCCTGGAAGACGTTGCGGTGGAGGCCCACACCCTCGTCGTCCGCGACCCGACAGCCGTCGACAACGTGATGGGACTCCGGAGCTGGGCCCACACCGCTGCCGCTCGCGGACATCTCGACACCGCTGACGCCGACCGGTTCGTCGTCCAGTTCGATCAGGCGGTCCGCACGGGACACTTCACCTACGCCGTCACCTTCTTCGTGACCTCAGGGACAGTGCCGGTCGCGGGGGTGCCTGCTCATCGCGAGGGTGTTGACCGCTGACGGAATGCCCTGCCCGCAGGCACCCTCACCACGCCCCCTTAGGCTTTGGCCGGCGGATCGCCGAGCGCCGACGAGCCGCCCCAGGGCACCTGAGTCTCAACGAGGGGAATCCGATGAAGCCCACAGCCGACCTCTACGACGAGCACGGGGACGACCTCCAGTCGTGCACCACCCAGTTCCGGCTCTTCGGTGCCCGGACGTCGTTCGAGGGCGTCGTCACGACCGTGCGGTGCCACGAGGACAACGTGATCCTCAAGGCCACCCTCGGTGAGCCCGGTGCGGGCCGGGTGCTCGTCGTCGACGGCGGTGGCTCGCTGGCCGCCGCTCTGATGGGGGATCTCATCGCCGACCTGGGCGCGTCCAGCGGCTGGGAGGGTGTCGTCATCAATGGCGCCGTCCGTGATGTCGAGGCACTGTCCAAGATCAACCTTGGCGTGAAGGCCCTGGGATCCAACCCCCGTAAGAGCCGCAAGGAGGGTGTCGGGGACAGGGACGTCGAGGTCTCGTTCGGCGGAGTGGCGTTTACGCCCGGCTGCCACCTCTACAGCGACATCGACGGGATCCTCGTCACTCGCGCATAGGGCTCTGCTCGCCTTGCTCCCGTCGCCCGTCCGGCGCACGCTGGTGTCATGGGCGAGCACGACGGCCCCACCCTCATCACGTCCGTCCAGCGGGCCTTCCGCCTCCTGGAAGCCGTCAGCGCGCACCAGAACGGGGCGCCGGCGAAGCAGCTGGCACGCGAGACGGGCCTGCCCCTGGCCACCGCCTATCACCTGTTGCGGACGCTGGTCCATGACGGATACCTGCGGAAGCTGGACGACGGCGGCTTCGTCCTCGGCGACAAGCTGCAGATGATGCAGAGCACGGGCCGTGGGCAGGCACTGCTCAGCCGTGTCCGCCCCACGCTCGCCGCGCTGCGCGACGAGCTCACGACCGCCGCGTACCTCACCTTCTACGAGGAGGGCGAGATCCGGGTCGCCGAGATCGTCGACGGCCCCCGGGCGCCCCGCGTCGACCTCTGGGTGGGATTCGAGGACGCGGGCCACGCCACCGCGCTGGGCAAGGCCGTGCTGCGGGAACTGGACGACGAGGACCGCAAGGACTACCTCTCCAGGCACCACCTCGCCGACCTCACACCGCGGACGATCACCAGCAGGCCGGAACTTCTCCGGCGCCTGGACACCTCACCCGTAGCCCCGGCCGTCACGGACCTGGAGGAGTACGCCCTGGGCACGGTCTGCGTCGCCGTGCCCGTCTACAGCGGGGACACGCTCGGCTCGCTCGGTGTCTCGATGCCGGTGGACCGGCTCTCCCGGCTGCAGGACATCCGGGAGCGGCTGATCCCGACAGCGAACCGCGTGACCAGGAGCCTGTCGCTCACTATCTGAAAATCCGCTCCTTGTGACGGCAGGGGCCGACACCGTTTCCTGGATGAAACCGGCATTTCAGGAATGTGCGCCGTGCACAGGTGAGGACAGCGGACGAAGTATGAGTCAGGCCCGTGATCATGGCGGCACCCACTGGTCCATACGGACACTCAAACACTGGCATATACGGACACTCGATCACTGGTCCATACGGAAACTCGGGAACCGCGTGACCGATCCCGGAGCTTCGGGACGCGGCCGGGCCACCGGGCGGCCGGCCGTCGGGATGCCCGTACTGCACGCACTGCCCGTGCTGATCGTCTCCGTCGTCGTGCTCGCCGATTTCGTCGGCGGAGCGGGCATGGTGTGGCTGCCCCTGCTCGCGGCCGGGCCCGCGCTGGCCGCCACCACGAATGGGCCGCGCGGTGTCGTGTGCGTGGGTGTCCTCGCCGCTGTGCTCGGGGCGGCGCTCGGATCCCGGGACGGCGTTCCGGGCCGTGAACTGGCGGCCGTACTGTCCGCCCTGGCCGCCGTCACCGTGGCGAGTGGCCTGGCAAGCGTGCTGCGCGGGCGTCGTGACCGGGTGCTCGCCGCCGTCCGCTCGGTCGCGGAGACCGCCCAGCACGCGCTGCTCAAGCCCGTACCGGCGACCGTCGGCCCGTTCCAGGTGGCCGTCCGCTACAGCGCCGCGGCTGCCGAGGCCCGTATCGGCGGGGATCTCTACGCGCTGATACCCACCCCGTACGGAGTGCGGCTGATCGTCGGCGATGTGCGCGGCAAGGGACTGCCCGCCGTGGGGACGGCCGCGCTGGTGCTCGGTGTCTTCCGCGAGGCCGCCTACGACGAGCCGGATCTCCTCACCGTCATAGACAGGATCGAGCGGAGCCTGGCGCGCAACCTCGGTTGCGACGACTTCGTCACCGCCGTGGTCGCCGGCTACTCACAGGCCGGGCAACTGGAGGTGGTGAACTGCGGGCACGCGCCTCCGCTGCTGATACGCGCCTCCGGAGGCGTCGAGCTGGTGGAGCCCACGCATCCGGCCCCGCCCCTCGGCCTGCGCGCCCTCATGAAACACACCCCCGCCCTGGAGGTCGTGCCGTTCACCGACGGGGATCAGCTGCTGCTCTACACCGACGGGGTCACCGAGGCCCGGGACCGCGGACGTGAGTTCTACCAGCTCGCCGAAGGGCTGGCACGCCACGTGTCCGACGAGCCGGCCCGCACCCTCACCGCACTGCATGACGAACTGCTGGCCCATGTCGGCGGTCGGCTCCACGACGACGCGGCACTGCTCCTGATCCGCAAACCGACGCTCCGGGAAGTGGCGGTTCCCGAACCGACAGATCGCGGAGCGAGCGGAGCAACTGATTCCGAAGCGGCCGTTGCTCACCAGACGGCGCGTTCGGTGTGACGCAGAGGGCCACCGGTGCCGAAATTCGGCGGAGTCTTGCCCCGTACCGGCATGTGCACTTCCTGGGATAGTCAACTATCTTAATAGCCGACTAGTTAGTCATCCGCTCCCGCTCTGCAGGCAGCGGGGGCCGAGCTCGGAGAAGGCGGGCGATCATGGCGAACGGTGGCTACGCGCGGTACGTCGCCCTGGGTGACAGCCAGACCGAGGGACTCGGTGACGACGACGGCACCGGGAACCCGAGAGGGTGGGCGGACCGGCTCGCCGAGCAGATCGCGCGGACCGACCCCGACCTCCTGTACGCCAACCTCGCCGTCCGTGGGCGCCTCGCGGGTGAGGTGCGCTCGCAGCAGCTGGAGCCCGCGCTGGCGCTGCGCCCGGATCTGGCGACGGTCGTCGCCGGTGTCAACGACGTGCTGCGTCCCCGTTTCGACGCCGACGAGGTGGCCGAGCACCTGGAGGCGATGTTCGCCGCGCTCACCGGGAGCGGTGCCCGCGTCGCGACGCTGACCTTCCCCGACTTCGCGCGGATCGTCCCGGCCGCCAGACCCATCGCCCACCGGGTCACCGCACTGAACAGCCGCATTCGCGAGGCGGCCCGACGCCACGGTGTCGTGGTGGCCGACGCGGAGCCCCACCCGGTGGTCACCGACCTCCGGCTGTGGAGTCCCGACCGCCTGCACGCGAGCCCGCGCGGACATGCCCTGATCGCCGCTGCCGTCGCCGAGGCACTCGCCGTACCGGGAAGCGACGACAGCTGGATCCGGCCCCTGTCCGACGACGCACCCAGGCATTCGAGGCTGCGCGCCGTCGGGACCGAGCTGCGCTGGGCGGGCTCCTTCCTCGGCCCCTGGCTCGCCCGTCGCCTGCGCGGGCGCTCGTCAGGCGACGGCCGGGAAGCCAAGCGACCCACCCTGCTTCCGGTGGCCCAGATCATCGAATGACCCCTCGTGAGGGCCCGTTCACCGTCGTCGCATTGAGTAATCAACAGGCTGTTAGGTTGGATTCATGGCTCTTCGCAACGCGGTGATGGCGGCGCTTCTGGAGGGTGAGGCGTCGGGGTACGACCTCGCCAAGGGGTTCGAGGCGTCGGTCGCCAACTTCTGGATGGCCACACCGCAGCAGATCTACCGCGAGCTCGAACGTATGGAGGGCGAGGGCCTCGTCGCCGCCCGCGTCGTACAGCAGGAGCGCCGTCCGAACAAGCGGCTGTTCTCGCTCACCGAGGAGGGCCTTGCCGCCGTACGG
Organism: Streptomyces phaeochromogenes; assembly: GCF_001418655.1. Classification (GTDB taxonomy): domain Bacteria; phylum Actinomycetota; class Actinomycetes; order Streptomycetales; family Streptomycetaceae; genus Streptomyces; species Streptomyces phaeochromogenes. Next base: position 88,444 of record NZ_LIQZ01000003.1, on the reverse strand, counting down.
GCCTACACCGCCGAACCGCCCGCCAAACCGACCGCGATCCGGGACGAGTTGCTGGTCAAGGTCCAGTGCGTGGACGTCGGCGACGCGGAAGCCGTACGAACCGCCATCGCCCAGCGCATGGAGCTGGCCGCGACCAAGATCGCGCGCTACGAGCGGGTACGGGAATGGCTGCTGGCCGGACGTACCGAGGACGAGTACTTCACCACGGCCGATCGCATCGGGCCCTATCTCACCTGTCTGCGGGGGCTGTCCCTCGAACGGGACAACCTGACCTGGGGTGAGGTGGCCCTCAAGCGGCTCGCGCAACGCGCGGAGGCGCTCGCCTCCCCGGCACGTGAGGCACGTGACTGACCGCGTACGCCCCGCCGCGATGTGGCGGTTGCTCATGTGGCGGTTGCTCATGCCGCGGCCGACGACCGACTCTCGGGCCGTCTATGTACACTCCCCGGCATGGCATGCCGCATCAGTGAACTGGTCCTCGACTGTGCCGATCCCGAGCGGCTCGCCGCATTCTGGTGCGAGGTCCTCGGCTACGTGGAACTCGACCGGGAGGACGACGGAAGCATCGAGATCGGGCCGCCCGATGTCGGCTTCGGCGGTCTGCAGCCCACCCTCGTCCTGAGCCCGAGCAGCGACCCGCGGAGGGGGAAGCTCCCACTGCACATCGACGTCAACGCCACGGACCGCGACCAGGACGCCGAGTTGGAGCGGTTGCTCGCCCTCGGCGCCAGGCCCGCCGACGTCGGCCAGACCGGCACCGAGAACTGGCACACCCTGGCCGACCCGGAAGGCAACGAGTTCTGCCTCCTGCACACCCGGCTCAAGCCCCTCTGACCTGGCCGGGGTGCGTCGGACAGGAACCTACGGGCGCGCTGTCGCGGAGCGGCTGTTGTACGCCTCCACCTTCAGGAGCGGCCGGTGCGAGGGCAGAGCGCGGGCGGGCCAGGACAAGGTGACGGTCTGTGACTCGCCGGGCAGCAGCCACAGGTAGTTGTCGCTGTAGAGCGTCGGCAGCACGCGATGGCCGGTCTTGTCGTTGAGCAGGGACAGCCGGACCATGGCGGCGACGGACCGACCGTGGTTGCGGATGGTGGCGGTCAGTTCGTGACGGGCCCCGGATCGGGACAGGCGCGTCACCGTTCCGGACACCCTGGTCTGCGGCGCCTTGGTCAACGCACGCATGGCTGCCGCGGTGCGATGGCGCCAGTAGGTGTTGTTCGACAGGACGCGGCCGTCGCTGCTCTCCAGAGTCAGGCGCAGCAGGTGCAGGTCGGGCAGATCGTCGGTCCAGGCGCTGGTGAACGCCTTCGCGGTGGAGGCCGGTGCCACGTCCAGCCGTGCGCTCCTGGTCTTGCCGAGCTGCCGGCCCGACAGATCGAACAACCGCGCCGAGACGGTGGCGTTCTTGAGGTCCTTGCGCGTGTGGTTGACGGCCAGGACCTGTCCCTTCGGGTCGGCCTGGACGTGCAGCGGCTCGCAGGCAGTGCGGGCCCCGTAGTACGTACCGTTGACGTCGAAGTCGTAGTCGTAGGTCTGCCAGACCGTGCTGTGCCACGCGGGGTGGGACATCCACAGCATCAGTCCGCTGGCGTTGTCCCACAGGTTCGCGTTCCACGCCTCGAACATGGCGCGCGTGTTCTCGTAGTTGACGAACTGGGCCTTGCGGGCGAAGTCGTCCAGGTCCTCGGTCTCCCCGAGGCGGGCCTCGACGGCTGCCTTGTACGTGTGCGGTGCCTGATTCCCGCGCTCGCTCCAGTCGTGGTAGTACCAGGCGCCGCGGATCGGCCACTCGGGCTCCTCGCCCGTCATGTTCCGGATGCTGGCCGCGGTGGAGACGACCGGCATACCGATCTCGGTGTGGAAGCCGAAGTCCTTGCTGCCGTACGTGGACGGATCGAAGTACTTCTCCGGCTCGACCCAGCCGTAGGGACCGCCGCCGGTGATGATGCCGCCGGCCGAGTTGTTCTGGTAGAGGATGCCGGGGGCCTGCTGTTCGACGGCCTGGCGCATGGCCTTGTCGATGGCGGCGGGCGGGTTGCCCTCGTTTGCTCCGCACCAGATCACCACGCTGGGGTGGATGCGGTACCGCAGGACGGTGTCCCGCGCGATCGAGTTGAAGGCGTCGTGGTCCGGCGGGTCCATGGCCCACGCGTTGGGGAAGTCGTTCCAGACCAGGATCCCGTGCTCGTCGCAGGCGGCGAAGAACTCCTCCCGGTCGCAGGTGCCGACCCAGTTGCGGATCATGGTGAAGTTCATGTCGCGGTGCATCCGTACGGCCGCGTCCATCCGCTCCGGCGGCATCCGGCGCAGCAGTTCGTCCCAGCCCCAGTTGCCGCCGCGGGCAAGAACCCGCACGCCGTTCACGCTGATCTTGAGCGGGTCGGGGGTGTTGGACACGGACTTCACGTCGGTCCACGTGTCCCCGTCGTCGGACACCTGGATCACATAGGTCTTCGGGTAGGCCGGCTCCCACACGATCGCCACCCGGTCGAACCTCTTCGCGGCGCCCAGGTCGACCTGGATCCACTGCTGGTCCTCGTACTGGGACGACCAGCGGGTTCCCGTATCGCCATCGGTGGCGTGCGCGGCCGGGTGGTCGGACTCCTCGGTCGAGGCGGTCGCCTTCTGGCGCAGGGCGAGGTCGGTTCCGGGTTTGGTGCTGTCGATGACGCCGAGGGACCAAAGGGAGTTGCCCCAGCTGGTGTTGCGTACCCCGCAGGCGATACGGACGTAGCGGGCGGTGCGTGCAGCGAAGTCCTCGACCTGGAGGCTGGCGTTGCCGTTGTTGAAGGGCAGCGGCACCGCGCTGTTGTCCACCGACGCCACATCGGTCCAGTCGGCGTCGTTCGAGGAGACCTGGACCAGGTAGGTCTTCGCGTACGCCTGCTCCCAGGTCAGGTCGACCCGGTCGAACGACTGCGAGGACCCGAGGTCGACCCGGATCCACTGGTCGTCCTCGTAGGACGAGGACCAGCGGGTCGCGGGATCGCCGTCCGTCGCATTGGCCGGACCGCGGTCGTCCCCGTCCTTGCTCGACGCGTCGGCGGATGCGTGCAGGGCGAGGTCGACGGAAGGGCGTGCGCTGTCGGACACGGCCAGCGTCCACAGTGAGTTGCCCCAACCGGAGGCCCTGGTCAGGCACTTGATGCGTACGTAACGGGCCTGCTGCCGGTCGAAGGGGACGGACTGGGTGTAGGCGTCCTCGGAGGCGGTGAACGGCAGTGGCACCTCGTACTCGTAGCCGAACTGGCGGATGCCGAACCGGGTGGTGCGGCGGTCGCTCTCGGCGCCGTCGAGCGACGCGACCAGGGTGAGGTCATGCAGGGCGGGGTCACCGAGCCCGTTGGGCCACCACAGTTTCGGGTCGCGCAGCCGGAGTTGCCCGAAGGCGTCGGGGGTGAACGTGACGTCGAGGTTCTCGCCCGCGGGCACGGTGACGACCTTGGACACCCGTACGCCGTTGAAGGCCGCGGAGACCGTCACCTTGTGGTCGGCGGTGTCGGCGTTGCGGACCGGGACGACGACGGTCAGCTCGGCGACCGACACGTCGGGCAGCTTCGGCAGCAGGGTGTCGACACGAGGATCGCCGATCACGACATGGCCGGTGGATCTCAGCCGGACGTGGTTCCAGATACCGGCGGCCCGGTCACGTACCGCGGGCATCCAGTCCCAGCCCGAAGAGGCCAGGTAGGTGGGCGAGTTGAGGTTCATCTGGTTGGCGCCCGCGTCCACCCAGGCCTCGCCGGCGGGGCCCTTGTCGCCGGGGCTGCCGGGCACCGGCATCGGCGTGATCTTCACCGCGAGCGCGTTCGCCTCGCCCGTCGAGAGCAGCTTGGTCACGTCGTGGGACGAGCGGGCGAAGGGAAACGTCAGGTCGCCCACCTGCTTGCCGTTGAGCCAGATGTCGGCCTTGTGGTTGATGCCGTCGAACTCCAGCCAGATCCGCCGCCCGGCTCCGGTGCGCAGACCGCGCGGCAGCTCGAAGTCCCGCTTGTACCACCACGCGTGCCGCGACAGGGCCTCGGGAACATGCAGGTTGTTCAGTCCGGCGACGGGGTCGGGCAGCTTGCCCTGGTCCACCAGCGAGGCCAGGACCGTGCCGGGAACGGTGGCAGGCAGCCAACCGCTGGTGTCGACAGTCGTCTTCGACAGCTCCTTGCCGTCGGCGTCGGCCCAGTCGTCGAGGGTCAGCCGCCAGCCGGACTCCACCGGCACCGTGCCGTCGTCGGCCACAACGAGCTTGGGCGCGGGCCCGGAGTGCTTGCCCCAGTCCGTCCAGCCGGTGGCCGACGGCCGGTGCCCCTTGGGGCTGCCGTAGACCTCGAAGCCGTTCAGGCCGAGGGGATTGGGGTTGGAGCGCTTGCGCGAGGTCATCCGCACCCAGCGAGCGGTGGCGGGGCGCGGCAGCTGGATGTTCACCACTCCGCCGGTGCCGGCCGTCGTGCGGTAGACGCTGGTCCAGGACTCGCGGTCGGTGGATGTCTCGACCACGTACTCGACCGAGTAGCTCGACTGGATCTCTTTGCCCGTGGTGCCGCTGGCCGGATTTCCGGTGGTCGGGGGAGTGAACACCGGGTCGCTCGCGTCGCCTTCGAACGTGAGGCGGATCCACGTGACGTCACAGGCGGCCTGCAGATCGATCGAGATCCACTGCGGGTCGCCCGCCGCGGCCCGCCAGCCGCTGCCCCGAACTCCCGGTGAGGCGAGCCGGTCGACCACGAACGAGCCCGGAGTGGGCGCGTAGGCCGTCGAAGAGACCGTGACGGGGCGGTAGAGCGCCAGCTCACGAGGCGAGGAGGGCGCGGCCGACGCGTCGATGCCCGCCGCGGCGGCGGTCGACGCGGGCAACAGGGAACCAAGTCCGAACCCCGCCAGCAGGGTGGAACCCGTGGTGACGAGGGAGCGTCGCGACAGGCGTGGCGAGCTCGACTGATCTGTCATGAGCGTGATGTCCCATCAAAAGACAGCGGTGCGGGCCGGGTAGGACACGGCACGTGATGCCAACGGATGACAACGTTGCCAAAGGCTGTGACGCGGGAGGGTTTCTGTCAACCCCTGATGCGGAGTTCGACTCTTGAAGCCTCCTCGACCGGCCGCGTAGCACCCCGCCTCGGGCAGCCCTCTCGGATGCCTGAGCAGGGCGAAGTGGCTGCCCGGGCGCCGGTGCGGGGGAGGCGCCACCGGACCTCTTTCTATTAAATTAGGAATTAATATTGACAGGGTTTCGGCCGCACGCCACAGTCTTCGCCGTGACGTCGGTGGCCCCCTGTCGCAGCGCGGCCCGCGTCACGTCCTCGTGCTTCCCAACCCTCGGGAGAGGCAAGTGACTTCACACCCGCAGGTCCGCACACCCGCGGCGTCCAGACTGACGCGCCGTGCCACCGCGGTCGCGATCGCAACCGTGCTGGCGGTGACCGCCGCCCCGGTGGCCACGGCGCAGACCGGCACCGATCGGGGCGCCGCCGACCAGGGCGCGCCCGAGTACTACGACAGTGGTCTCGCGCCCACGCCCTACATGGGCTGGAACACCTACTACGGGCTCGGCGCACCCACCGAACAGGCGGTGCGCTCCGTCGCGGACAAGCTGGTCAGCAGCGGTCTGCGCGACAGTGGCTACGACATCGTGTGGCTGGACGGAGGCTGGCAGGCCGACAACCCACGTGACGCCAAGGGGCGGTTGGCCGCCCATCCGGACCGCTTTCCCTCCGGTATCCCGGCGTTGGTCTCCTACCTGCACAAACGCGGCCTGAAGGCGGGCATCTACACCGACGCCGGCGCCTACGACGGCGGCAAGACCTGCGGCCTCGGCAGCAGGGGCCACTACGAGGAGGACGCCCGGCAGTTCGCCGGCTGGAAGATCGACGCGGTCAAGGTCGACTTCCTGTGCGGCATCGGCGCCAAGCTCGACCCGGGCCCGGCGTTCAAGGAGTTCAGCGACGCGGTGGCCAAGTCCGGCCGCAAGATGCTGCTCAACCTGTGCAACCCGCTCACCGACGACTGGGGCCTGCCGCACACGCCCGAGCAGGACGCGCACAACTCGTACGTCTACGCCCCGACGATCGCCGACTCCTGGCGCACCGGCACGGACATCGCCTGGGGCACCCCGAGCCCCGGACAGTGGCCCAACGTGCTGCGCAACATGGACGCGAACGCCTGGCACCCCGAGGCGCAGGGACCGGGCCACTACAACGACCCGGACTACCTCATCCCCATGCGGCGCATGGGCGACGGATCCCTGGAGCTGACGCAGGAGGAGTCCACCACGCAGTTCGTGATGTGGGCCGAGATGGGTTCGCCGCTGGTCATCGGATCCGATCCGCGCACCCTGTCGGACTCGATGATCGAGACGCTGCGCAACCCGGAGATCATCGCCGTCGACCAGGACCCCCTCGCCATCCAGGGCGTACGGGTGGCCAGTGACTCCGTGGGCGACGTCTACAGCAAGGTCCTCGCGGGTGACGGCAGGCGCGCGGTCGTGCTGCTCAACCGCTCCGACAAGGCGGTCGAGCGCACGGTCAAGTTCTCCGACGTCGGGCTCGGCGGCGGGGTGAAGGTGCGTGACCTGCGGGCCAGGGCGGACCGGGGTTCCCACGCCGAGTCGTACACGGTCGAGGTCCCCGCGCACGGCACCGCGTTCCTGAAGCTGACCGGCGCCGACGCCCTGCCCGGCACCAGCCTGCGCCAGAAGGCCACGGCGAGCCCGGCAGTGGTGCGCGACGGCGACACGCTCACGACGTTCCTGCGCGGACCGAACGGCTCCCTCGTCCAGCACACGGCCACCGCCGACGGCAACGGCAGGGCCCGGCCGCGGGACCTCGGCGGCCCGACAAAGGGCAGGATCCTCGGCCAGCCCGCCGCGTACGCCTCGGCCGGCGGCCGGATCGACGTCTTCGTTCGCGGCACCGACTCCCGGGTGTACCGGCGGGTCCTCGCCGACGGCCGCTGGGGCACCTGGCAGAACCTGGGCGGCCGGGTGAGCGACGCGCCGTCGGTGGCGTTCACCGACCCCGGCCACTGGACGCTGTTCGCCACCGGCTCCGACGGACAGGTCGTGCAGCGCGGCCCGTCGTCCGGCTGGTCCTCGCTCGGCATGCCCGGTGATCGGCCCGTGTACGGGCGGCCGTCCGCCGCCGTCGACTCCCAGGGGCGGGTCCACGTGGCCGTGCGCTCCGCGGCGGACGACGTGTGGACGCGGTCCAGGGAGGCGTCGGCGTCGGGGGAGTGGTCGCCGTGGACATCGCTCGGCGGGACCGTCAGCGGCAGCCCGACGCTCGTCACCGTGGGAGACGCCGTGGTGCTGTACGCGCGGGCCTCCGACTACACGCTCTGGCAGCAGCGGTACGAGAACGGCGGCTGGCAGGGCTGGACCAAGCGGCAGGAGTTCCCCAGCGCGGCCTTCGAGGGCGCGCTCGGAGCGGTGGCAGGGCCGGACGGCACGGTCGACGCGGTGTTCCGCGGAGTCGACGGCTACGTGCACCGGACCCAGTTCAAATAAATTAGTAATTATTCTTGACGTGGCGTGAGTGCCACGCGAATCTGTATCCGCGCGAGCGGGGCCCGGCCGTCAGGAGGGCCGCCCCGCTCGCGCGGATCCACAGGGAGCCATCCATGACGAACCATCAGACCGGCCGACGCCGGTTCCTCGCAGGACTCGGTGCCGCCGGGACGGCGGCGCTGCTCAGCGGCTGTGTCACCTCCACCTCCTCCGGCAAGAGCTCCTCCAAGGGCGCGGTGACCCTCCAGTCCAACGTGTCCGCACCGCAGGCCAAGGCCGCGATGCAGGACCTCGTCGCCGCGTACGGCAAGAAGGGGTCGGCGCGCGCCAGCCTCAACACGGTCGCCGCGGAGACCTTCCGCACCCAGCTGCCGACCTACCTGACCTCCGCCAACCCGCCGGACGTGTACACCTGGTACCCCGGCTCGGTGGCGGACGCCTACGCGAAGAAGGACCTGCTGCTGGACCTCGGTGAGGTCTGGAGCTCCTCGCCCGACCTCAAGAGCTACTCCAAGGCACTGAACTCCCTGTGCACCGCGACCTCGGGCAAGAAGGTCTTCGTCCCCGCCACCTACTACTGGTGGGGCATGTTCTACCGGAAGTCCAACTTCGCGAAGTGGGGCGTGAGCGAGCCCAAGAGCTGGGACGACTTCCTCGACCTGTGCGACAAGCTCAAGAGCAAGGGCGTCGACCCGATAGGCCTCGGCGCGGGCGGCAACACCGCCTGGGTGGCCTCGGCCTGGTTCGACTACCTCGACATCCGGATCAACGGCGCCGAGTACCACCGCGAACTCCTCGCCGGGAAGCACCGGTTCGACGACCCCGAGGTGCGCAAGGTCTTCGACCGCTGGCAGGAGGTGCTGCCGTACTTCGACCCGAACGGCGACGCCGTCCCCTTCCAGGACGCCACGACCGCCCTGCTCAACGGCCGCACCGGCATGATGCTCATCGGCACCTTCTTCGCCGACGCCGCCCCCAAGGACGCGCTCGACGACATCGACTTCTTCCGCTTCCCCGTCATCGACCCGAAGATCCCGCTCGCCGAAGAGGCCCCGGTCGACGGCTACTTCGCCAGCGCCCGCACCGGCCGCCGCGACCAGGTCGTCGACCTGATGAGCTACCTGGCCACCGCCGAGTCCCAGGAGATCTACATCAAGGGCTCGTCGGGCACCGTCCTGCCGTGCAACCCGAAGGCGAAGGACGCCGGCACCGCCCTGGTGAAGAAGGGCCGCGCGCACGTCGAGGAGGCCGCCGAGATCACCCAGTTCTTCAACCGGGACTCCAGCGACGCCCTCCAGCCCACCGCGGACACCGCACTGACCAGGTTCCTGGCCAAGCCGAAGGAGATCGGCAGCATTCTCACCGGCTGGCAGCGCGACGCCGAGAAGATCTGGAACGCCTGACATGGCAGTCCTGACCGCGCCCGAACGGAAGTCCCCGGCCCCGCCGTCGCCCCGCGGCAGGCGGACCGGGGGCCCCCGCCGTACACCCCCGCTGGTGCTCGCGTTCGTCCTCGTCCCGCTCCTCGCCGAAGCGGTATGGGTGTTCTGGCCCGCCCTGCAGGGCTTCTACCTCGCCCTCACCCGCTGGGACGGAGTCTCCCCACCGCAGTTCGTCGGCCTGGACAACTTCCGGGAGATGGCCCACGACGAGGTCTTCCGCAGCGCGGCCGGCCACACCGTCCTGTGGCTCGTGCTCTTCGGCGGCCTGTCCGCCCTGCTGGGCCTCGCCGCCGCGCTGCTGCTCCAGCAGGAGCGGCGCGGCGTCGGCTTCTACCGCGCGGCCCTGTTCCTGCCCGTCGTCTTCTCCCTGGTCGCCACCGCCCTCGTCTGGCAGGCGATCTACCAGCCCGACGGCGTCCTGAACCAACTCCTGGAATCGGTCGGCCTCGGCAACCTGCGCCACGCCTGGCTCGCCGACCAGGACACCGCCCTGTACGCGGTCATCGTGCCCGCGCTCTGGCGGCAGATCGGCTACGTCATGGTCCTCTACCTCGCCGGCCTCAAGGGCATCGACCCGGCCCTGTACGAGGCCGCCAAGGTCGACGGCGCGAGCGCCTGGCAACGCCTTCGCCACGTCACCCTGCCCCAACTGCGCAGCGTCAACGCGGTCGTCCTGTCCGTCATCGTCATCGACTCGCTGCGCTCCTTCGACGTCGTGTGGTCGCTGACCCGCGGCGGCCCTTACCACTCGTCCGAGCTGCTGAGCACCTACATGTACTCAACCGCCTTCCAGTCCCTGCGACTCGGCTACGGCTCCGCACTCGCCGTCGTCATCTTCGTCCTGGCCTTCGGCGTCATCTGCTCCTATCTCGTCCGCGCGTTCCGGGAGGCCGACTGATGTCCGCCACGTCCACGGCCCTGCGCCGCAAGCGGGCCGCGACCGCCGGATTCCACCTGGGCGCCGGGGCGTTGGCCCTCCTGTGGCTGCTGCCCATCGCCCTGGTCCTCGTGACCAGCCTGCGCTCCTTCGACGACATCGCCGCGAACGGCCTGGGCAGCTGGCCGCAGTCCTTCACCCTCGACAACTTCGGCCAGGCCTGGAACGACGGTGGCCAGCAGCGCGCCCTCATCAACAGCCTGCTGGTCACCGTGCCCTGCGTCCTGGTGACGCTCGCGCTCGCCGCCATGGCCGCCTTCTCGCTCAGCCGTTACGAAATGCCCTTCCGGCGCTCCCTGTTGCTGCTCATGCTCGGTGGCAACCTGCTTCCGCCGCAGATCCTGCTCATCCCGGTCTCCAAGCTCAGCGAGCAGATGGGCGTCTTCGACACGCTGCCCGCGCTGATCGGCGTACAGATCGGCTTCGGCGTCGGCTTCTACGTCTTCGTCCTGCACGGCTTCATGCGCGGGATACCCGCGGAGATCCAGCAGGCGGCGGTCGTCGACGGCGCAGGGCCCTGGCAGATCTTCTGGCGGATCATCCTCCCGCTCACCCGCCCCGCCCTGGCCGCCCTCAGCGCCCTGTCCTTCACCTGGATCTTCAACGACCTGCTCTGGGCGATCACCGTGCTGCGCAGCGACACCAAGATGCCGATCACCGCGGCTCTCATAGGACTTCAGGGACAGTACGTATCGATGTGGAACGTGATCGCCGCCGGCTCGGTCATCGCCGCCGCGCCCACCGTGATCGTGTTCCTGCGGTTCCAGCGGCACTTCGTGGCCGGCCTCAACCTGGGAGCGGTGAAGTGACGTCGTACCCGCGCTGGACGCTGCGCACCGAGCACAGCAGCTACACCGTCCGCCTGTCCCCGGACGGACCCTGGGCCGAACTCGACGCCTGGGGCCCGCTCGGCGTCGAAGACGGCCCCTCCGCCCTCGACTGGTCCCGTCGCACCCACTTCGTCACCCCCGCCGACGCGGCGCCCGCCGAGTATCTGCCGTACGGGCTAAGGCCGTTCACCGGATCCGAGCTGATCGCGGCACGACCGGGGCAGGACCGTGGCGTGTGGTGGGACTTCGACGGCGCGGAGGAGGGCGAAGGCAGCCTGCGGCTCACCTTCACCGACGACGTCCTGGGACTGCGTACGGTCCTCTGCTACGAGACGGTTCCGGGCACGGACGTGATCCTCCGCTGGACCGAACTGACCTCCACGGAGGAACTGCGCCTGGAGCGACTCGACTCGGCCGCCGTGAACATCCCCGTCACGGGTACCGCACGGCTGACCTACCTCACCGGCCAGTGGTCCCAGGAGTTCCAGCGCACCCAACTCGACCTGACACGAGGCACGTTCACCATGGGCAGCCTCCAGGGCGCACCCGGACACGGGTACGCGCCCTGGCTCGCCGTACAGGACGGAGTGGCCGAGGCGGCTTATGGAATCGCCCTCGAATGGCCCGGCAACTGGCACATGACGGCCGAGGCAGAGCCTGGCGGCAGTGTGCGCGTCCGCGCCGGGCGGGTCCCGCACGAGGGAGTCGTCCACCTGACCCCCGGCGAGACCCTCTCCACCCCCCGCCTCGCCTGCGCCTTCAGCCCCGACGGCCTCGACGGGCTCTCCCGCGTCTGGCACCGCTACGAACGCCACCTGACCGGCGAGCGACTGCACCGCCCCCGCAAGGTGCTCTACAACTCCTGGGAGGCCACCGGCTTCGACGTCGACGCGGCCGGCCAACTGGAACTGGCCAAGCTGGCCGCCGACATCGGCGCCGAGCTGTTCGTCGTCGACGACGGATGGTTCACCGGCCGTGGCGACGACACCGGGGGACTGGGCGACTGGTACCCGGACCCGGCGGCGTTCCCGCAGGGTTTCGGCCCGTTCGTCGAGGACATCCGGGCGCTCGGGCTGGACTTCGGCCTGTGGGTCGAGCCCGAGGCCGTCAGCCCGGCCAGCCGCCTGTACGCCGAACACCCCGAATGGGTCTACCGGATCGAGGGCCGCCCCGCCCGCCTGGTCCGCAACCAGCTGCTGCTCGACCTGGGCCGCACGGACGTCCAGGACTTCGTGATCGGCACGCTCGACCGGCTGCTCGGCGCCTACGACATCAGCTACGTCAAGTGGGACATGAACCGGCCGCCCACCGAGCGCGGGCGCCCCGGTGACGGACCTGTCGACCTGGACGCGGAGCATGTCGCCGGGTACCTGCGCGTCCTGGACCACCTGCGCGCCACCCACCCCGACGTCACCGTCGAGGGCTGCGCGGGCGGCGGCGCCCGCATCGAGCACGCGACCCTCGCCCGCACCGACGTCGTCTGGCCCAGCGACAACACAGCACCCCTGGACCGGCTCTCGATCCAACACGGGTTCCTGCACGCCCACGCCCCGCACGTCATGAGCTCCTGGGTCACCGACGCCCCCGGCATCTTCGACCCGCGCCCCCGCAGTCTCGCCTTCCGCTTCGTCAACGCCATCTGTGGGGTCCTCGGGATCGGCGCCGACCTGCGAGCCTGGACACCGGAGGAGCGGGCCGAGGCCGCCGGGTGGATCGCCCGGTACAAGAAGGTGAGGGACGTCGTCCATCGGGGAGATGCCCGCCTTCTCGGCACACCGCACGACAGCACCTGCGGCGTGCAGTACGACCTCGGCGACCGTACGGTCGTCGCCGCCCTCGGCACCGGTCGCCTGGACGGGGCCCCGCTCGTGCCCGGGCGGCCCGACCGGCTGCGGCTGCGGGGCATGGATCCGACGGCGCACTACCGGGACACCGCGACGGGGACGACGTACAGCGGATCCCATCTGCTCCACTACGGACTGCCGTTCCGGTGGAGCGCCGGCCATGACGCCGGACTGGTGGTGCTGATACGGCAGTGAGCCCGGTCCGGCATATGTTCTTAAGGCGGTCGATCAACCGTCCCACGCCCGCGAAGGAGTCGAACCCCACGATGGACCAGCCTCTACGACGGCACGGCGCCCGCTTCGACGGCCGCACGGCCGTGGTCACCGGAGCGGCCTCCGGCATCGGAGCCGCCACGGCCGCACGCCTCGCCGAGGAGGGAGCCGCCGTCGTGCTCGTCGACCTGGCCGAGGAGCGGGGCGAGGCCGTGGCGGAGCGGATCGGCAAGGACGGCGGGCGGGCCCGGTTCGTGACCGCCGACGTCGCCGTCGAGGAGGACTGGGCCCGGGTGGTCGCCGCGGCGCACAGCTACGGGCCCGTGGACGTCCTCGTCAGCAACGCCTTCACCGTCGACGTCACCCCCGCCCACGAGATGTCCCTTCCCTCGTGGCAGCGGCAGCTCGACGTCAACCTCACCGGCAGCTTCCTCGGCTTCCGGGCGGCGCTGCCCGATCTGCGGGACCGGCGGGGCGCGGTCGTGCTGACCTCGTCCGTCCACGCCCACAAGGGCATCCCAGGCCATCCCGCCTACGCCGCCTCAAAGGGAGCCCTGCTCTCCCTGTGCGCCCAACTCGCCGTCGAATACGGTCCCGAAGTGCGCGTCAACGCCGTTGTGCCGGGTCCGATCCTGACCGCCGCCTGGGACAGGCTTCCGCCCGAGGACCGGGAACGCAGCGTCGCCGAGACCGCGGTGCGCCGCTTCGGCTCCCCCGAGGAGGTCGCCGCGGCCATCGCGTTCCTCAGCGCCGAAGAAGCCTCCTACATCACCGGGACGAGTCTTGTCGTGGACGGCGGCTGGAGCGTCGTCAAGGCCTCCGCATGACCACGCTCCCTCACCAGCAGAAAGGCTGTACGACATGACGCCCTATGCCCGTCGCGGAGTGCACGGCCAGACCGTGGAACTCCTCGCCCGCCGCATCCTGGGCGGTGAGATCCCCGAGGGGGCCACGCTGGACCTGGTGGCGCTGCAGAGCGAGCTGGACGTGAGCCTGACCGCGCTGCGCGAGTCGCTCAAGGTGCTCGCCGCCAAGGGAATGGTCGACGCCCGCCAGCGGCGCGGCACCTTCGTGCGTACCCGCGCCGAGTGGAACCTGCTCGACGCCGACGTGCTGCGCTGGCAGTTCGAGGGCGGCCGTACCAACGCGTCCGACCGGGCGCTGCTGCACAATCTCGCCGAAGTACGCGCCATCATCGAACCCGCCGCCGTGCGTCTGGCCGCCGAGCGCCGCACCGACGAGGACCTGGCCGCCCTGGACGCCGCCATCGAGGCGATGGGGGAGCGGGACAACGGCGCCGCCCACGCAGTCGAGGCCGACCTCGCCTTCCACCGTGCCCTGCTCAACGCCACCCACAACGAACTCCTCGAACGCATGGAGATGGTCATCGAGTCCGGCCTGGCCCACCGCGACCGCATCGTGCACAGCTCCCCGCACAGCGAGGACCCGGTCCCGGCCCACCGCGCCGTCCTGGACGCCGTACGCGACCGGGACGCGGGGGCCGCAGAGGCCGCGATGCGTGCCCTGCTCGACCAGGCCGGCCGCGACCTGGACCGCGTCGGCGACTCCGATTCGGACTCCGACTCCGACTCGGTTTCCGGTTCCGGTTCCGATTCCGTGGAAGGCTCCCGCTCCCAGTGAAGATCACCCGCATCGAGACCTTCCTGGTCCCGCCCCGCTGGCTGTTCTGCCGCGTCGAGACCGACGAGGGCGTGGTCGGCTGGGGAGAACCGGTCGTCGAAGGGCGCGCCGAAGTCGTCCGGGCCGCCATCGACGTCCTGGCCGAATACCTCATCGGCCAGGACCCGCTGCGCATCCAGGACCACTGGCAGGTGCTCACCAAGGGCGGCTTCTACCGGGGCGGCCCGGTCCTCTCCAGCGCCGTCGCCGGCCTCGACCAGGCCCTGTGGGACATCGCCGGGAAGGCGTACGGCGCGCCCGTGCACGCCCTGCTCGGCGGCCCGGTGCGCGACCGCGTCCGGGTCTACGCCTGGGTGGGCGGCGACGAACCCGCCGAACTGACCGAGCAGATAACCGCCCAGGTCGAAGCGGGCTTCACCGCAGTGAAGATGAACGCCGCCGGAGCCACCTCACCGGTCCCCACCGCCGCCGAGACCGCCGCGGTCGTAGGCCGAGTTGCCGCCGCCCGCGAGGCACTCGGCCCGGACCGCGACGTCGCCGTCGACTTCCACGGCCGCTTCACCGCCGCGGGCGCCCGCCGCGTCCTCGCCGAACTCGCCCCGCTGCACCCGCTGTTCGTCGAGGAACCCGTCGTACCCGAGCAGGGCCATCTGCTGGCCGGCCTGGTCTCCGCCAGTCCCGTACCGCTCGCCACCGGTGAACGCCTCTACGGGCGCGCCGAGTTCCTGCCCGTACTCACCGCGGGCATCGCGGTCGCCCAGCCCGACCTGTCCCACGCCGGCGGCATCTCGGAGGTGCACCGCATCGCCTCACTCGCCGAGACCTACGGGGCCCAGCTCGCCCCGCACTGCCCGCTCGGCCCCATCGCGCTCGCGGCCAGTCTCCAAGTAGCCTTCGCCACCCCGAACTTCCTGATCCAGGAGCAGAGCCGCGGCATCCACTACAACAAGGACGCCGACCTGCTGTCCTACGTGGTCGACCCGGAGCCGTTCCGGTTCGTCGACGGTCACGCCCCGCGCGGCGACGCCCCCGGCCTCGGTATCACTGTCGACGAGGACGCCGTACGCGCCGCCGACCGCACCGGCCATGCCTGGCGCAACCCTGTGTGGCGGCACGCCGACGGTTCCTTCGCGGAGTGGTGACCGCACCGATGGACATCGTCACCGACCTTGCCCACGGCGGCCGTTGGACCTCACTGCGCACCGCGGGGCGCGAATGGCTCTGGCGGCGCGAGGCACCCGAGCGGCAGAACGTGTCACCGGGTGACACCTTCGTGGACGCGGGCGGACTGGAGGAGTGCATCCCCACGGTCCGCGGCACCCCCGACCACGGTGACGCCTGGTCACGGCCCTGGACACGCGACGGTGACAGCGACGTCCTCCACTGCGAGCGCTTCACCCTGACCCGCACGATCCGTGGCACCGCGGAGGGAGCCGAGGCGGACTACGTGCTGAAGGCCGACGCGGGCTTCCGTTTCGTGTGGGCCGCGCACGCCCTGCTCGACCTCTCCGACCGCGCGACGCTGCACATCCGCGACGGAGCGAACACCCGCCTCTTCCCCGAGGCGGCACCGCTGCTGGAGGGGACATGGCCGCAAGGCGCCGCCTGGGTCGAAGGGAACTGGCCCGCACCCTGCGGACTGCGCCTCGACCAGCTCGGTCCGGACGACGGCACCGCCGTCGGAGCCGTCGTGGACGCCGCCCGCTGCTGCGTCCACGACCAGGCCGACCGGCTGTCGCTGGCCCTCGAAGCCGACGGACAGCCCGTGTCCATCGCCCTGTGGCGCAACCTGGGCGGCTTCCCCGCCGCGCACCCCTACCGCAGCACGGGCGTCGAACCGATGCTCGGCCGCGTCTTCGACCTCGCAGAGGCGGGCCCCGGCGACGCTGCGTGGGTACCCCAGTCGGGCGAGGTGCGGTGGCGGCTGACACTGACCGCGAACTGCCGCTGTACCTGAACCGACCTGCCTGAACCGACGCGTGTGAACCAGTCTGAATCTGCGTGAAAAGGAGAGCTCGTCCATGGATCTGCGAGCGGCCCTGGCCGCCCACCGCCTGGTCGCGATCATCCGCGGCACCGACCCCGACGCCTCGGTACGCACCGTGCTGGCCCTCGCCGAGGAAGGCGTCGAGCTGATCGAGGTCTCCCTGACCGGCGCGGACGCCCTGTCCGTCATCGAGCAGGCGCGCAAGGAGCTCGGCCCCGACCGGCCCCTCGGCGCCGGCACGGTCCTGACCGCCGACGACGCCCGCGCCGCCCAGCGGGCCGGCGCGAACTTCGCCGTCACGCCCGCACTCGGTGAGGGCGTCGTCGCGGCACACGAACTCGGCCTGCCCGTCCTGGCCGGCGTGATGACCCCCACCGAAATCGTGGCCGCACGCCCCCTCGGTGCCGCCGCGCTGAAGATCTTCCCGGCCGCGGAGGCCGGCGGCCCCGCCTACCTCAAGGCACTGCGGGGCCCGTTCCCGGACGAGTTGTTCGTTCCGGTGGGCGGTGTCGACGAGGCTGCCGCCCGGGCGTACCTGGCGGCCGGGGCGACCGCGGTCGGAGTCGGCTCGCCGCTGATCGGAGACGCCGCCGACGGCGGCAGCCTGACCGCGCTGCGCGAACGAGCCCGCGCCTTCTTGACCGTCGTACGGAAAGACACGCCGTGACCGGATCCGCAGCGCACACCGAAGGCCCAGCCGGGGGCGCGACGGCCGGAGCCGGGCTCGGGGTCGGGGTCGGGGTCGGAGCCGGACTCAAGGTAGGAGGAGGCGCCGAAGCTCTCCGCCCCGACCGTCTGGAGCTCGGCGAGGGCATCCGCTGGACTGACCGCGGCATCGTGCTCGTGGACATCCTCGCCGGCCGCCTGCTCACCGCCGTCGGCCATCCCGCCGACCCCCTGCGGCAACTGGCCCAACTGCCCGTTCCCCTGGGCGCGGTGGCCCCCGTGGCCGATGCTCCCGGCACCTGGATCGCCGCCGCGGGCACCGGGATCTGCCTGCTCGAACCCGACGGGTCGACGCGGTGGCTGGCACAGCCCGACGCGGATGCCGCACGGCCCATGCGCATGAACGACGCGACCACCGACCCCTTCGGCCGCTTCTGGGCGGGCAGCATGTCCTACGGCGCCGACGAGGGAGCCGGTTCCCTCTTCCTGGTGGACCACGACGGCACGGTGACCCGCGTCCTCGACGACATCACGGTGCCGAACGGGCCGGCCTTCACGGCCGACGGCGCCACCATGTACCTGGCCGACAGCGCCCGAGGAGTCATCAGGCGCTACCCGGTCGACCCGGCCACCGCCGAACTCGGGCCCCCGGAGGTGTTCGTCACCGTCGACGACGGCAGCCCCGACGGCATGGTGGTGGACGTCGAAGGCGCCCTCTGGGTGGCGGTGTGGGGCACGGGATCCGTACGCCGGTATCTGCCGGACGGCCGCCTCGACCGCACGCTGGGTCTGCCCGCACGACAGCCCGCCGGTGTGTGCCTGCAGGAGGACCTCCTCCACATCACGACCGCCCGTGTGGGACTCGCAGAGCCGGGCCCCTACGACGGCGCGGTGTTCACCGCCCGAGTCGACGTACCGGGCCGATTGGCGACTGCATACCGCTATGACGGATCGGTTCCGCTCCCGGGGGAGAGGTCATGAAGGACGGCTGGAGGCCTGCCGAAGGTCCGGTGGTCTGCATCGGGGAGACCATGGCCGCCCTGGCTCCCGGCCCCTCCGAATCGCTGGAGACCGCCGAGGACCTGCGTGTGTCGGTGGCCGGGGCCGAGTCGAACGTGGCGATGTACCTGGCGGACATCGGCATCCCCGTCTCCTGGCTGTCGGCGCTGGGCGACGACGCGTTGGGACGGCGTGTGCGTGCCGCGGTCGGCGCGGCGGGCGTCGACGTCGGCGGCGTACGATCCGATCCGGAACGGCCCACAGGCCTGCTCGTGAAGGAGCCGACCGGCACCCGTACCCGCGTCCACTACTACCGCGGCAACTCGGCGGCCTCGGCCCTGGGACCCGACGTACTGGACAACGAGAGACTGCGGTCGGCCTCCCTCGTCCACCTGACGGGCGTGACCCCGGCACTGTCCCCGTCCTGCCGGAGCCTGGTCGTGGCGGCGCTCGCCACCCCGCGCGCCGAGCGCCCGTACGCCATCAGCTTCGACGTCAATCACCGCCCGGCCCTGTGGCCGCCCAGGACCGCTGCCGCCGTGCTGCGCGACCTGGCCGACCGCGCCGACATCACCTTCGTCGGCCTCGACGAGGCGCAGGAACTCTGGGGCGCCGACCTCGAACCGGCCGACGTACGGAAACTGTTGCCGCATCCGCGTCTCCTCGTCGTCAAGGACGGCGGCCATGCGGCCACCGCCTTCGGCGACGAGGGCGCGTGGACCGTGCCCGCCCTGCGCACGGAGGTGGTGGAGCCCGTCGGCGCGGGAGACGCTTTCGCCGCCGGATTCCTGACCGGCCTGCTGCGCGGCGGGGGGATGGAACGCGTGCTGCGGCTCGGACACATCACGGCCGCGTCGGCACTCAAGGTGACGGGTGACCATGGCCCGCTGCCGGACGCCGCCCGGATCAAACGGCTCCTCGACCTCCCGGCACACGAGTGGGAGACAGAGGCCGACGGCCGCCCCTGAAAGTCCAGTTCATAGGCGTCACCCTCCGTTGTGGAAGCCTGTGCCATGATGGTTACCGGCGAGTAATTAGTGTGCCGGGAAAAGGAGTCCATCGTGGCCCGTACGTTCACCGTGTCCCGCAGCGTCCTCATAGAGGTGCCACCGGCTGTCGCGTACGACGCGATCAGCCGCCCTGCCCTGATGGGGCGCTGGAGCCCGGAGAACCTCGGTGCGACGGTGTCGGCGCCCGATGAATCGGCTTCACTCGGGGTGACTTTCGAAGGGCGCAACAAGCGTGGCGCCTTCCGCTGGGTGACCCGATGCACGGTGACGGCGGCAGAGCCGGGCAGCCGTTTCGCCTTCCGGGTGCACGCCATCGGGCTCAACCGCCCCCGCCTGAGAGCCCCGATCGCCACCTGGGAGTACCGCTTCGAGCAGGACGGCGATGGCACGCGGGTGACCGAGACCTGGACCGACGACCGACGCTCCTGGCCGACCTTCGTGACCAACGTGTTCGACCGCGTGGCCACCGGAGGCCACACGTTCGCGGACTTCCAGGTGCGCAACATCGACAGGACCCTGAGCAACTTGAAGCGGGAGCTCGAAACGGCCACTCAGTCCTGACGCTGGGGCACTGGATGGTGTCATTGGTGGCTCAGCACATTGACCACCTTGCCGTTGGGGTCACGGACGAAGAACCGGCGTACTCCCCACTCCTCGTCCTGCAACGGGTGCACG
Organism: Streptomyces phaeochromogenes; assembly: GCF_001418655.1. GTDB lineage: Bacteria > Actinomycetota > Actinomycetes > Streptomycetales > Streptomycetaceae > Streptomyces > Streptomyces phaeochromogenes. Next base: position 68,705 of record NZ_LIQZ01000003.1, on the reverse strand, counting down.
ATCTCCGCGCCGCTCTCCCGCATCGCCGCATGGACCGCATCCACGTCGTCCACCTCGACACTCATGTCGGGCACGACGGGCGCGCTCTTGTCCTGGCTCATGAAGGTGACCTGCGCCGTGGGGTTGGAAGGGGAGGCGAGCGTCATGACCCAGCCCAGGTTCATGACCTCCTCGAAGCCCAGGAGGCCGTAGAAGTCGCGGCTCTCCTCCATGGCGTCCGATCGGATGTCGGGCATGACTCGGCGGATGGACATGGGCGACTCCTGCTGACGGGCGAGAGTGGACGTGCTCCCGATTCTCCCCTACTGAGACGCGCGTCACATTCGGCGATGTCACATCTCGCCGGGCCGGCCCGTCGTAGAGGTGTATCCGCCAGCAACGGCAAGGAGTGCATCATGGAAGCCCGTTTGAACCTTTTCGAGATCCCGCTCGCAGTCAAGTCCCTGAAGCACATCGTCACGGCGGGCAAGGTGTTGGGGGAGTCGACAGTGCCGGCCGCGACCCAGGAGCTGGTCAGGCTCCGGGCCAGCCAGATCAACGGCTGCGGCTTCTGCACCGACATGCACACCAAGGACGCGGCCCACGCGGGGGAGACCTCGGTGCGCCTCAACCTGGTCGCGGCCTGGCGTGAGGCCACGGTGTTCACCGACGCCGAGCGCGCGGCCCTGGAACTGACGGAACAGGGCACCCGCATCGCCGACGCGGCCGGTGGGGTCACGGACGAGGCCTGGGCGAACGCCGCCAAGTACTACGACGAGGAGCAGCTCGCCTCTCTGGTGTCGATCATCGCCATCATCAACGCCTTCAACCGCCTGAACGTCATGGTCCAGCAGCCCGCAGGGGACTACCAGCCCGGGCAGTTCGGGTAACGAGGGTGGCCGACTGGGGCCCGTGTCTCCTTCTCACGGGCCCCAAGGGCCAAGGCGGTTGAGGACCTATCCGGCGACCGGAGGTCGAAGGTCCGGCGCGGGCGACGACGTCCGGTCTCCGGAGGCAAGAGCTGTGTCTCCTCGGGTCGGGTCGGTGGTGCCGGGTTGCCAGGCCAGCCAGCCCCGGGTCAGTACGCAGGCCAGAGCGACGACCACGACAAGGGCGAAGTCGACCATGCCGGCCAACCGGGCCTCGGGGATGTCACCGACTATCACGGCGAACACGACGAGGGCTGTCTTGCCTGCGAGCGCCAGTTCCCAGATGCCCGCCGCTTGGCGAGGCCTGGCCGCGAGCAGGGCGAAGAGTCCGATGAAGAAGGCGTAGGTGATGGTCCGCCAGGCTTCGACCTCGACCGGCTCACCGACCTGACGATGGGCGCGGTGCAACAGAACGCCGGCTCTTGACCCGCCGATGCCGGGCCTGATGCCGGGCCCGGGCCTGAGCCGGCCCTAGACGACCCTCCAGTCGATGAGGCTCCTCGCGCAGGCGACAACGGTCTCGGCCGCCGGCCGGGGCTGCCAGCCCAGGACGCGCTTCGCCTTCTCCGTGCTGTGGCGGTTGCGGCGCCCGAGCGAGACGGTGATCGCCCGAAGCGGCCGGTCGAGCAGTGACGCGAAACGCACTACGAAGTCGGGCAGTTGACGCGTGGGCACCTTGGCCCCGGCCGGACCGAGCCCGGTCCGAAGCGCCTGAGCCACCTCCCGCATCCAGGTGAACTCTCCCGTGGCCAGGAACCGTTGTCCCGCGGCTTCCGGTGAGGTCATCGCACGGATGTGGATGTCCGCGAGGTCGCGGACGTCGACGATCTCCAGCCCGATCCGTGGCGTGCCCGGCATCTTCCCCGCCACCATGCGCTGGATGATCCGGACCGATCCGAGGTTGCGGGTGGTGAGGATCGGGCCGAACACGGCGCCGGGCAGAATCGTCGTCAGCGCGGTCGTGCCCTCGTGGTCGGCGACGAAGTCCCAGGCCGCCTTCTCGGCAACCGTCTTGGACCTGCGGTAGGGGATCAACGTCGGATCGTCCGGGTCGGTCCACAACGTCTCGTCGGTCACGCCCTCCTCCGTGTAGGAGGACGGGCTGGCGGCGTTCGCCGCGGACGTCATCACGACCCGCTTCACACCGGCCGCCGTCGCCGCCCGCAGCACGCGCAGAGCACCGTCCCGGGCCGGGACGATGAGCGCCTCGGCGTCGCGCGTGTTCTCGTCCCCCAGCGGGGAGGCCACGTGCAGCACATGGTCGACACCCGCCACCGCGGCATCCCACCCCTCATCGGAGGTGAGGTCGGCGACGGCGAAGCTCAGCCGGTCGCCCGGAGCCGTCACGGTCGACACCGCGTCGCGGACCGCCTTCTCCTTGGCGGGGCTGCGCACCGTCGTGCGGACCTCGTAGCCGCGCTCGAGCAGCCCGACGATGACCCAGCCGGCGACGTACCCCGTGCCGCCAGTGACCAGCACCTTCTCCGTCACTGCTCCTCCTCCGTCGGTCGGCCGAGGCGGCCGAACGTGGTTCCCGCCGCGGTCGGCGACATGGTGACCTGCCTGGCTCTTTGCACTGTCATGATTTCGGTCCTTTCCTGCTGGTGCTGACCGGTCGGCCACCAGACGTGTGATGGCCGACCGGGTGTCTCATTGCCGCGGGGCGGGTCAGACGCGTACAGGCGCTGGGCCGGACGGGGCCTTGGCGTGGTGCTCCGGGTGGCCCTCGACGTGCAACTGCGGCAATTTGCGGTCGAGTCGGCGCGGGATCCACCAGTTGAACCGGCCGAGCATGTGCATCGCCGCCGGGACCAGCAGGAGCCGTACAACGGTCGCGTCGAGGAGGATGGCGGCGGCCATGCCGACACCGATGAGCTTCAGGACCACGTCCGGGCTCGGCACGAACGCCACGAACACCGCGATCATGATCGCGGCGGCTGCCGTGATGACCCGGCCGGTACCGGCGAGACCCTCCGTCACCGCCCGGGCGTTGTCGCCGGTGCGGATCCACGATTCGCGCACCCGGCTGAGGAGGAAGACCTCGTAGTCCATGGACAGCCCGAACAGCACCGCGAACATGAGGACGGTGACGAACGGCGGCAACGGTGTGGGGGTGTCGATGCCGATCAACTGCCCTGCCCAGCCGCCCTGCAGGACCAGGGCGACCACCCCGTACGAGGCCGCGACGGACAGCAGGTTCATCGCGGCGGCCTTGACCGCGACGGCGATGCTGCGGAACGCGACGAGCAGCAACAGCATCGACAGCAGGACGACCCCGGCGATCAGGTAGGGGATGCGGCCCGCCAGATCGGTGGTGCTGTCGATCGACGTCGCCGCGGTCCCGCCGACCAGGACCGTCGCGTCCGTCCCGTCGACGGCCGCCGGGACGGTGGTGTCCCGCAGACGGTGCACCAGATCCTGCGTGGCCTGGTCCTGCGGGCCCGTGGTCGGCGTGACGGTCAGGACGGCGGTGTCACCGGCCTGGTTGAGCAGCGGGGGAGCGACCGACGCGACGCCGGGTGTGTCGGTGGCTGCGGCACTCAACCGGGTCAGGACCGAGTCGTCGCCGTCGGGAAGCTGGACGGCCAGCCGGACGGGCCCGTTGGCGCCGATCCCGAACCCGTCGGAGATGAGGTCGTACGACTGCCGGGTCGTCGTCTCGGCCTGGTTGTTGCCCGCGTCCGGAAAGCCGAACTGAACGTTCAGGAACGGTACGGCCAGCGCGAGCATCGCGGCCAGGCCGACCGCCCCCGCCACATACCGGTGTCGCTGGACGAGCCCACTCCACCGCAGCCAGGCCCGGCTGGGCTTGATGTGTCCGTCGGCGCTCACCACTGCCGCGCGGCGGCGACCGGGCAACCGCAACCGGTCTACGTGACGACCCAGATAGCCGAGCAACGCCGGGAACAGCGTCACACTCGCGGCCAGCACCACCAGAACCCCGACGATCGCCACCAGCGCCGCGCCACGCATGTACGACAGACCCATGGCGAACAGGCCGAGCAGGCTGACGACGACCGTGACACCGGCGACCACGACCGAGCGCCCCGCCGTGTCGAGCGTGGCCACCGTGGCGGCCTCCGGATCGAGCCCGGCCGCCCGCCACTCACGGAACCGGGTCACCATCAACAGGACGTAGTCGATGCCGATGCCTATGCCCAGCATGGCCGCGAGCGACGTCGACCACTCGGGCGCGTCGACGAACGCGATCACCACACCGGTCAACGCGCTGCTGACCACCAGCCCCGCCACCGCGACGAGCAGCGGCAGCCCGGCCGCGACCACGCTGCCGAAGGTCAGCAGCAGGATCAGGGCGGCGACCGCCAGCCCGATCGCCTCCGACCCGACCGAGCCGCCTTCTGCCAGGAAGATCGCCTGCCCGCCCAGGGCCACCCGCATCCCGGCCGTACTGCTCTCCTCCGCGACGTCGATCAGCCGGGTGCTGTCCTCGACCGGCATGTCCGTCGCGTTCACCACGTCCAGGCGCAGGTTCGCCAGCAGGGTGCGCCCGTCGTCGGACACCGCGCCCGGAGTCGCGTACGGATCGTTGGCTCCCGCCACGTGCGGCACCGCCGTCAGCTCGTCCAGCAGCTCGGTCACCTCGCGCCGGACACCCTCGTCCCGCACACCGGCGTCCGCCCGCACCACGACGGTGACGACGGCGTTGGACTGGCTCGGGAACCGCTGTTCCAGCACCTGCTGGGCCTTCTTCGAGTCCGATCCGGGTGCCGAGTAGTCCGCGGTGAACTCACCGGCGAACGCCGCCGACAGGGCCACGGCCGCCACCAGCCCGGCCAGCCACAACAGCAACACCCGGCCACGACGCCGGTACGCGAACCGGCCCAGCCGGCCCAACGGACCCACCACCGGGCTCCGGTCGTCGATGTCTGCCATCACAATCCCTCTCCTTGACGTGCCATCAGGACTTCTCATGACCAACGGGGATCACCAGGCCGGACGACGGCAGTGGTAGACCAGCGCCGGCGGCAGGTTGCCCCACACCGTCCGGCCCACCACGACCTCGTCGAAGCGCGCCTCCAACGACCGCAGCAGTCGCCGTGCCGGACTCGCCCAGCGGGCATGCACGTACGCGAACGTCGTGAAGGCTCCGGACTCGGACAGCCCGTCCACCACCGCCGCGAGAACGTCACGGCGCTCGTTCTCACCGAACGCCACCCACGGCAGGCCGCTGACGATCACATCGGCCCGCTCGATGCCACGCTCGCCGAGCACTCCGGCGAGGCTCCCGGCGTCGGCCAGCGCAACGTCCACTCCTGGATGCCGGGCCGCCAGCCGCGCGGCGAACCGCTCGTTGATCTCCACGGCGATGTGACGGCCCCGGCCGCCGAGACGGCGCTGAATGGCGCCGGTGAACGCGCCCGTACCCGGGCCCAGCTCCACCACCACCGGATCGCCGTTCCCCGGCACCGGCGCCGTGACCACCCGAGCGAGCGCGCCGCTGCTCGGCGCGACCGCCCCCACGGTCAGCGGACTGCGCAGGAACTCCCCGAAAAACGTCACGTCACGTGCCCTTCGTGAACGGCCGCCGCGAGACACGCGGCGACGGTGGTCAGGGCATCGACGCTATGGAGATGCACGCCCGCCGGCTTCGTGCCAGGGGCCGCATCCGCGGCCAGAAGGAGGAGACGGGGCGACCCGTCGGAGGAGGGGGCCGTCGGCGTCCCGCCGTAGTCTGGCCAGGTGGAGAGATTCCGTGCTCGATGGTCCTGGCTCGACGCCGCGATCGTGGCCGTCGCGGGCGGGCTCGGGGCGGTGAGCATCGTCCTCGGTGCGCCGTCCGGCGGCGGGGCCACGGAGTGGGTCCTGGTCGGGGCGGCGGCCGTGGCGCTCGGCCTCGTACGCCATGTGCCCCTGATCGTCTTCGCGGTCGAGGTGGTCCTGACCCTTGCCGGCGACGTCGCTCTTCCCGCGGGCAGCCATGTCGCTCCGCTGGCCGGAGTGGTGGCGCTGGGAGCGGTGGCGTACCGGCACCGCTGGCTCGCGATCGCTGCCGCGTACCTCGTCGGGTACGCGACGATCCTCGTGGCGTTCGGCAGTGACGACGGTGGGTTGCTGACGGGCGTCGACGGGCTGGTGCGGATCGTCACGCTGGCCTTGTCGGTGGCGGCGCCGGTCGCCTTCGGGCGTTACCTCGCCGGTGTCCGCCTGGCCGCGGCCGTCGCCGAGGAGCGGGTCCGCGACGCCGAGCAGCGGCGGGACGCCGAGATGCAGGCCATCCGGCTGGCCGAGCGGGCCCGGATCGCGGGGGATCTGCACGACCTGGTGGCACACCACGTGTCCGCGATCGCGCTGCAAGCAGGCACGGCTCAGTACGCGGCTACTCACGCGCCCGATCCCGAACAGCGCCTGAGGGTGGCCGTCGACTCGTTGGGTGCGATCCACACGAGCGCGGGCCAGGCCCTCGTCGATCTGCGCAGCCTGCTGCGTGTGCTGCGAAACCCCTCCGAGCAGGAGTCCCTCGTCGACCCCGAGCAGATGATCGCCGACGCGGTCCAGCGCAGCCGTACCGCCGGACTGCACGTGGTCGCCCACCTCGACGACGGCACGGTCGAGGCACCGCTCACGCTCCGGGTGACGGCCGCCCGCGTTGTGCAGGAGGCACTCACCAACGCGCTCAAGCACGCCGGCCCCGGCGCCGAGGTCGAAACCACTGTGGACGTCGACGACACCCAACTGTCGGTGGAAGTGGCCAACTCCGGCCCGGTCGGCCCGCACCCCACTCTGCCCGCGTCGGGGCACGGCCTGGCCGGCATGCGCGAACGCGTCGAGATCCTCGGCGGCACCCTCGCCGTTGGCCCCACCCACACCGGCGGCTGGCGACTGCGCGTCACGCTGCCCCTGGGAGCCCGCTCATGATCCGCGTACTCGTCGTAGACGACCAGACCCTCGTACGGGCCGGGGTCACCCTCTTGCTGCGTACGGCCGGGGAGGACGTGGTCGGCGAGGCCACGGACGGGCTCGAAGCCGTACGCATGGCTGAGCGGCTGCGCCCGGACGTCATCCTCATGGACCTGCGCATGCCACGGGTCGACGGAATCGAGGCCACCCGCCGCATCCTCAAGACCCTCCCGGCGACGCGCGTCGTGATGCTCACGACCTTCGACGACGACGCCGAGGTCTACGGTGCCCTGCGCGCCGGGGCGGTTGGCTATCTGCTGAAGGACGGCGAGCCCGACGCGATGCTCTCCGCCGTGCGGCGAGCCGCGCAGGGCGAGTCGCTTCTCGCCCCCGCGGTCATGGCGCGTGTCGTCCGGCGTGCCGTCCAGTCACACCACCAGGACGTCACCTGCGACGCGGCCGACCCGGCGATTCTGGCAACCCTCACACCCCGCGAACGGGACGTACTCGCCCTCGTCGGCGTCGGACAGTCCAACGCGGAGATCGCCGAGACCCTCCACCTCGGTGTGACCACGGTCAAGACCCACGTCGCCTCCGTCACGGACAAACTGCGACTGCGCAACCGCGTCCAGGCGGCGGTCGTGGCCCACCGACTGGGCCTGGTCGACGACGACTTCCGTCTTGCCGAGGGCCTCGAATAGGGATCCGCGGCACTCCGGGTGGTCGGCCGTAGCGCGCGTTACGCGATCGAGCGCACGGCCGCCTCGGTGAGCGTGGTCGCGGTCCGTACGGCACTGGCGATGGCCTCGTCGGGGGCGAGGCCGCACAGATCGGTGAGGGTGAAGAACGCCTCGGCGCTCACGACGACCGCGAGGTCCCGCTTGAGCTGGGCGAAGGCGTCCGGGTCCGTCGCGCCGAGGGTGCCCTCCAGGGGGAGGAGCGCATGGTCGATGAGTCCGAAGCGGATCCCGGGGCGCGTGGTCACCGTCTCGGGCCGGGTGATGGTGGCGGCGATCATCGCGCGGACCGAGCCCTGGCGGGTGTGGATGCCACGCAGCAGGAACTCGCAGGCGAAAGCCACGCGTTCGACGGGGTCGTAGGAGTCCGCGACCGGTGCGAGCGCCTCGGCGGGTGGCGGCCAGACACCGGCGAGGGCCTCGCTGATGAGCGAGGGGAGGTCGGGGAAGTACCGGTAGGCGGTGGCCTCGGAGACCAGGGCCGCCCGAGCGATCGCGGGCATGGTCACCTCGGCGCCGGTGCCGATGAGTTCCCGGGCCGCCGCCACGATCGCCATCCGTGTGCGCTGCTTCTGGTTGGTGCGGCCGGTACCCGCCTGCGCCGTCATCGTGGGGCTCCTCCTGTTGACTCACGCGCATTTTAGCAGTCGACACTCGTTATGAGAGTTCACTTGCATAACGAGACCCGACATCTCTAATCTCGTGAGAGTCAACTCTCACGAAGTGTTTGCGCAGGAGGAACCATGAGCACTGTTTCCGTGGTCGGCCCGGACGACGGCGAGACGATCCAGCTGGGTCCCACACGGATGCGCATCCTTGAGGACGGCACCACCACCGGGCACCGCCTCGGAATCGGAGAGATCACCCTCGCCCCGCACACCCAGGGCCCGCCGCAGCATCGCCACGCACAGCACGACGAGGGCTTCTACGTCGTCTCCGGCACCGTGCACTTCACCATCGGGGAAACGACCCACGTCGCTCCGGCCGGCACGCTCGCCATGATCCCGCCCGGCGCCCCGCACACCTTCGCGAACCTTGGTGACACGCCCGCGGTGATGATGGACACCTTCACGCCCGACCTGTACGTCCAGTACTTCCGCGACCTGCGGAACATGATCGCGGGCGGCGGGGAACTGACCCCGGAGTCGACGGTCGAGGTCATGAGCCGCTACGCCACGGTCCCCGCGACCGACTTCGCGTGACGGCGCTTCATCTTCCTTCTGGCACGGCCCACTTGAGGAGTACCGAATGACCCGCAGCACCCACACCCTCACGTTCGACCAAGGCACGCTCGATGTCACCGTCGACCTCCAGGGACAGCAGGGGCGCCCCTTCCTGCTCCTGCACGGAGGCGGCGGCCCGCAGACCGTCACCCCGTTCGCCGGACTCCTGGCCGAGCAGCGGCCGGCCAGGGTGTTCACGCCGGTCCACCCCGGCTTCGACGGTACCGGCCGCCCCGACTGGCTGGCCGACGTCACGACCCTGGCCCAGGCCTACGCACGACTGCTCGACGCACTCGACCTGCGCGACGTCGCAGTCGTCGGCAACTCGATCGGCGGCTGGATCGCCGCCGAACTGGCGGCCCTGGGCAGCGACCGGATCGGCAGCGTGACTCTCGTCAACGCCGTAGGCATCCAGGTCCCCGGCCACCCGATAGCCGACACCTTCTCCCTGACGCCCGTCGAACTGTCCCGCCTCTCCTTCCACGACCCCTCGAAGTTCCGCTTCGATCCCAGCGCGCTGACCGAGGCGCAGCGCGCGGTGATGGCCGCCAACCGGGCCACTCTGCAGGTCTATTCGGGGCCGCACGCCATGGCCGACCCCACCCTGACCGACCGCCTGGCCAAGGTCACCCACCCCACCCTCGTCGCATGGGGTGCGAGCGACCAGGTCGTGGACGCCGACTACGGGCGTGCGTACGCACAGGCCATCCCCGACGCGGAGTTCCGTCTGCTGGAGGGCACCGGCCACATGCCCCAGTCCGAAACGCCCGAGCAACTCCTGCCGGTGCTTTGGGACTTCGCCGACGCCCACGCCACTGACCGGCCGCAGCACTGACTGGCTGACTGGCAAGGACGTCCATGGCCCCTCGGTCAGCCAGGGGTGGCGGGGGAGTCAGGGCGCTGTTCGGCCGGGCTGGGACAGCGAGTCGGCCAGGTTCGCGAAGGTGCTGGCGAGAGCGGGGACGAGTTCGTCGGGGATCTGGTCCAGGAAACGGCGACGGGCGCTGGCCAGATGGGCGGGCTGCGCCGCCTGCATGGCGTGGAGTCCTGACTCGGTGAGTATGGCGTCGTTGCCCCGCCCGTCCTCGCCGTGGCGCTCCTTGCGGACCAGCCCGTGCTTGCTCAGCCCGTCGACGACGCGGGTGATGCGCGAGGGAGTGAGTCCGGCGGCGTCCGCCAGGGCCGACATGCGCATCCGCCTGTCGGGGGCGGAGCTGAGGAGCAACAGGGCGGCGAACTCGGTCATGGTGACGCCGGTGCGGGACATGTCGTCCTCCAGCGCGCGGGGCAGCGCGTGGACGAGGCGTCCCAGGCTCTGCCAGAGCTGAAGCTCGTCCGGGGACAAGGGCGCGGGGTCGGTGTCGGCAGGCATGCGCCCAGTCTATTTGACGAAGCAAGCAATCAGGAGTCATTGTTGCTGAAGCAAGCAACTTTGGAGGCTCTCGGATGCTACCCACATCAGCCATACCCTCGGCGCGGGTCGCGGTGCCGGACGGGTTCAGTCATGGATACGCCGAGGTCAACGGCGTTCAGCTGCACTACGTGAGCGGTGGGTCCGGACCCGCCGTCGTGCTGCTGCACGGCTGGCCGTTCAGCTGGATCGAGTGGCGCGCGCTGATGCCGCTGCTCGCCGAGCGGGGCTTCACCGTCATCGCGCCGGATCTTCGCGGCTCGGGCGACTCCTCGATCCCGGCCGGGCACTGGACCAAGCGCGAGGAGGCCGAGGACCTCCACCAGCTCCTCCAGCACCTGGGGCACGACGAGGCGCACGTGGTCGGCACGGATGTCGGCACGATGACCGCTCACGCCTGGGCGCAGGCGTATCCGCAGGACGTGACCCGGCTCGTGCTCAGCGAGGCGTTCCTGCCCGGCTACGGCCTCGAAGATCACATGAACCATGCCACCGGAGGCTCGTGGCACTTCGGCTTCCACGCCCAGAGCGAGCTGGCCGCGATGCTCACCGACGGCAAGGAGGAGCAGTACCTGGGCGGGTTCTGGTCGATGATGACCCGCGGCGGCATCACGGATGCCGACCGCGCCGACCTCCTGCGCGTCCACACGGGGCCCGACGCGATGCGCGGTGGTTTCGAGCACTACGCCACGCTCGTCGAGGACGGCCGAGCGGCCCGCGGGTACGGTCCGGTCGGGATGCCGGTCCTCGTCCTGAACGGCGAACACGGCCTGCCTCAAGGGGTTCTGCTGGACGGCGCCCGCGATGCCGCGACCGATGTGCGCGCGGACATCGTCCCCGGCGCCGCGCACACCTTCGCCGCCGACAACCCGCAATGGACCGCCGAGCGCCTGGCCCGCTTCTTCACCACCACCCCGGCCGTCTGACGCCGAAAACGGCACCACCCCACACCGAACGGAGCACGTTGTCATGAAGGTCCTCGTCATCGGCGCCACCGGCTACGCCGGCCGCCGCGTTTCCACCGCCCTGTCCCGCGCGGGACACACCGTCCTCGGCCTGGCCCGCGACGCCGACGGTCCGGCCGCCCGGGAGCTCGCCGTCAACGAAGTCACCCCTGTGCAGGGCGACTTCTCCGAACCCGAGACGTGGCGCGCCCACTTGGAGGGCACGGACGCGGTGGTGCACCTGCTCATGGACATGAGCGACCCCGTCGGCGGCGACCAGCGGCTGTTCGCCGAACTGGCCGCGGCGCAGGAGCGCGACGGGCGCCGCCGCCACCTGGTCTTCACGACCGGCATCTCCTCCTACGGCCGCACCGGACTCGCGCTCATGGACGAGAACACCCCCGGCAACCCCGAAAGCCCCATCGGGTTCCGCCTCGCCCTGGAAAAGGAACTGGCTGCCAGTGGCCTCGCGCACACCGTGGTCCGTCCCGGGTTCATGTACGGCGGCCAGGCCACCACCTCCATGACCGGCCAGTGGTTCGCCGCCGCAGAGGAGGGCAAGCCCGTCTTCTACGGAGACACAACCAAGCGCTGGAGCTGGGTCCACGTCGACGACCTCGCCGACGCCTATGTACGTATCCTCGACAACCCCACAGCCGTCGACGGCGAGACCTTCGTCATCGCCGACGACCAGCGTCTGCGCGCCCTGGACATACAGCAGACCGCCGTCCGTGCCGCCGGCTTCACCGGCGAGATCACCCTGGAGTCCGCCGAAGCGGGCGGCATGTTGCAGCTGGCCGCCGACCAGGACGAACTCGTGACCAGCGTCAAAGCCCACCGCCTGCTCGGCTGGCGCCCACGCCACGCCTCCTTCACCGACGCGCCCGAGCAGCACTACCGCGCCTGGAAGGCCGCCCAGCCGACCGGCTGAGACTCCGCCGGAACACGTCCTGCGGGTCGGCAGACAGCGCCCGCACCCGCTCGACGGCCGCGGTCGGGCAGCGGGTCATCCGGAGGGTGGCGAGCGGGTCATCCGCAGGGCGGCGGTGTTGAGGACCGGACCGAGAGCGCGGAGCTGGTCCTCCTCGTCGGGCGGCGGCGGGTGACATCTCCGATCTGCCAGGCAGCGGCGTACAGCAGCACAGCGCCCGCGAAGGCGGCGCCCGCTCTCGTGGCAACCCCTGTCAGCACACCTTCGGCGAGGGTGCCCCAGGGAGCCCGGACCGTCCTGGAGGGGTACGTGGTCTCGCTCGCGCCGTCGCCCAAGTCGATGGTGGTCGGGCGGCTGTAGTCCACTTCAGTCACATGACGGTAGGCGTCGAAGTCGTCGCGGGCATGTACGGCGCCGCCCAAAACGGGGGACAGGACCAGCAGACCCACCACGCTCCACCGCATGACGGGACCCAGGCGGGCCACGGTGCCGCCCTCGCTGCGCAGTCGGTCGCGACGCCGCCAAAGATGCCGACCGGCGAGCGCCAGGCCGAAGACGGTACTCACGTACTGCAACAGCCGAGCGACCGTCAGACCGCCCAGGGCCGAGGCTCGCAGCGCCTCCACGTGGGTGACCAGGAAGCCGTCGCCGTGTGTGAAGGAGTCCCACGCCAGGTGGGAGGCGATGCCGATCAGGGCGGAGACCAGCAGCCACATCACGTGCCCGGCCCTGGCGCGCAGGCCGGGCATCCGCTCGGCTTCCGGAAGGCCGAGGCCCGACGGCAACAGGGCGGTGACCGGTGCGCGCAGCATCCGGTACACGGCGACCAGGCCGACGGCAAGGGGCAGGCCGACCAGCAGGCCCGCATCGAAGGAGTGGGTCTCCGTGGCGTTGAGGAGCGGCCCGTACCAGTCCTGGGGGCTGGTCTCCGATACGCCGAGGCGCGCGAGGAAGTACGGGACGTCGGGTGCCACGGCGCCCGCGACCAGAGCAGCCGGAACGAACGGCTGACGCATCAGTGGCAGCACGGCGGCGGGATGGGACAGGGTGAACGGCAATTGGATGGTCTTCTCTGGCCCGAAGGAACTCACGAATAGAACACCGGGGAGAGTATTCACTTCAACGGACTATCGCAAGCATGGGCGAATCGCCGATGGTCGACGGCCGGAGAGACGGGGCTGTATCAGCGCCGGCGGCGAACCGCCTGGAAGCACGCCGTGAACGCCGCCGCGACCGGGAGCAGGAGGAACAGTCCCAATACAGGCCGGAGTTCGAGCCAGGCGTCCGTGTACGCGTGGGCGACCAGAGGAGAAGAGGCCATCGCCATGGCCCCGAGCTCGCGCAGACCGGAGGAGCGGGCGCGCACGGCGAGGAAGGCCCCCGTGAGGGCGAGCACCAGCATCGGCCAGGCGCCGTAGTCCGTGGTCACGCCGAAGGCCCCGGTGTCCACGACCACGACGGGAAACCACGCCGCGGCGGCCATCACTCCGGCTGCCGCGGACAGTTGCCTGTCACCACGTCGATCAGGAGGGCAGCCGAGCACCACGGCGGCGGTCAGCAGGGCCGCGGTGACCGGAGCGACCGCCCCCTCGCCGGGCGAAGGCGTGGCGGCGACCCACTGCACGGCCGTCCCCAGCAACCCGCACACGGCCACCCCCGCACCTGGCAGCCATCGCCCGGTCAAGGCGATGACCGCGCCGATGCACACCAGCAGTGAGAGCAGCAAGCACGCGGCCCGGGCGCCATCCATCGTGGAGAGCTGGACCCACACCGGGGCGGGCGACCGAACGAGCCCCGCGTACCAGCGCGTCAGGTGCAGCCCGCTGTCCACCGCGCCGGCCGCCAGAGCGAACGGGGCAGCCAGGGCGAAGAAGCGTCCCGCGCGCGACGCCGAGTCGAGGCCCAGCCGAACCCGTACGGCGTGCGCGGCGAGGTCGGCGTCCGCACGCAGCCGGGCCGTGCGCGGCATGTCCGCCGTCATCTCCCGGTGCACATCGACGATTTCCTGCCCGTAGGCGGCCCGGTACGCGGCCGGATACAGGCGGAGCAGGGGATCGGTCACGTCAGCGCCGCCGCCCCGCCGGTGTCCAGACGCCGCCTGACCTCCCGGGCGGTGGCGGCCAGCCGCTCCGCCTCGGCCGCCAGTCGCTCCCGTCCGGCGGGAGCGAGAGCGAAGATCCGGCGCGCCCGGCCGCCCACCACCTCCTCACGCTCCACCTTGATCAAACCCTCCGCCAACAGCCGGTCCAGCGCCCCGTAGAGCGCCCCGGTACGTGGCACCACGCGACCGTCGGTGATGGTTTTGACCTCCTGGGCGACGGCATATCCGTGCCGAGGCGCATCCGCCAGCGCCGTCAGCAGCAGCAGGGCCAGCTCCTGCATTCCTCGTTCACTCATACCAGCAGAGTATTCCGTCCGACGGACCTTCTTGAGGGCCAGGGCCAGGGCCAGGGCCAGGGTCGGGGGCACGGCCAGGGTTAGGGCAAGGTCACTCGACTGTCGACCGCAGGTACGCACCGAGGCGGGCGATGGCCGCCGGGTTGCGCGGGCTCTCGACGAGGTCGACATAGTCGAGGACGAAGATCCGCCGGTGCTTGACGGCGGAGACGTTGCGCAGCGGGGCGTAGGAGAGCAGGAACTTCTTCTTCTGCTCGGCGCTCACGTCCCCGTAGTCGCAGATCACGATGACATCCGGGTCGCGCTCCACGACGCTCTCCCAGCCGGTGGTGGTCCAGGAGTCGGCGACATCGTGCATGACGTTGACCCCGCCGGCCTCGCTGATGATCTGCTCGGGGGCGGCGTAACGGCCGGACGTGAAGGGCTGGTCCTGGCCGCTGTCGTAGAGGAAGACCTTGGGCCGCTCGGCGCCCTTGGGTGCCTTCGCCCGTACGTCGGCGATCTGCTTCTTGAAGTCGGCGATCAGCGTGGCCGCCCGCTTCTCGACGCCGAACAGCTTTCCGAGGTTGGTGAGGTCGGTGTACAGGGCGTCCAGTGGCGGCATGAGGCCGCGCGAGGTCTTGGTGCGGCCGTTGCGGCAGGACTCGGTGAGGATGTACGAGGGAATGCCGAGCTTCTTCAGCGCCTCGGGGGTGAAGCCGCTGTCGTCGCGGAAGCCGTAGTTCCAGCCGGCGAAGACGAGGTCGGCGCGGGCGTCGAGGACGTTCTCCTTGGTGAGTTGGTCCTTCGACAGCCACTTCACCTTGTCGTAGCCGTCCTTCCAGGGCACGCCGCTGACATCGCCCTTGTCGTCGGGCATGGCGAACCCGGCCATGCGGTCCTCAAGGCCGAGCGCGAACATCAGCTCCGTGATACCGACGTCGTTCGTGACCACCCGCTTCGGGACCTTGTCGTACGTCACCTTCCGGCCGCAGTTGGTCAGGCTGACCGACGAGGACTTCGCGTCGTCGGACGACTCGACACTGGCGCCGCAACCGGCAGTTGTGACGGTCGTGGCGAGGCAGAGGGCAGCGGTGAGGAACTTGCGCATGGGGATCCTTACGGGGTGGTGAGCGGGAGCCGGTCGAAGAGGAGTTGGACGGCGCCGGTCTCCGGATGCCGTACGGGATGCGCGCGGACCCCGAACACCCCGGCTAGCAGGTCCGGTTGGAGCACGTCGTGCGGCGGTCCCGATGCGACGATCCGGCCGCCGTCGATGACGTACAGGCGATCGCAGTGCGCGGCGGCCAGGTTGAGGTCGTGGAGGGCGGCCAGCACGGTCGGGCCGCTCTCCCGGACCAGCGAGAGCACGTCCAGCTGGTGGGCGATGTCGAGGTGGTTGGTGGGTTCGTCGAGGACGAGCACCTTGGGCTGCTGGGCGAGTGCGCGGGCGATGAGGACACGCTGTTTCTCACCGCCGGAAAGTGCGAGGAACCCGCGCTCGGCGAGGTGCGTGACACCCGTGCGGGCCATGGCATCCGTGCACACGGAGCGGTCCCCGGCGGCGGTACGGTCCCGGTGCGGCAACCGGCCCATGTCGACGACCTCGGCGACGGTGAAGTCGAATTCGGCCGACGACTCCTGCGGCAGCGCGGCCAGCACCCGGGCGGCGGCCCGGGGCGACATGGCGTGTACGTCGTCCCCGTCGAGCCGTATGGTTCCAGCCGCCGGACTCAGCGCCCGGTACACGCAGCGCAGGAGTGTGGACTTGCCGCTGCCGTTCGGGCCGACGAGACCGACGAACGCCCCGCTGTCCACGGCGAGTCGGATGTCGTCGACCAGTCGGACCCCGGCGGCCTCGACCGATACGCCCTCCAGGTCAAGCCGCATGGCCACTCACCCTCCCCATACCGCCGCCGGTGGCCATCAACGACCTCCGAAGGCATAGCCACCGCGTCGCATGAGCAGCAGAAAGGCGGGCACACCGACCACCGCGGTGATCACTCCGACGGGCAGTTCGGCGGGTGCCAGCAGCAGCCGGGACAGCAGATCCGCCCACACGAGCAGGACGGCGCCGACGAGCGGGGCCACGGCCAGCACCCGCCGGTGATCGGCACCGACCAGCATCCGCACGACATGCGGCACCATCAGTCCGACGAACCCGATGGCCCCGCTGACCGCGACCACGGTCCCGGTCACGGCCGCGCTGACAAGGAACAACTCCCGGCGCAGCCGCCCCGGTTGGACGCCGAGCGCGGCCGAGGTCTCGTCACCCATGGCCAGCGCGTTGAGCGCCTCGGCGCGCCAACGCAGCCACGCCCAACCGGCCGCCACGGTCACGGCAGCGAGCGGCACCTGCGCCCACGTCGCGCCGCCCAGGCTCCCCAGCAGCCACATCATCGCCGACCGGGCCGCCTCGCCCCGGGCCGCACCGAACACCATCACAGTGGTGACGGCCTCGAAGCCGTACGCGAGAGCCGTCCCCGTCAGGATCAGCCGCAGCGGTGTCAGCCCGTGCGCCGACCGGGCCACGGAGTACACCAGCACCATCGCCGCGAGAGCCGAGACGAACGCCGACAACGACAGCGCCCAGACCCCCAGCCCCGCGAACGCGCCGAGCAGAATCACGGCGTTGGCGCCCACGGCCGCGCCCGAGGAGATACCCAGCACGAACGGGTCGGCGAGCGCGTTGCGCACCATGGCCTGCACCGCCACACCGACGGCCGCGAGCCCCGCTCCGACGACGGCGCCGAGCACGACACGCGGCAGACGGATCTCCCAGACGATGGTGTACGCGGCGACATCCCCGGCATGCACCGTCCCGCCGGTGAACCCGGCCCACAGAAACCGCTGCACGTCCGCCCAGCCGACCCCCGCGGCCCCGAGAGCCACCCCGCACACGATGGACACGAGGAGCAGCAGCCCCAGCCCAACGACCCACGGCACGACGGATATTCGGCTCGGGTTCCGGCTCAAGCTCAAGCTCGGGATCGGGCTTCGGCGCACGGTCGGGGCGGTCCTTCATGTGAGGCCGCCTGAACGTCAAGAAAAGAGGCAGCCCGTACGACACGCCGGCCGTGCGGTCCCCTCTCGCAGTCCACGGCGAGCAGTCAACGGGTCGCACCACCTACGGGCGATCGGGCTCACGCGACGAACCACGGGTTCGCCACGCACACCGTTGCGGGTCAGCGCCGGACTCTCACCGGACTTCCCCCACAGGCAGCGACGGGAGCGTAGCAAACCGGAGAAGTGGCGGATGGGCTGGGTCACTTGACGTCGCAGTCACCGACTGGATACTGGCGGAGGTTCCGACAGCAGCACGTCTGATCGGCATCTCGAACAATGCTTGAAATGTCGGCCAAGGGTTGGACTGTTCAAGCCGTCATCTCCGCACCCGACAGCTCAACCTCCAACTCCCCCCCCACACACAGGAGTACTTCTCCATGACCCCACGACAGACCCCGGAGCCCACTGAGCGAGCGACCATGCCCTGGCGAGGGAAGGTGGCCATAGCCGCGCTGGCGGGAGCCCTATTGGTCGGGCCCGGCGTCGCGCATGCGGCACCTCAGGTCGCCCCGGCCCCCAAGGAACAGGTGGCGGCGGCCACCATCACCTGGACCCTCGAACGGGCCGCCAACCCCACCCAGGACCAGCAGACGGCGTACAACCTCATCACGACGGCCATGAACGCCGCCGTGACCCGCTACAACAACGTGAGCGACCTCGGCAAGAGCATCACTGTCCGGTACGACCCGGGCGTACCCACGGCCGACGGCAACATCAACGGCACCATCCGCTTCGGCAACCGCGGTTACATGACCGAGCGGACCGCCCTGCACGAGATCGCCCACACCATCGGCGTGGGCACGAGCTCCGGCTGGTCCTCCCTCGGAGGCAGCGGTACCTGGCGTGGAGCGCAGGCCACGGCGCTCGTCAAGCAGTTCGACGGTTCGGGCGCCACGCTGTCCACCGGCGGCGGCCACTTCTGGCCCTACGGCCTGAACTACGAGAACGAGTTCTCCAGCACGGCGGCCAACCGCCATGTCCAGATCGTCGCCGCCATGGTCCGCGACGGCCTGTAACCCGGACCCTGCTGGAGGGGTGGCCGCTCCCGCCGGTTCGCCGCGCGGCCCGCGCACCCCTCCGGCTCGGCCGGTTGGTGTAGTAGGAAGGGTGCACATGCCCTGACGCACGACCCACACCCGCTCCCACCGCCAACCCCCACGCGCCCACATCGAGGACTCCTGGAGGACTCCTGAATGAAAGACGTGTCGGCTTCCTACCGGCTCGTGGCCGGCGCGCCGGACTCCCCAGTGATCCTGCACGTTCCGCACTCCTCGCGGGTGATCCCGCCGGATGTGCGAAGCGGCATCGTGCTCGAAGATGCCGCCTTGGAACGGGAGTTGGACCACATCACCGACTCGCACACCGCCCGGATCGCGTCGACGGCAGCCGAACGCTGCGCCACAGGGCCCTGGCAGTTCGTCAACCAGTTGTCCCGGCTGGTCGTCGACCCCGAACGGTTCCCGGACGAGCGTGAGGAGATGCTGGCCGTCGGGATGGGCGCGGTCTACACCCGGACAACGCACCGGGAGGAGCTCCGCCCGGCCGACCATGACGGTCAGCAGCTCGTCGAACGCTACTTCCACCCGTACGCGACCGCTGTCACGGACGCAGTGACACAGCGGCTGGCAGCAGTCGGACGGGCCGTGATCATCGACGTCCACTCCTACCCGACCGAGCGCCTGCCCTACGAACTGCACGGTGACGGCCCCCGGCCGCCCATCTGCCTGGGACGGGACACCTTCCACACCCCGGCCGATCTGCTGGCCCACGCCGAGAAGGCGTTCGCGGGCTTCGGCGGCACGGGCGTCAACACCCCCTTCGAGGGGACGTACGTCCCGCTGAAGTACTACGGGAACGACCCGCGGGTCAGCGCCCTGATGATCGAGATCCGGCGGGACGTCTACATGTCCGAGCCGGGCGGCCCGGCGGGCTCCGGCCTCGACGCCCTCGCGAACGCGCTCGCCGACCTGGTCGACATGGCGAGTACGGCAGGCGTGGTACGCCCCTGACGCAGACCTGCTTTCGCCAGCAACGGGCTCGATTCAACTTGGCGTCCGCTCAACGTGGCGTCCGTTCAACATGGCGTCCGCCATGGCTCGCCGCTGTCGCCTCCGCCCGTCCGGCCACCGCCCACGGCACAGTGGAGACATGAACGCAGACGACAGAAACATTCTGGCCGGGGCACGTGTGGCGACGAGGCTTCCCGCCCAGGACCTGGACCGGGCACGGCGTTTCTATTCCGAGCAACTCGGTCTGGAGCCCGTCGACGAGCGTCCCGGTGGGCTGTTGTACCGGTGCGCAGGCGTGGACTTCGTCGTGTTCCAGTCGACGGGAGCCTCGCCCGGGACCTTTACCCAGATGGCGTTGGAGGTCGACGACATCGAGACGGTCGTATCGGAACTCAAGCGGCGTGGCGTGGTGTTCGAGGAGGTCGACGCTCCTGGATTCCGCACCAGGAACGGCATCGCCGAGATCGACGGGAACTACCCGAGCAAGGGCGCACGGGGCGAACGCGGCGCCTGGTTCCGTGACAGCGAGGGAAACCTGCTGGGCATCGGCGAGTTGGTCTTCTGAGCACGGACGGGATCAGAAGCGGCCCTTGACCGCTGAGTACAGAGTCTCCACGCTGCGCCGGGTGTCGTCACTCCCGCCGATGAAGCTCGTACGGGGGTTGAGGCGGAAGGTGCTGCCGTCCGCGCGGCGTATGCGCACGTACGTGTTGCCGGTGTAGGCGCCGTGCATGTGCAGCTCATTGGGTCTGCCGCCCAGTGCCACCTCGTCGAGCGGATCCGCCCAGAGGAGCCCCTTGTCGCTGATCGACCAATAGGCACTCCTGACCAGAAGCACTCGACGGTCGGTCACCCCGAGGACGGCACGCCGGAAACCGGCACCGAGGTACCCGGACAGGGCCACCTTCAGTGTCTCCTTGCGCAGATGGGGGTGCAGGGCTCGCTTCAGCTCGGAGTCGATCATGAGGACCCTCCATTGGCGGGTGCGTGCAGACCTGGCGCGGTGCCGCGGTCGAGTGCGTACACCTCGTCGGTGTCCGCACCGCCGGTGCACCCACAGATGATGCCCGCCGGACCGTCCACGAGTCACGCCATGTGACCCAACTGGTCCTGCGAGAAGCCGAGTTGGGTGGGCGTAGTCGGCAGGGCGACCGACGTGCCGCCCGGCGGTCCGGTCAGCCATCGGTGCGAGTGCGCGCGCCCGGGAGTGGTCCCGGGCGCCGTACGTCACCATGAGCTCGCCCAGAACAGCCATCGGTCCTGACCGCGGAGCGGAGCCCATGCGCCAGATGCTTTCCACTCGACGCCCAGCCGTTCTCGTCGCACTCCTCACTCCTGGTGTGGCACTGCTGCTGGCAGGGTGCGGGAGCGACGGCGCGGACAAGACCGCCCAAGACCGATCGAGCACGCCCCGGACGTCGGCGACGGCAGCCGCGCAATCGCCGGATCCGGACGCCACGCCCGACGAGAGTCCGAGCGCCGTGCCCCGCCCCACCGGCGACACTCTTCCGGCGGACGCCGCTACGGACGCGAGTGCCCAGGTCGACGAGGCGTTTCGCGCGGCGCGAGTCGTCGCGCTCCAGGGCAACCTGCGGTACATCGACCCCGCACTGGGCGCACCCGAGGACATCGACAAGGCCGATGCCCAGTACGCCGACCTCCAACGGAACGTCGCCAATCCCGACCAGGTCGCCGCCCGCCGCTTCAGCACCGGGAACCACAAGGTGACCACGGCCGACGGCAAGCGGATCAACACGCTGTTGAGCAACACGTATTGCGGCTGAAGCGCGTTGGCGGTGGCCGGCGGAGTCAAGGCACCTCCGGCGTGCCGATCCCCAGTAGCGTGCTGCCCGACGGCCACGGCGGTGGCCGTGGCGATGCCCACGCGGTGCGCTGGGCATCCCATCACTACGAAGCCACCGTCCAGATCGCCGCCATCGACGGTGCCGCAGCCGCAGGATGTCTTCGCCGCATGTCACCACGGCCACTTGGCAACCTGATTGGGACTCAGTGGTCACGCTGAAAACGCTCATTCCAGCAGCCGTCTCTCCTTGGCGACCGCCACGGCCCCGGCCCGCGTCTCCACCCCCAACTTGCCGTAGATCCGTCCGAGATGGGTCTTGACCGTCGCCTCGCTGATGAACAGAGTTCGGGCGATCTCCCGGTTGCCCGAGCCGTGGGCGAGTTGTCCGAGGATCTCGTGCTCGCGCGGGGACAGGGTGGGGCTCGGGCTGCGCAGCCGGGTCATCAACCGGTCGGCCACCGGGGCCGACAGAGCCGTGCGACCGGACGCCGCGTGGCGGATCGCCGTGAACAGTCCATCAGGGTGCTCGGCCCTGAGCAGACAGCCGGTGGCACCCGCCTCGATGGCCAGGGTGGTGTCGGTGTCGGTGTCGAACATCGTGAGCACCAGGACCCGGGGGCCCGTCCCACCACACTCGGAGGTCAGGCGCCGGGTGGCGGTCACGCCGTCCATCCCACTGTCGAGTTGGAGGTTCATCAGCACAACGTCCGGACTCGGCCGGGCAGCCATGGCGAGCGCCTCCTCGCCGGTGGCCGCCTCACCGACCACTTCGATGCCGTCGGCGCGGGACAGGAGAGCGCGCAGCCCGGCACGTACCACGGCGTGGTCGTCGCACAACGACAGGCGGACGGGCGTCACAGAGGAGGAGCAGGCCTACGCGACAGCGGACAGCCAGTCCTTCTATGGACCGGACATGCTTGTGGCCCCCGTGACCTCACCCGGTGCCACGGCCTCCGTCTCGGTATGGTTCCCGCGGTTCCGGACACACCCTGCGGATCGGCCCCGCAACCGGCTCGTTCCACCGTCAGGTGACCCACCGTGAATGGACCGTCAAGGTTCTCAACGCCCGGGCACCCAAAGGGATCTCGGTCAACGGCGAGCCCTTGGGCGCCGGCGCTCACCACTGGGACAGCACAACCCGCACGCTGACCGTCAAACTTCCTCGACACAACATCAGGGCCCCACTCACCCTCGCCTACCACTGACCCGCAGAGACGGTCCGTTCGTCGTACTCCCCGGCCGTCGGGGCCGGGGTCAGTACCCGATGGCCTCTCGGAGAAGCAGCACGGTGCCGCACCCCGGGCGGGTTTCCGCGTTGAGGATGAGCAGACGGTTGACGGCGCTGGGCATCCCGTACACCGCCTGGGCGCGGGCGTTCTCCAGCGGTAGGGCGTACTCCTCGACGCGGCGCAGCGCTGTGCTGAGGTCGGGCACCACCTTCTGCGCGCCGACGATCCAGACCGCGTTGGCGGCGCCGCCCGCGTTGGCGGGGAGCTGGCTGCCGCTGCCCGAGGCGAGAACGAGCGAGCCGGTCTCGGTGACCGCGGCGACGCTGTTGACGACGAAGTCGGGGCCGGCGACCAGCCTTCGGATCTCGTCGGCGCCGGTGGCACGGTCGATGGCCAGGACGCGCGGCCTGATCGCGTCGTACCGGCCGCCGGTGTTGATGTCCTCGTCGATGCCGGACAGCCGGAGGGTCTCGCTGGCTCCGGTGAGCACGCTGGCGCCCTCGGGAACCAGCTCCTTGATGCGGGCGCGCGCCGCTGCGGCGTCGTCGAGGATCTCGGCGGCAAAGCCGCCTGCCCGCAGCGCGGTGGCTGCCCGCTCCAGTCGTTCGGCCGACGCCGGGTCGGCGAAGGAAGCGGCCGGAGCCGGAGCCGGGGACGTTGTGGCGTCTGTCCGGTTGGCCCCGGAGCCCTGTTCCGCGCGGGGCGCCGAACCCGCCAGCGGGGAGGTGTCGAGGTACCTGACCTCGTACACCCGCTCGGTGAACTTCCAGCCCTCCGCGGTGCGTTGGTAGCGGTCGTGGTAGACGGCGTAGTTCAGACCCTGGCGTCCGTCGAGGGTGCGCGCGAGTTCCTGGATGTAGGCGCGGCCGGTCGCGGTGTCGCCGTCGAGCAGGATCGTGCCGGGGTGTGTGGTCTGTACGAAGAAGTCCCACTGGCTCTGCAGCCGCTCGCCTCCGGCACGGATCTCCTCGCGGCCGATCAGCTCGACGGGGATGTTGGGCATGCGCAGGGCGCCGTCCGGTGTGAACAGCGACGCCAGGCGGGGGCGGTCACGCATCATCGCCGCGTCGGTGAACTCGCCGCGCAGCGCCTCTATCTCGACGCGGTCCGCGGTGGCCTGGAAGTCGTTCATCGGAATCACCTCTCGGTCCTGTTGTCGTCCTCACCGGTACGACAACGCAGCCCTGCGGAATGTGAGGTGGCGCGACGACCTCACATTCCGGCGAGCTGTCCTGTCGTAACGGGTAGAGGCACAGAACCGAGCGAGGGAGACGGCCAGACCATGACCAGCAGAGCCGAGCCCGGCGACGACCGGAGCGATCCGGACCTCATCGAGATCATGAGCGAGCGGCGCCAGTTGATCAACCTCGGCTATCGACTCCTCGGGTCCCTCGCCGACGCCGAGGACGTCGTGCAGGAGACCTACGCCCGCTGGTACGCCATGTCCGCACGGGAGCGGCAGGCCATCGAGTCGCCCGGCGCCTGGCTGATGACGGTCGCCAGCCGCATCTGCCTGAACCTGCTCGGCTCGGCTCGGGCCAGGCGGGAGACGTACGTGGGCGACTGGATCCCGGAACCGCTGCCGGAGCCCACGGAGTGGATCACCGGGCGTTCCGGCGTCGGCGGCATCGACCCGGCCGATCGGGTCACCCTCGACGAGTCGGTGACGATGGCCTTCCTGGTGGTCCTCGATTCGATGACTCCGGCCGAGCGCGTCGCGTTCGTCCTGCACGACGTCTTCCGTTACCCCTTCGGCGAGGTCGCCGAAATTGTGGGCCGCACTCCGGCGGCGTGCCGCCAACTGGCCTCGTCCGCCCGACGTCGCGTCCGCACCGCACAGACCCCGGCGGGACCGAGCGCCGGGCAGGCCAGGATCGTCAGGCAGTTCAGAACGGCATGGCAGGCCAAGGACATCGATGCCCTGATCAGCCTGCTCGACCCCGATGCCACCGCGACCGCCGACGGCGGCGGCCTGGCCGTCACTCACCTGCTTCCGATCTTGGGCGGCGAGCAGATCGCACGGGCCTACGCCGAGATCGCCCGTGTGTCGGGCCACCGCACGACATTCCTGGAGTGCACGGTCAACGGCCTGCCCGGCCTGGTGGCGCAGCAGGACGGCGATATCGCGACTGTGTTCGCGTTCGAGATCTCGGGCGACCGGATCAGGCACATCTGGGCGGTACGAAACCCCGAGAAGCTCCGTCCCTGGCGGATCGGCTGAGGAGCGATCCGGATCACGGCAGCGACCGGATCGCGTGAACCGGCGCATGGGGCCCGTCCGGCCCTGTGCCTGCGCCTGTGCTCCAGCGCAGCGAGTGACGCCGGTAGCGCCACTCGGGAGGCCCGAGCGTCCGGCAGTACATCGGCCGAGGTCGACGACGGGGGTTCAGCCCACCGGCATGTGATCGGGTGCGGATGACGGCGTGCCGGTCCATCGGTGCAGGGCGGATTCGAGGCCGGTGACGGCGGCGAAGTCGGTGGCGTCCGAGGCCCAGGCGACCACCCCGTCAGGGCGTACCAACACCCCGGTCGGCGTCGCCTGGCCGTCGGTCACGCTGCTCACTCGCCCGGCCCAGCCCTGGGCGAGGCGGGCGAACGTGCCGTCCGGAGTACGGTCGAGCAGCAGGAACCCGCCGCCGTGCCCGTGGTCGACCAGACGGGAGCCGTCCCCCAGCCACAGGTCGGGGACGAACCGTCCGACCAGCGGATGATCGCCGGGCAGGTCGATGCGCTGGTCGGCTCCGGAGACCTTCTTGACCGCGTAGGTCACGCCGTCCCGGGTGCTCAGCAGATCGGCGACGACCTCCCGGAGCGCGGCCGACTTGGCGTCCCCGCGCATCACCCCGATCTGGGCCCGCGTCCAGTCCAGCACCCAAGCACCGAGGGGACGACGCTCGGCGTCGTAGGTGTCGAGCAGCCCGTCGGGCGCCCACCCGGCGACCACGGCACCGAGCTTCCACCCGAGGTTCATCGCGTCGCCGACTCCGAGATTGAGCCCCTGACCGCCGAACGGCGAGTGCACGTGCGCGGCGTCGCCGGCCAGCAGCACACGTCCTGACCGATAGGCCGCGGCCTGGCGGGCGTTGTCGGTCCAGCGCGTCGCGGCGGCGCGCAGCGCGGTCAGCGTGACGTCGGTGCCCGAGACCCGCCGCAGACTGGCCTGCACCTCGTCCAGGGTGACCGGCGTCATCGGGGTCCCTCCGCGCGAGCGAGGCCGAGCGTGGGCGAGGTCGGCGTGAGCACTGTCGAACTCCACGGTGACCACCCGCCCGGGTTGTGGCCCGTAGCGGTACGCCCCACGGGTCGACCACGCCCATCCGTTCGCCAGTTTCTCCGGGTCGGCGATGTCGACGAGCGCCAGATGTCCGGTGAGTTCGGGGTCGGTGCCGGGGAAGTCGATGCCCGCGAGGCGGCGTACGGTACTGCGCCCGCCGTCGCACCCGACCAGCCATCCGGTGCGCACCGGGCCGGCAGTGGTGCCGACGAGCACGCCGTCGCCGGTGTCCTCGAGCGCGGTGACCTCCACCCCGCGAAGCACCGGTATGCCGAGTCGCGCGACATGGCCGGCCAACAGCTCCTCCAGCTCACGCTGAGGCACCATCCGCGCTCCGGCGATTGCCGTGTGCGCGGCGAGGTCGGCATCGGACCAGTCCACGAGGTCGGCGTCGAGGACCATCCCCGCGAAATGCCCGGTGAACCGCGAGTCGGGCGCTCGCCGGCCGCCACCGGGCTGTTGATCGCCAGTGGGCTGCCCGCCACCGGGCCGCTGGTCATCGGTCTTGCGAGCGAACGGCCCCACCCGCTCAAGCACTTCCCGCTGCACCTGTTCGGCCGCGGCCAGCAGACCACGGCGGTCGAGCGCCTCGGCCGTCGGCACGTTGATCGACCCCGCCTTCATCGCCTCCGCCGGCTCGGTCAGTCGCTCGATCACCTGCACCGACGCCCCGGAGAGCGCCAGCTCGGCGGCGAGCACAAGGCCCACCGGCCCGGCGCCCACCACGGTCACGTCCACGTCCTGCTTCGCATTGGCTGTCACGAACACTGTTCTAACTACGAACACTGTTCGCGTCAAGTTATGATGGCTGCGTGAATCCGAGAGAGCGACGCGCGGCGCGCCACCAGCCGCCGAACCCCGAGGCCGAAACCGGCTCCAGGCCGCGGCGCCGCAAGGCCCCGATCACCGTGGATCAGGTCATCGACACCGCCCTGGGCGTCATCGCCGCAGAGGGCTACGAGGCACTGACCATGCGCCGACTGGCCGGCGTGCTGGACACCGGCCCCGCCTCGCTCTACGCCCACGTGGTGAACAAGGCCGACCTCGACGAGCTGCTCATCGGACGGCTGTGCGCCGAGCTCGTACTGCCCGATCCCGACCCCGCGGCCTGGCGGGAGCAGATCCGCGGCGTGTGCACCCAGATCCGCGAGCAGTACCTGAAGTACCCCGGAATCTCCCGCGCCGCGCTCGCCATGGCCCCCACCGACCTCGAGACGGTGCGCGTCAGCGAAGGAATGCTGGCCATCATGCTCGCCGGCGGAGTCGCCCCGCAGACCGCCGCCTGGGCCATCGACGCCCTCCTGCTGTACGTGGCCGCCTACTGCCTAGAGGTATCGATCGCACGCCGGCGATCAGCCCAGGACGACGCCGTCTGGGTCCACGACCGCGACGAACTGCTACGCCGGTTCGCCGCCCTGCCCGCCGAGACCTTCCCCCACACCACCCGCCACGCCGCCGAGCTCACCGCGGGCGAGGGCCACGACCGGTTCGACTTCACCCTGGCCCTGATGATCGACGGCCTCGCGCACCGCTAGCCCGACGTCGCCCTCTCGAGCCCTGGTTGTCGGCGTCCTGCGCGGAGGTGTGCGAGGAGTGTCCGGCCTCCGAGTGGTCGACGCCTCGATCTTGCCCGACATCCCCTCCGTGGCCACCAACCTCATAGTGATCATGTCGCCGAAATCATCGCCGACCGCTACACCGAGGACGCCGAGGTCTGACATCGGCGCGGTGGTTCCGCAACGACATCGCGTGGAGTGACCGTTGAGCGGAGACGGTGTCGGTGCGAATCGGTCTACGTCCCCACGTGCGCCTCGCCGACCGAGGCCGCGTACGTCTCCAGTGCGGACCGCGGCTCCCGCTCCAACAGCCCGCGCAGCGCGTTGTGTTCGATGCCCGTGCCGTCCAGGAAGCCGGCTGCGATCGCCGAGTACGTGCCCACCAGCATCGGCACCTGGTAGGGCAGCGACTCTCCGGCCGCAGCAATCGTTTCCCGGGCTCGGGCGAGTGAGCCGGGCTCGTAGGAGCCGCCGGCCGCTGCCGCCAATTCCGTACCGCTGAGGGCTTCCTCGCCGACAAGTTCGTACGTGCGGCCCGCGTGTTGCTCCGGGGCGCTCACCACGCGAGCGGCCACCTCCGCGAGATCCTCGCGGGCGACGGCGGCCAGACGCCCCGTGCCGAGCGGCGCGGTGATGGTCCCGGCGGGGTCGGGGGCGGCGATGGCGGCCAGGAACTCGGCGTACAGACCGTTGCGCAGGACGGTCCACGCCAAGCTGCTCTGCCGGATTCGCCGTTCGGTCCAGCGATGGGGGAGTGCGTAGGCGAGGTGGTCGCCGTCGCCGCTCAGGCTGGTGTAGACGATGTGCCGTACGCCCGCCTTCTCGGCCGCAGTGATGGCCGCGTCGTGACGGGCGACGACCACGTCGTCCTCGCCGAACCCCGCGGAGATCAGCAACAGCGTGTCCACACCTGAGAAGTCGAGTGACGCCGGATCGTCGAAGTCGACGCGGCGCTCGCCCGCGGAACGGGGTGTGCGGGTGCCGAGCACCACGTCGTCGCGTACCGACAGTTGCTGGGCGACGAGCTGTCCGAGTGCCCCGGCGGCGCCGGTGACCAGAATCATGGGAAGTCCCTCCTGAGCTGTGTGGTTCCATCCTCAGCGGAGGAACGGGATCGCATAAGGAGGCACATTCATGTCAGCAGGGCACACGGCGGTAACCAGCCCGGCGACCGCCCCGGTGGTCGCGGAACCCGTGATCGTCTGCGACACACCGCAGGACGAGTGCGGTGTCCGGGATGTGCTGGACCGGCTCGGCGACAAGTGGTCCGTCTACGTGGTGGTCGAACTCGCTTCTGGCATCCGCCGATTCAAGGAGCTCCAGCGCGCCATCCCCGGCGGCATATCGCAGCGCATGCTCACGCTCACCGTTCGCCGCCTCGAGCGCGACGGTCTGGTGAAGCGCACGGTGTTTCCCACGGTCCCGCCCCAGGTCGAGTACGAGTTGACGGAGATGGGACACAGCCTGACTCACCTCGTGAAGGCCCTCGCCGACTGGTCGATCGCCCATCGCCCGGCCATCGCCGCCTCGCACGAGGCATGGGACACGGCCCACCAGGACTCGGACGCGCGCTGACCGCTCGGTCCGGCGGGCCTGACACCGGACCCGGCGGACCTGCAACCGGATCCGGACCGGGGCCGTACCGCCGGAACGTCGCACGGCGTCACCGCGCCCGCCGTGCCATCGTGGTGCCATGACGATCGAAGTGCGCCCGGCTACGGTCTTCGAGGACGTCCGCACCCTGGTCGGCCCGAAGTCACCCGGGGCCAACGTCTGCTGGTGCCTGAGCTACCGGATCCCCTCCAAGCTCAACAACGAGCTTCGAGGGCCGGCCCGAGGCGAATACGTCGCCGAACTGTGCCGTACGGGGCCCCCACCAGGTGTGCTCGCCTACGACGGCGACGAGCCGGTCGGCTGGGCCGCGGTGGCGCCGCGCGCGGACACCTCCTTCGCGCGCAACCGCAAGATCCCGCACGTCGACGACCTCCCGGTCTGGTCGCTGTGGTGCATCCGCGTACGCCCCGGTCATCGCAAGCAGGGGATCTCGCACGCTCTCATCGCCGGGGCGGTCGAGTACGCCCGCGCCCAGGGCGCACCGGTGATCGAGGCCTACCCCCTCGACAACGGTGACGCCAAGGTCGACATGACGATGGCCTACGCGGGGCTCCGCAACAACTTCGAGCGCGCCGGGTTCATCCATGCCGCCGACACCACCTCGGTACTGGCCGGTCATCCCCGCATCCTGATGCGCCTCGACCTGCGCTGACAATCGGCAGGAACCCATGGGTTCGACTACAAGAAGCTGCTCCGCACCGCGGCATGGAGGACTGAGCAGGGACGGACGCAGGCCGGTGCGGGCGACCGGAAGACGCCCGCGCGGCAGCTCGCCACACCCTGCGGGTCAGGGCTTGCCCAGGTACTCGGTGGCCTCGATCTCGTTCAGGTGGATGAGGACGTCGTGTGCCTGGCCGAGGGCGATCTTGTACGTCACGGGGTCGGGCCACCCGGCGCCGATGTTCCAGGTGACACGCGACTTGTCCAGCCAGGCGCGCGCGGAGTTGGGGACCGTGCGCATGTCGAGGATGTAGTCGTCCTGGCGGACCTTGTCCAGGGTCTCCTCGTTGGAGCCGGGCTTCGCGGCACCCACGCGGTAGGTGCGCATCACGTTGTCGTCGGTGCCGAACGCCTTGAAGGAGCCCTTGAAGAAGCTGAAGCCGATGCTGACGTACTTCCTGCCCAACGCGTCTCGCAGGAACGCCCCTTGAGTCTTGGGATACCGCTCGTCGAAGGAGTCGTACGCCACGTGCGTGTTGTGCGCGGACAGCAGGACCCGGTCACCGGTGTGCTTGTTCCACCAGGCCACGTTCTCCGACATCACCTGGTCACGGAGCCTCATCATCTCCGAGACCTGGGCCTCGTCGGTGATGTCGAGGGAGTAGCCCTTGGCCATCTGGTGGATGGCCCTGGCGTGCTGCACGGTCCACAGGTGCTCCTGCCGGTCGGCGCCGGAGCCGGGGCGCTGCTTGTGCAGCAGCTCGTACACCTTCCCGGTCCGCTCCGCCCGCTCCTGGCGCTCGGCCAGAGGCAGCTTCAGGTAGTCCTCGCTGTAGGTGCCGGCGTCGGTGGTCGGCGCCAGACCGCGGTACAACTCGGTGACGCGCTCCAGCAGTTGCGGGTGCTCGCGCGCCACCTGGTCGGTCACCTTCTCGTACAGCTCCGGCCCGGCGTAGCCCATGTCGTTGCCCATGAACTGCACCTTGTCCTTCGGGTGTTGGCGGTTGTAGTCGCGCATCCACTCGATGAGGTTGATGTAGTCCTGGTTGTTCCAGATCCGGTACGCCCCCAGGAACTCCTCGTTCGCTATGTCCTTGAGGTTGCCTTTGCCGTTCAGTACGTAGTCGTTGAGCCGCAGACCGCTGCTCCAGGCAAGTTCCAGGGAGAAGGTCCGGAAGCCCTTCTGCTCCACCAGGTAACGGAAGACCCGGTGCTTCATGCGGAAGAAGTCCTGCGATCCGTGGCTGGCCTCACCCAGACCCACCACCTGGGCGTCCTTGACCATACGGCCCAGCGCGTCCAGGTCCCGGAGACTGCCTTCGGGCTGGGTGGTCCTCAATGTGTGGGCACTGCGCTCGATGGCATCGACCACGCTGCCCGCGCGTTGCCCCGTTGCCGACGTCTTGGAGAGGCCGGCGGACGCCGAAATCGGAGTCGATGACTTGTCGTCCATGGCATCGCCGATGGCCGGAGTGGCGACCGCCATGGCACCGAGGGAGAGGAGGACCGAGGGAATGATTACTGCCTTGCGTCGCGTCATGGCCATAGATTCCCGTGCGCACAGGGGTCGTCTCCAACCCATACGCTGCCCAGCTCCGGGTAGCGCAGACACTACCGCCGGGCACCTTGGCGTGTTCAGGTCGGGCGCCTTCTTCAGAGAGAAGGCTGCAGCCTCGTTGGTGTCCGCCCACGAGCCCCGGAACTGGACTCCGCCTGGCCCGGCGTTCGGTACGGGCTCGGCCTGATGGAGATCCCGCTGTCCTGCGGCGGCGCGTACTACAGCCACGGCGGTGACATGCCCGGCTACACGACACGTAACGGCGTCAGCGAGGACGGCCGCCGCACGGTGGTCCTGAACGCGACGGGCGACGGCTCGACGGACTCGTCCACGCAGCAGGCGGCGAACAACCTGATCGACGACGAACTCCGCGCGTGAGCCCGCCCACCTGGCCGGCGCGGCCACGGTCGCCGCGTCGAACAGAGGCCCTGGCCGGCAGCCGGGGCGGGAGCTGTCCATGCCCGGGCTGCCGGGTGTCCGGGCCGGTCAGGAGACCTTGGCCCCCAGCAGGTCGATCGGGGCGATCACCGGCGGTGCGCTGAGCCTGGTCTTGGCGGCCTCCCCGAGGGCGGCGGCGATCCGGCCCACGAGGTGCGCCTCGCGTCCCTGCTCGTCCTCGAAGGTGTCGAACACCCCGAAGGTGGTGGCGTTCTCACGGAACGCGAACCACGCCACCGTGCCCTCCTCCTGCTCGGCCAACTCCTGGGCGCCGCGCAGCATCGCCGCCACCTCGTCGGCGAACTCCGGCTTGGCCTCGATGCGTACCAGCAGACCGACCTTCATGTGACCACTCCTTGCCTGAGGACCGCCGGGCTCCCGGCGTGCAACGAACGTATGGCGGCGGTCGGTGATCACATCAGTGGCAGAAGCGACACGGTTGATAGGGTTCCCGCCATGCGGATAGCGGTCGTCGTCTACGACGGGGTGTTCGACTCGGGGCTCGCAGCCATCCTCGATGTGCTGGACAACGCCAACGCGCTGGCCCGGCAGATCGACGAACCGCCCACCTGGAACGTGACACTGGTCGGCCCCGCTCCGCAGGTTCGGACCGGAGCGGGATTCCTTGTGGCACCCGAGCCGCTTGAGCAGGCACACACGGCGGACCTCCTGGTCGTTCCGGCATTCGGGGCGAGCGATCCCGACGCATTGCTCGACCATGTCGGCGGCGATGCGTCCCTTGCCGTACGTGACCTCGTCGCACACACCCGCGCCCGCGGTACGACCGTCGCGTCGGCGTGTGCGGGTACCTTCCTGCTGGCCGAGGCGGGAGTACTGGACGGCCTGCGCGCCACGACGACCTGGTGGCTGTCGCCGGTGTTCCGGAACAGGTATCCCAAGGTCGAGCTGGATCACAGTCAGATGCTCATCACCTCGGACGGCGTCATCACCGCCGGGGCGGCCTTCGGTCACGTGGACCTCGCACTGGCGATCATCCGGGCGAGCAGCCCCGCGCTCGCCGACCTGGTCGCCCGCTACCTCGTGGTCGACGAACGCCCCTCGCAGGCCGCGTACACCATTCCCGGTGCCCTGGCCCAGAGCGATCCCACGGTCGCGGCCTTCGAACTGTGGATCCGCGAGCATCTTGCCGAACCCATCAGAATCCCCGAAGCAGCCGGTGACATCGGCGTCAGCGAGCGCACGCTGCAGCGTGCCGTACAGCGCACGATCGGAACGTCCCCCATCCGATTCGTCCAGGACCTGAGAATCGAGCGGGCCTCCCACCTGCTGCGCACCACTGACCTGTCCCTGGAGACCATCTCCAGGAAAGTCGGCTACGAACACCCGAACACTCTGCGAGTACTCCTTCGCGAACGCACCGGGAAGACCACATCAGCCCTGCGCGGCGGCAACTGACGCCGCGCCTCCGCGCAGCACGGAACGCTACGAACAGCGCGGTGGTGACGCGCCGTCCACCCACCTACGGACGAGGTCGGAATCGGGTGAAGGGGTCCAGCTCCCCGTCGCGAGTGATGGTGGGCACCGCGATGTCCGGCGCTGCCGCGAGGCGGGCCTCGATACCGTCGTAGCGGCGCACAGACGCGGCCCGTGATCCGTCAGTCGGGGGCGTCGCTGGTCCGGAGATCCACTTGGCGGGCTTCTCCGTTGCCGAGCGTGATGTCGGCGGAGACGGGAGGGCAGCCGGAGGCGACGACGGTGTAGGGGCCGGGAGTCAGGCCCTTCAGGGTGTACGTGCCGTTCTCGCTGGTTGTGGACGTGGTCACGACATCGCCATGGGCGTTCAGCAGGGTGATGTGGGCGTGGGGGACGGGACGATCGGTGTGTGCGTGGCGCACGGTGCCGTGCACACCGCAGATCGCCGTCAGGGCGAGGTCGGAGAGGACCGGTTCAGCTCCCGTGGTGACCTGCACGGCGCGGGGCTCGTGCCCCTTGGCCGACACGACCAGCATGTGCGAACCGGGTTCCGCTGACGCCAGCTCGTACGCCCCGTCCTGACCCGATCTGGCGATGGCCTTCTGATGGCCGTAGCGGTCGACGAGTGTGAGCGTGGCGTGGACCAGCGGCTCGCCGGAGCTGTCCCGTACCCTGCCGCGCAGTTCAAGGGCGGGGGGCGTGGCCGAACCGACCTCAGTGGCTGCCTGCGCGGGCGCCATGGCAGCAGGCGTCACGGGTGTCGGTGAGGTGGGCGACGGCTTGGTGCGGCCACGGATCAGTGAGGCGGCCGCGGCGGCCAGGGACATGGCGATGGCGAGGGAGAAGACGATGACCAGACCGTCGTGGAACGGCTGCGAGATCAGGTGGGGGAAGAACTCACGCCCCGTGAGGTGCGCCGAGGCAGTCGGCGAGAGGTGGGTCAGGACGTCCGGGCCGAGCAGGTGCTGGATCGGGTTGTATCCGAGGAAGGCCGCGAACAGGACGCCCACCGGGGGCAGTTCGGCGACGGTGTGGGCGGCGTGTGCCGGGACGCCCTGGGCGGTGAGGCCCGAACTCAGGGTGTGCGGCAGTGTGCTGGAGAGGCCGGCCACCATGAGCGAGAAGAACACGCCCATGGACAGCACCATGCCGGCGTTCTGGAACGTGGCGCGCATGCCGGAGGCGGCACCGCGGGCATCGGCCGGGACGTTCGACATGACGATCGAGGTGTTCGGCGCCGCGAAGAGGCCACCGCCGACCCCGTTGAGGAAGATCAGCGCTGCGAAGATCCCGTACGGGAAGTCGCTGGGCAGCATGAGCAGTCCCGCGAACGACGCCGCCATCACCGCGAATCCGGATGCTGCGAACAGCCGCGCACCGAACCGGTCGGACAGCGCTCCGGAGATCGGCCCGGCTATCAGGAAACCGGCAGTCAGCGGCAGCATGTAGATGCCGGCCCACAGTGGGGTGTCGGCGTAGTCGTAGCCGTGCAGGGGGAGCCAGATGCCCTGCAGCCAGATGATGAGCATGAACTGCAGGCCACCGCGCGCGATCGACCCCAGCAGAGTGGCCGCGTTGCCGCCCGCGAACGCCGCGTTGCGGAACAGGCGCAGCGGGAACATCGGCTCGGTGACCTTCATCTCGACCACGCAGAAGACCGCGAGCATGGCGACACCGCCGATCAGCCCGGCCAGCACCCACGGGTTGGTCCAGCCCATGGTGTGGCCCCCGTAGGGCTGGATGCCGTAGGTGATACCGGCGAGCAGGGCACTCAGTCCGACGGCGAAGGTGATGTTGCCCCACCAGTCCATCCGCCCCGGCCTGCGCACGCCCGTCTCGTGCAACGACTTGTACGCCCACACCGTGCCGATCAGGCCGATGGGCACGTTGACCCAGAAGACCGAGCGCCAGTTCCACGTGACGAGGGCGCCGCCCAGCACCAGGCCGATGAACGACCCGGCGATGCCCGCCACCATGTTGACGCCCAGGGCCATGCCGCGCTGACGGGCGGGAAAGGCGTCGGTGAGGATGGCCGCGGAGTTGGCCATCAGCATCGAGCCGCCGACCGCCTGCACGATCCGCCAGCCGATCAGCCACAGCGCCCCGCTCCCGCCGTGGAAAGGGTCGAGGGACAGCACCACCGAGGTGAGCGTGAAGATCAGGAAGCCGGCGTTGTAGATGCGGACCCGGCCCATCATGTCCCCGAGTCGGCCGAGAGCGACCACCAGCACCGCGGTGACGAGCATGTAGCCCATCAGCATCCACAGCAGGTAGCTCACGTTCGCGGGTTCCAGCGGATCGAGCCGGATACCGGTGAAGATCCCGGGCAGCGAGATCAGCACGATCGAGCTGTTGATCGTGGCCAGCAGCATGCCCACGGTGGTGTTGGTCAGCGCGACCCACTTGTAGCGGGGATGATCCACGCCGATCCACGTTTTGTGACTGCCCCGCCCTGTGTCCGCGGTTGCGGGGACGTGGGACTGCTCGGGGGTCATCGCTTGCTCCCGGTGCTGTGCTGTTCGAGAAGGGGAGGCTGCTGTGTTCCGTCCTGGAGCAGCATCCGCCGCACGAGCGGCAGGGCGGTCCGCATCGCTGTTGCCAAGGCGTGCTGCTCCTCGTCGGGGAGGGAGGACAGCAGGTTGGCCAGGCGGGTGTCACGCTCTTGTCGGCGCTCGGCGAGAACCTCCCGCCCGGTGTCCGTGATGGCGACCAGGGTGACCCTGCCGTCTTCCGGGTCGTCGATCCGCAGCGCCAGCGCCTGCCGCTCCAGGCGCTGCACCAACTGGGTCATCGACGGCTGCGTGACGCCTTCCGCCGCCGCCAGCGCGGTCAGCCGGGCCGGGCCCTCCCGCTCCAGCCGGGCGAGGGCGGAGGCGGCGGTGAAGCTCATACCCCGCCTGTCCGTCACGGCCCTGACCACGACAGAAGCGAGGTCGGTGAGCGCCCGCGCGGTTTCCTGGAGGCTGTCCTCCGAATGCGACTGATCCACGGTTACCAAGTATCGCGCTTTTACATAGGCACCCTATGAAAAATGGGTAAGAAGAATTTCCGGGACGGGGTAGTGCTGTCAGGGAGGGGCGGAGACAGGGGAGGGGCGTCGCCGGGCCGACGGTCCCGATCCCGGCTGTGGGCCTCACCCGCGCCGCCCGTATCAGTCGCGCTTGGCCGCGGTCTCGATGCGGTCGAAGAGCTGCTGGCGCTGGTGGGCGTGGGTGAAGTCGGCGATTCGGTGGGTGCCTTGGCTCAGGTCTTCGCGGATGCCGGCGTAGGCGTGGCCGACGGTGTAGGCCGGGCTGGTCCGGGCGTCGGCGAGGGCGGGCAGTTCGTAGGCGGCGGGCAGGGGCAGTTCGGCCAGTTCGCCGCTCTCGCCGCGGGCGCCGTGGAGGGTGATCGGTCCGACCTGGAGATGACCGTTGGGTCCGGTGATCTGGATGTCGCCCTCGGTGCCGTTGATCTCCCACAGGAAGTTCGTGCCCCGGCTCAGCCCGCCGCGGTAGTGGGCGGAGACGACAGCGCCGGACTCCAGGACACCCTGGACGGCGATCTGGTCGGCCGTGCGCATCGCCACTTCCTTGCCGGTCTGCGCGACGCGGACGGTGGTGCGGCGGGTGACGGCCCTCGCGTCGAGGTCGGCGAACTCCCCGAGCACCATGGTCAGCGCGTCGACGGTGTGGCCGAAGGGGATGGTCAGCAGCGTCGCGCCGTTCGCGGGGTCGAGCAGGTAGATGTTGCTCTGGTCCACGGTGTCGCCGTATGCGTGTCCCGATCCGACCAGGGTCGTGGACAGTACGTCACCCACGTAGCCGTCCGCGATGAGGTCGCGAAGGTACTGGACGTGCGGCGCGGTCCGGGCCTGAAGACCGACGAAGGTGCGGACGCCCTTGGCCTCAGCGGTCTCCGCCAACTCCCTTGTCTCGGCCGCGTTCTTGCCCAGTGGCCATTCGCTGAGCACCATCTTTCCGGCGTTCAGCGCGGCCATTACGTTCGCGTAGTGGTCGGGAGCCTTGACGCTGACCACGACGAGGTCGACGTCCGGGCTCTCGGCCAGCTCCTTGGCACTGCCGAAGGCAAGGGGCACCCCGTACTGCTCGCCCGCCCTGTGGGCGGAGCCGGGGTTGGACGTGCTCAGTGCGCGTATGTCGAACCCCTCCAGGGCGCGCAGCGCGGGCAGATGGGAGGCGGCTGCCCAGCCGCCGGAGGCGCTGAGGCCGATGATCCCCACGCCGATGGAGGATCCGGGCGCGACCGGGGAAGAGGCCGAGGGCATGGGTGTCTCCAATACGTGGGGGAGCGGGGGTATGGATCACTCCCCGCCGCTTCACCGTAGCCCATGTACACATTCTTGCGAACATGGTGGCGGGTGACCCGGTACCCTTGCCGCATGGCCAGCCGCACGTCTTCCCCGCTCACCCACCCCGACTTGGAAGAGTTCGACCTCTTCAAGATCATGAGTGCGCTGGCCGACCCCACCCGGCTGGCCATCGTCGTCACGCTCGCCTCCAAGCCCGGCCTGGCTTGCAAGGGCTTCTACCCGGCCGTCGGGAAGTCGGCCCTCACCCGCCACCTCCGCATCCTGCGCGAGGCCGGCCTCATCCAGCAGCACGACGTCGGCACACTCCGCGTCAACGCCCTGCGCAAGGACGACCTCGACCAACGCTTCCCCCACCTGATGGACCTGGTCATCAACGAGGGCGCCGGCGCCGACCATCCGATCCTTGTGGCGGACCTCGAGAGTGCGTGACACCCACTGAGGTGTGGCGCCGAATCCGTTTCGACTGCGGGCCCCGCCTTCCATCCGACCAGCAAGGGACGCCAGGCTGTGGACGTCGAGTTACCCCCGTTCGTACGCGACACCGCCGCCCAGTTCGGGGCCGGTGTCCCCTACGCCCTGAAGGTCCTGGCCGGTCAGTTGGCCGACGACCCGGACATGGGTCGGCCCTCGAATCTGCCTGGCATCCTCACCGTGATGGTCGACGGCGACCTGTTCGAGGACTGCCCCGCCCTGGCCGTCGGCTACATCCGTGAGCCCGACCGGATCGAGATTCGGTACGTGACCCCGATCTCCTTTGCCGAGTCCGCCGAGCCCGTTGCGGACGCCCGGGACCGGGAGCAGCAGGTCGAGGGGCCCGCCGACCTGGCCACCGACGTGGTCACCGTCCGGGAGGTCGCCGACGCCTGGCAGCGCATCACCGGCTGGCTCCAGCGCAACGCACCCGATTCCTACGCCGCGCTCCGTGCCGGTGCAGGCCCCGCCTCCATCGCCGCCCTGGAGGGTGACCTCGGCATCCGGATACCCGTCGAGCTGCACGTCCTGTGGCTGCTGACGGCGGGTGACAACGGGGTCAATGGCGGGGGATGCCTTCCGGGCAATTGGGCTCTGATGACCCTGGACGCCGTGGCCGCCACCTACCGGCTGAAGACGGACTCCCAGGCGCACGAGGACACCTTCAACACCGACCGACCCGAGGACGAGCGGATCACCGTGTGGAAGGAAACCTGGATTCCGGTTGTCGCCTTGGGCCCGGCCGACGGCACCTCGGGGCTGTACCTGGACGCCGAGACCGGCTACCTGGGCCGCTGGTCCCGCTACAACGAAGCCCCCGGCGAAGAACTCGACACGCTGGTCACCTACTTGGAAGAGGCCGCCGACATGCTCGAAGCCCCGGCCCTGGCCACGCGGGACAAGCCCGGCCTGATCGGTGGGGCGTTGGTGTGGCTCAGCAGTATCCACCGCGCACAGGAAGACCGGTGGCAGCCCTGGACCGGCTGACCACCGGTCACGATCCGGTCGGCTCAGTGGGTGACCAGCAGGCCCCGGCTGCGCAGTACCCGCCGCTCCAGTGGACTGAAGATGAGCAGGTCGATGGCGATTCCGACGATCAGGATGAGGAGGATGGCGAGGAAGACCATGGACATGCTGTTGGCGGTGCGGCCGTTCTCAAGGAGTTGGCCGAGGCCGATGCCGAGGTCGGGTGAGGAGGCGATGATCTCGGCGGCCATCAGGGAGCGCCAGGAGAAGGCCCAGCCCTGCTTGAGGCCGGCGAGGTAGCCGGGCAGTGCGGCCGGGATCACGATGTGCCAGGTGCCGCGCAGTCCCGTGGCGCCCAGGGTGCGGCCGGCCCGCAGGTAGAGCGGGGGTACCTGGTCGACGCCGGAGACCAGTCCGTTGGCGATCGAGGGGACCGCGCCGAGCAGGATCACCGCGTACATCATCGAGTCGTTCAGCCCGAGCCACAGGACGGCCGGCGGCACCCACGCCACCGACGGCAGCGACTGGAGGCCGGACAGGATCGGGCCGATCGCCGCGCGGACGAACTTCACCCGGGCGACCAGCAGACCCAGCGGCGTGCCGATCACCAGGGCCATGAGGAACCCGAGCAGACCGCGCGAGACGCTGGTCCAGATGTACTCAAGGAATGTGCCTTGCCGCCAGGCCTCGCTGACCTCGTCCCAGACCGCGGACGGCGCGGGCAGTTTGTAGCTGTCGGTGACCTTCGCCCAGACCAGGACCTGCCAGACCACCAGTACCAGCGCCACGGCGACGATCGGGCGGCAGCACCTTGCCCGTCAGCGTCTCGCGCAACGGCGTACGGTCGACCCGCACCGAATCCAGCGCGTCAAGGCCCGCTTCCAGTCCCGCCAGATCGTGCGGGTCCTGGGACTCCCCGGCCGCCGGGGAGTCGTCCTTCTTGATGTCGACCCCGGGGTCAGTGCTGGCCATGGCGGCGGATCTCCCCACGCAGTTGTTCGGTGATCTCGACGGACAGTTCCGCGACGGCGGAGTCCTCGATACGGCGTGGCTGCGGGATGTCGACCGTCCACTCGTGGGCGATCCGCCCCGGGCGGGAGGACAGCAGCACCACGCGCTCGGCGAGGCGTACGGCCTCGCGGACGTTATGGGTGACGAACAGCACCGACACGCTGGTCTCGCGCCAGATGCGGGTCAGTTCGTCGTGCAGCACGTCCCGGGTGATGGCGTCCAGGGCGGCGAACGGCTCGTCCATCAGGAGGAGTTTGCTGTCCTGGGCGAGCGCGCGGGCCAGTGCGACGCGCTGGCGCATCCCGCCGGACAGTTCGTGCACCCGCTTGCCGTAGGCGCCCTCCAGCCGGACCAGGGCCAGCAGTTCCTCCGCCTTGGTGCGCCGCTCCGCCTTCGCCACGCCCCGTAGTTTCAGGGCGAGTTCGATGTTCTTGCCCGCGGTCAGCCAGGGGAACAGGGCGTGTTCCTGGAACATCAGCGCGGGGCGGCCATCGGTGCTGATGCCGCCCGCCGATGGCTGGTCGAGGCCGGCGACGAGGTTGAGCAGGGTGGACTTGCCGCAGCCGGAGGCTCCCAGGAGGGTGACGAACTCGCCGGGGGCGACATCGAGGGTGATGTCGTCCAGGACGAGCTGGCGGCCGGCGGGGGTGGTGAAGGACTTCGAGACGTGCTCGATCCGCGCGGCGTACTCCACCGACGTAGTGGCGTCGGCGGCCTTGGCGAGGGCGGTTGCCATGGTCGTCACCTCCTGGGAACTCATGCGGATGAAACGGGACTGTCCGGGCTTGTGCGGGGGGTTACTTGACGCCGAGTCCGGCGTCGTCGACCGTGCTCTTGCCCTCGGCGGTGAGGACCTTGTTCAACGGCGCCAGGTCGTAGATGCCGTCCAGCTTCGGCTTCTTGAGCAGACCCGCCTTGACCGCGTGCTCGGCCTCGGTGTTCAGGGTCGAGGCCAGCGGGTCATCGGTGAACTGGATCGACTTCCACGCCGGGTCCAAAACGTCGGCCGGCAGCGGCTTGCCGGACAGCTCCTGGAGCTTGGTGTTGGCAGCCGCCTTCGCCTTGTCGGGGTTGGCGTTGATCCACGTGTTGGTCTTCACCGAACCGCGCAGCACCGCCTGCACCACATCCGGGTGCTCCTTCAGGAAGGTCTGGGAGACGATGATGTTGGTGATCACGAACTTCTTGTCGGGCCACAGGTCGGCCTCGTCCAGGAGCACCTTGCCGCCCTCGGCGACCAGCTTGGACGCGGTCGGCTCGGGCACCCACGCGCCGTCGATGGAACCGGCCTTGTAGGCATCCGGGGTGATCTTGTTGTCGGTGCGCACCACCGACACATCACCCTTGCCGCTCTGCGCGTCGACCTTCCAGCCCTGCTCGGCGATCCAGTTCAGGAACGCCACGTCCTGGGTGTTGCCCAGCTGCGGGGTCGCGATCTTCTTGCCCTTGACGTCCTTGAGGGACTTGACCTTGTCCGGGTTGACGACGAGCTTCACACCGCCGGACGCGGAACCGCCGATGATCCGCAGGCCCTTGCCGTCCGTGGTGCTGTAGCCGTTGATCGCGGGCGAGGGGCCGATCCAGCCGATGTCGATCGAACCCGAGTTGAGTGCCTCGATCTCCGCGGGGCCTGCGTTGAACTGGGAGTAGGTGGCCTTCGTGCCGCCGAGTTCCTTCTGCAGCAGGCCTTCCTGGTCGCCGACCAGGGCGGTGGCGTGCGTCAGGTTCGGGAAGTAGCCGATCCGCACGGTGTCCGCGGAGAGCTTCTTGCCCTCGGCCGCCACCTTCGACGTGTCGTTGTCCTTCGACTCGGACCCGTAACCGCAGGCAGTGAGAGCGAGCAGGGGAAGCGCGGCTATGGCGGCGATGGTGCGCAGGGTGGTGAGCGGTCGTGCGGCAGACACGGAGGTGTCCTCTCAGGAATGGGTTGTCGGGAGTTCGGAAACGCGAGGCGCAAAGCCCATTGGCGCGTAGCGCACCAGCACTCCACTACCGGCCCTCGGTGGCAGGAATGCCGTCGCGGGCTGAGGAGCGGAACGTGGCGGGTGTCGCCGGAGTGGTCGCTGCGTCGCCGACACAGCCACGCCATGCCCGAAGGCATGCGGTCAGCGGGATGTGCGGGTGACGCAGTCGGCCGAGGAGTGTCGAAGAACGTCCGGGCCACCGACAGGGGCGGGGAGGCAGGGAGCGCAGCGGTGTTCTGCGTGAGCCACCGGGTTCCGCGGACGGCGTCAGACAGGGCGACAGATGGCGCTTGACGTACGGCCGAGGTCGATGTGGCGACGCGAGGTCAGAAGGGGCAGCAACCGGTCTGTGCGGTTGAGCGTTCTCATGGCCACCCCGCAGTTCCCTAGTTTTCCCACCTGGTTGATGGGGATCGTGACAGAAGGTGGCCTTCACCCCAAGAGGGTGTTCATATGATGGACAGCCTGATCTCACATTGCGGGATCAGGCTGGGATCGGCCTTGCGGTCAGGGGTTTGTCCAGGCGCCGGGGGAGTCGGTCAGCGCGGACACCCCGGCGGGCAGCTCGGCCGACGCGACGTCGGCGAGGGACACGCCTTCGAGGATCTCGCGCACGTTGGAGCGCAGCGCGATCCACAGCGGAAGCAGCGACTGGGCGGGTCCGGTGTAGGACAGATCGGGAGGGCGGACCCCGCGGACCGAGACCAGCGGTCCGTCCACGACGCGAATGACGTCGGCGATGCTGATGGACTCGGGAGACTTGGCCAGCCGGTAGCCGCCGTTGCCGCCGCGCTGACTGAGGACGAGTCCGCCCCGGCGCATGTCGTTCAGGATGCCTTCGAGGAATTTGTGCGGGATGTCCTGGGCGTCGGCGATGGCCTCCGCCTTCAGTGGCCCGTCATCGCGTGACGCGGCGAGCTGCAGTGCGGCACGTACCGCGTAGTCCGCCCTGGCTGAGATCCGCATGCGTTCATTATCCCGTACGAATTCGGTCGGCGTCCGCTGCGGGCGGGATGCCGGGCACCCGTTCTCGTCCGGCAGCCGAGGGGTTCAGGTCGCCGGAGATCAAGGCAGGGTCTTGCGAGGTCAGGCGGGCAGGACGAACGGGGGGTGCGCACCGTTGAGGAAGTAGTCCCCGACATCGCGAAGCCGGTCGGCCACGGGCTCGTACAAGGTGTGGGTCCTGGCGTTGCGCCAGAAGCGGTCGAAGCCCAGCCGCGAAGACGTGGAGCGGACGCCGATGACGTCCAGTGCGCGAGCGGTGCAATCCTGCACGGCCCTGGAGGCGGCGGCTTCGGCCATCGCCACGAGGACCGATACCTCCGCGTACTCGTCGTACGTAAGATCTTCACCGCGCGCCAGCCCGCCCTGCAAGGCGTCCAGAGCTTGATCGGTGAGCGCGGAAGCGGAGCGGGTGAGGACGGTGAGTTCCCCGTAGATGGCCAGCACCTGCGGGTCCTGCGGAGAGCCGGCCGGCCACGCCGGGTCCCAGGGAGAGTGGCCCGCCCGGCTGTACTCACGGGCTTCGGCGAGCACTCCCTCGGCCATGCCGAGACGGAGCTGGACGGACACGAGTCGCCCGACCGGTGACGCCAGGGAGGACACGGGCGACAGGGCGTCCTCGTCCGCGGACAGGGAGCCGAGTACGTCGTCGGTGCTGACCGGTACGCCGTCGAACTCCACGCTGCCGCCGGCCGCGAGCCGCTGGCCGAAGGGGTCGGCGTCGCCGTCGATCACCACGCCGTGCCGGGCGGGATCGACGACCACGGCGAGCGGTTCGCCGGTGTCGGTCCGCACGGCCCGTACGACGAGCCGGTCGGCGACCAGGACCCCGGTGACGTAACTCTGCCGGCCGTCCAGCAGGTAACCACCGGCGGTCCTGTTCAGCGCGAGAGGTGGTTCCTGACGGGCGAAACCGCCGCCCCAACACCACTGCTCCGCCGCGGACTGCCGCCCGACCTGCGCGGCGAGGGAAGGCTCGGTGAAGAACCGGGCGCTCCACGACATGAAGTAGTGACAGCCGAGGAGCTGGCCGATGGCGCCGTCGGCCGCGGCGATCTCCCGGACAACGGCGTAGGCCGTCGGCCAGTCCTCGCCTGCGCCCCCGAGCTCGGCCGGAATCAGCAACGTCAGCAGTCCCGCTTCGCGCAGCCGGGACACCTCGTCGAACGGGACCTTGCCCGCTTGCTCCCGGACCACCGAGTCCGTGGCCAGGTCGTCCGCCGTCTCGCGGGCCACGCGCAGCCAGTGCGCGCGGCCCGTCGCGGTCCGGTCCGACTCCGGCGCGGGACCGGACTGCGCGGGGGCAAAGCCCATGGGACTGGTCTCCTCAAGGCCGGCCGCAGAGAGCGGCGTCGGGGCTCACTTGCTGCTCGGGCACGTACTTGTAGCCCACGCGTCGTACGGTGACGATCCGGTGCTGGTGAGCCTTGCCCAGCTTGCGGCGCAGGCGCGCGATGTGGACGTCCACGGTGCGGCCGTCGCCGACGTGGTCGTAGCCCCATACGTTGGCCACCAGCTGCTCGCGCGAGTGGACCTGGTGGGGCCGCAGAACGAGATGGGCCAGCAGCTCGAACTCAAGGTAGGTGAGGTCGAGTTCACGCCCGTCCGCCTCCGCGACATGCCGCGCGGTGTCGACGTGGATGCTGTCGCCGCCCGCCTGCGGCGCGGGAGGCGAGTCGTCGTAGGTGACCGGCCGGAGGTCCGGCCGTACCCCGTCCTTGGTGAAGAGTTCGGCGGGGTCGGTGCCCTCGGGGACGAGCAGGAGGTAGCCGACGAGCGGCGCCGCATTGTGTTCCCCGGTGCCGCCCTGCCTGGTGTCGCCCACCAGGCGAAGATGGCGCACGTCGGAGAGGGGCGAGTTCAGGGGAGCGGGCTGAGCCGGAAGTGCCGTGGTCATGGCGGTCGTCCTTCAGAAGGATGTCGGGCTGTCGGGAGCGGTGGGTGAGTTCACCTGAAGGAAGCGG
The DNA here is from genome assembly GCF_001418655.1 of Streptomyces phaeochromogenes. Classification (GTDB taxonomy): domain Bacteria; phylum Actinomycetota; class Actinomycetes; order Streptomycetales; family Streptomycetaceae; genus Streptomyces; species Streptomyces phaeochromogenes. The sequence goes on along the minus strand of NZ_LIQZ01000003.1, from coordinate 23,984 downwards.
AGCGGCACGCGCGATGGGTGCGAGTCGCGTGCCCTAGACGCGACAGCAGGCGGCACTGACGACGTGACCAAAGTCGACATGCCGACGACGAACGAGTCGTTGCTGCGTGGGGCACATGTGCATCATCCTGCGCATCCCAGCAGGGCGCCGTCAATACTTCCCTAGTAAATCGATAGGAAATATAGGGAATGATCGACGGGGATGGCTGGTATGCGTTGCCGTGGCTGGCTGGCTGGCTGGCTGGCTGGCTGCGGCTCGTTGGCAGGCGGGCAGGGTGCCGGAGCCGGTCCGGCATGCGGGCGTTGGTTGACGATGAGCGAGATGTATTGCTCAATTGGCCGCATGAACGCCCAGCCGCGCTTGGTCTCGCGTGACCACATCGACTTCGGTCGGGTGTGGTCCGCGGCGTGTTGCGCCTGACTCGGGCGGTGGGCCGTCCGTAGGCCCTTCCCTCCTCGGTGCCCCTGTCGCTCACCGAGTTCCCCCTTCGGGGCACCGACCCTCGCAGGCGCTGACCCGCGCAACGACGTGGCCCTGCGGGTCTTGACGCGCGCTGCCGCCGCCCGGTTGCCGGCTGACCCTGCCCAGGTCGCCTCCCTCGCTCCAAGCTCCGCACCAGTTCCCTGACGAGCCGTTGCCTGACGAGCCACTCCGTGACGAGCCGTCATGTCCCGCTGTGCAAAGGCCCGTTCCGCCAGCCCGTACGAAAGGTCATTCCCATGCCCGTGGAGTTCCTCGGCATCGCCGCGACCAACAACGGATCCGAGACCACCGCGCGGTCCGGCGCCGCCTTCGACAAGGAGTACACGCTCCGGCTGGCCCGGGCGCACGAGGAGCACGGCTGGGATCGGGTGCTGTTCGCGTACGGCTCAGGATCGCCGGACCCCGCGCCGGCCGCCGCCTACATCGTGAGCAGACTGGACCGGCTCCAGATCCTGCTCGCCCATCGGCCCAACGTCTCGTACCCGACCTTCGCCGCGAAGACCTTCGCCACCCTCGACCAGATCAGCGACGGCCGGCTGACCGTGCATTTCATCACCGGCGGCAATGACCAGGAGCAGGGCCGCGAGGGTGACGTCCTCACCAAGGACGAGCGCTATGCCCGCACTCGCGAGTACATCGGGATCGTCAAGAAGATCTGGACCACCCACGAGCCCTTCGACCACGAGGGCGGGCACTACCGTTTCCACGACTTCGTCAGTGACGTCTTCCCGGTTCAACAGCCGCGCCCGAACGTGTCGTTCGGAGGATCGTCGCCCGCCGCGTACGCCGCAGGGGGCGCCGAGGCCGACATCTACTGCCTCTGGGGCGAGCCCCTCGCGAAGACCGCTGAGCAGATCGAGAACGTGAAGGCCGCCGCGAAGGCCGCGGGCCGGACCGAAGTCCCCCGCATCCAGGTGGCGTTCCGGCCGATCATCGCCCCGACCGAGGAACTGGCCTGGGAGAAGGCGCATCGCACGGTCGGCGCGATCAGGGCCCGCAAGGAGAAGGGCGAGACGATCACCAAGCGCCACAACGGGCAGGCGCTGCCGCAGAACACCGGCTCGCAGCGGCTGATCGCGATCGCTGAGGCGGGCGAGCGCTACGACCGTGCCCTGTGGACTCCGACAGCTGCCGCCACCGGGGGTGCGGGCAACTCCAACGCCCTGGTCGGCACGCCGGAGACGGTCGCCCAAGCACTCCTGGACTACTACGACCTCGGCGTCGACATCCTTTCCGCCCGCGGCTACGACCTGCTGGACGACGCGATCGACTTCGGCCGGTACGTGATCCCGATCGTCCGCGAGGAGGTCGCCAGGCGCGACGCCGAGCGCGATGCCAACCGCGACATCGAGCGCGCAGCCCGGGCCGCGCAGAACCTCGCGGCGGTGAATGGATGACATCAGTCGCGCAACCACCGTCGTCCGCAGCCGAGTTGACGGTCATTCAAGTTGCCGTGTCCGACCCGCGGGTGAGACCGCTGCTGCGCGAACTCGGCGACGAGTACTCGACGCGCTACGGCAAGGACGCGCACGCCGAACTTGCCCGCTATCCCGACGAGGAGTTCACCCGGCCGTACAGCGGGGTGCTGCTCCTGGTGTTGGAGCGCGGTGAGCCGGTCGCGGGCGGCGCGTTCCGCCGGTACGACGCGACCACGGCGGAACTCAAACGGATCTGGACCCACTCCGCCCACCGCCGACGCGGCTTGGCGCGACTCGTGGTCGCCGAACTGGAACAGGAGGCGCGCGTACGCGGCTACGGGCGGATCTACCTGACCACGGGGCCGCGCCAGCCCGAGGCCCGCGGCCTGTACCTGGCCACCGGCTACACCCCGCTGTTCGACACGTCCGCCGACCCCGAAACCATAGGCCCGCTGCCCTTCGAGAAGCACCTGTCGGGTATCGCCCGCCACGAGATCCGGGCCGCGCCCAGATAGCGGATGGAGTCCAGCAACTGCCGGTGACGTTAGCCCTCGGGCCGTCCGCCCCGCTTCTGAAGCCAGGCCGGCACAGACAGCATCGGCCGGACGGCCGCCCACTCCGCATTCGTCATGTCCGACGGATACCGGCGCCCCCGAACGGGATGGTCGGCCGCGTTGCCGTACACGTTCGGGCCTCCTGCCGACGGCCTACCACCAGGGGGTGCAGGTGATGCCGGTGTCCCTGACAGGGATCGCCGCCATCGCGCAGACACGGAAGGCTCGGCTCGCCGAGTTGCTGGTCGGGTAGGCCGGGGTCGTGATCCTGGCGCCGGCCGACGACACGTAGAACGGGCCGCACTGGATCCACGACTGTTTGTTGTCGTTGGTGACATCCATCCAGACCTGGCCCGAGGCACCGGCACCCCAAAGGCTGGAGCTGGTGCTCAGGACGCCCCACCCCATCTCTCGGCCGCCGACGTTGCCGGTCTGCATCGCGTACGAAGCGACGGCGTACGGCACGTTGGTGGGAAAGTCGACCACCAGCGCCCCTGCCCCCGCCACACCCCGGCCGCTGAGACTGTCGGGGATGTCGGTGAATCCGGCCCTGCCTTGCGTGCAGTCCGATGCCGCCGCCTGAGCCGCACCGGAAGAACCGGCCACGAGCCCTGCCCCGAGCACGAGCGCGGCTGTTCCCACGCTGAAGATCCGGCGGATACTGTGCATGTCTTCTCCTTGGTCGAAAGGCTGACGGTTCCCACAGATCGGCCCCTTGCCGTAATGCCCGCCTGCCGGAACCGTCGTCATGCCGTCACAACGGCTACTGCTGTTACCCGATCGGAGCGTTCACGTCGCTCCTGCTCCAGCCGCCGTAGCGGCCAAGAGTTCCCCCGAGCCGGCGCCTCGGACTGTAGATCGCGCCAGGGACATCGTGTCCCTGACAGATGTCAGGGTGGCGCCCCTCACCTCATCGACCACGCATCAAGAACCTATGAGGGTCGTGAGGGCGCCATGGGCAGGGCGTGATCGGGCAAGCGATCCCGAGCATGGCGTGGTGGACGCCGTCGCCTTTGAGGCGGCAGTCTCGGAAGGTTTTCCAGGTCTTCATGCGGGCGAAAGTGTGCTCGGCCCGCGCGTTCCCGTCGCTTGGGGGACCGTGTTCATACCGGAGCGGCTCGTCAAGGACGTGTACGTGTCCTTCTGGGAGCGACGCCACGGCGTACTCCTGTGGCGTGGCAGGGTCGAGGAACAACCCCTGAGAAAGGGACAGTTCCTGTATTCCTCGCCGCGAAACATGGCGCCCGGATGAGTCCACGCTGCGCGTCGTGGCGTCACACGCCTGTCGGAACCACCGCTGACCTGCAAAACCAGCGGGAGAGACCGACGCGAGGCAGCGCGCCGCGAGACATCAGCATCAGCGCGGCCAGCACGACACCCGAGGCAGCCCCGGTCGCGGGTTCCCCGAGCCACCGAGAGGCCCTGCCCTCATGATCAGAAGCCGTCCGTGCCCGACCTCGAAGATCCGCGATCAGTCATGGGGATCCAGGCCGTTACGGCCCAGCGCCGCTCGGATCTGGCTGAGCCACTCCGCGCCCAGTTGACGCCCGTTCGGGAGTTGGTCGTCTCGGTCCCAGCGCCACGTTGTGATGATTGCCAGCACGAGGATCCGGCACTCACGCAGCAAGTCCTGGTCGATGCCCGGATAGTGCTCGCTGACTTCTTCGGGCGCGTGGGCGAGGTCGAATTCGATGGGCCCGCGGCAACACGTCTCGAAGTCGATGAACAGCAGCCCGTTCTTCGTGGTGAGCAGGTTGCCCGGGTGCGGCTCGCCGTGCAGCAGCTGCTCGGCGGCGCCGCGCTCGGCGATCGCTTGCCTCAGACGTCGTAACGTATCGCTGAGCAGCTCCCGGTCCGCGTCGGCGAGCGCAGGAGTGCGCTCGCGGTTCGCCAAGAGTCGTTGAGCGTGCTCGACTCGATCCAGGAAGTGCGGCGTCGGGACATCGAGCTTGCGCATGCCGGCGTGCAGCTGCTCGAGCGCATGGGCGAAGTCCGCTGGTGAGACCTCGTGAGGTGTCACGGGTTCGTAGTAGGTCCACAGTGTGACCACGAAGCCGTCGCGCTCATAGACGCGTGGCTCCACTCGCGGCTCAAGGGCGGCCACCGGGCACCCGGATTCGCCGAGCTGCTGAGCGACGTCGACCTCGAACTGTGCGATTTGTTGCTCCACAGGTGCTACCCGGGCCAGGACATCACAAGACAGCAGACGCAGAGTGAGCTTGTTGGAGTCATGAAGAACGATCGCGTCGTCGTCGACGGCCAGGTCAAGTGATGAGGCGATGGCCATGGCCGCGGCCACCGCACGCGAGACCTCTGACGCCTGCATCGTCGCCCGGCCCCTCTCCACATGGTCCAACTGGCCAGCGCACCTTACCAAGTTGTCGATCGAGAGCCGGGGTAGCGCGACGGACAAGGCGTGCGGAATCGGCGGGCCGGGAGTCGGGATTCGGGCGTCGGGAGTTCAGTGAAGTTGGGCCAGAACCTGCGGATTCGCGCAGTGCGCGAGTGGCCGGCCCGCCAGGAACGCGGCTACCTCCGAGGCCACGATGGAGGCGGCGTTGAAGGCGGTCTGTCTGCTGGCGCCGGCCAGGTGCGGCGTCATGACGATGTTGGGCGTCGTCAGCAGGCGTGAGGTGGCGGGGATCGGCTCGTGGGGGAAGACGTCGAAGGCGGCGCCGAAGAGCTTTCCGGCGTCCAGGGCGTCGCACACGGCGTCGTAGTCGACGAGTGATCCGCGAGCACAGTTGACCAGTACGCCGCCTGCCGGCATCAGGTCGATCATCCGCCGGGAGATCAAGCCCTCGGTCTCCGGGGTCGCGCGGGCGTGGACGGTGACGAACGTGGAGCGTCGCATGAGGTCCGCCAGGTCGGTGACCTCGGCCGGTGACACGTCGTCCGCATGGACAAAGGGGTCGGCGACGAGTACTTGTGCGCCGAATCCGCGGAGGATCCGGGCGACCCGTGAGCCGATGGCGCCGTATCCCACGATGCCGACGGTGCTGCCCGCCAGCTCCGGGCCGACCTTTTCGAACATGTAGTAGTCACCTCGCCAGGTGCCCGCGGCGAGGTCCGCGTGGGTGGCGGGGACGCGTCGGGCCGCGGCCATCATGAGGGCGACCGTGTGCTCGGCGGTGGCGGTGGCGTTGCGTCCGGGGGCGAAGGAGACCGCGACGCCGTGCCGGGTGGCTGCTTCGAGGTTGGCGTTGACGGGGCCGCCGCGGCTGACGCAGAACAGGCGCAGACCGGGGCTGGACTCCAGGATCCGTTCGGTGAGCGGAGCCATCTGGGTGACGCAGATGTCCACCCCGCTGAGGGCCTCGATCAGCTGGTCCTCGGTGCCGGAGGCCTCCCGTACTTCGGCCACCTCCCCGAAGGGCTCGACCGGCCAGGGCAGGGTGAGTTCGCGGAAGGTCGCGGTGGGTGCGGCCGGCCGGAGCTGGTCGAGGAGCAGGGAGTTGAGGACGAAGTGGTCACCGGCGGTGAGGATGGTGGTCACTTGGGTTCTCCTGGGGTCACGGGGCGGTTCAGTGTCAGCAGCGACGGCCCGCCGTCACGCAGGACGAGTTCGTTGAGGGCGCAGTTGGCCAGGAACGGGAACGTCCGGCGGTACTGGCGCAGAGGCAGTCCGAGCAGGCGGCAGAGTGCGAGCCGGATCGCGGTGGAGTGGCCCACGACGAGGACGCGGCCTTCTTGGTGATCGGCCTGGAGGTCGGTGAGGAACGCCAGATAGCGGTCGCTCGCGTCGAGGGGGTTCTCTCCCTTGGGGAAGTGGTTCGTCACCGGGTCGGTCCTGAAGGCCGCCAGGTGGTCGGGGAACCGCTGGTGCATCTCCGCGCGGGTGAGGCCCTCGGCGATGCCGAAGTCGAGCTCGCGCAGCCGTTCGTCCACGCTCACCGGCAGTCCGGTGCGCACCGCGCTGTCGCGTGCGGTCTCCTGCGATCGCGTCAGCGGGGAGGCGAAGATCGCGGTCAGGTCCGCCTGTTCCGCCCAGTCCGCGAGCGCGCGTGACTGTGCGTGGCCGTGCTCGGTGAGCGCGACGTCGGTGCTGCCGGCGTACCGGTTCTCGGCGTGCCACAGGGTCTCCCCGTGTCGGACGAAGATGACATGGAGGCTCAAGGCGCCGTCCTTTCTCGTGCGTGGGTTGCGACGACGCCGGGGAGCCAGCCGCGTTGGACAAGCAGATCGAGCAACCTGAAGTAGCCCTCGTCGTGCGGGTTTCTCTGTGAACGGCGTGGTTCGAGAGTCCGGTCGAGTCGCACCATCGAGGCGGCGACGCTGTCCAGAGGCTGACTGCTCGACGCGGCCAGCACCGCCATGCCGAGCGCCGGTTGCGCGTTGCGCGGCAGGGTCACCGGGCGTTGCAGCACATCGGCCCGCAGCTGGTTCCACAAGGGGTTGCGGGTGGCCCCGCCGGTGAGGGCGACCGCACCGTCGGTCGGCGCGCCGAGCAGGTCCACGTAGTCGAAGCAGAGCCGTTCGATGTATGCGGCGCCCTGCAGCAGCGCGGCGAACGACTCGGTGCGGGTGGCCGGCTCGCGGCTGCCGAACGCGCGGGCGTCCGCGGCGACGAAGGGGAACCGTTCGCCCGGGGAGACCAGCGGATAGCGCAACAGGTCGGTGGGCAGCAGCGCCGCGGCCTCGCGGGTGAGCCGGTTCAGGTCGGCGTCCGCGAACTCCCGTGCGACCAGGCCGGCTCCGACGCTGGAGGCTCCGCCGGGCAGCCAGTGGCCGGAGGGTGACCGGTGGGAGTAGACGACCCCGTGCGGATCACGGAGGAGGTCCTTGGTGACGCCCTTGAGCACCAGGGTGGTGCCCATGACCGAGTTCCAGCTGCCGACGGCGGTCGCGCCGGAGCCCAGTTGCGCCGCGCAGCCGTCGGTCATCCCGGCGACGACGGCGGTGCCTTCGGTCAGCCCGGTCTCGGCGGCGGCTTCGGCGCAGACCTGGCCGATGACCGTGCCGGGCAGTACCAGGTCGGGCAGCATCGCGCGGGGAATCTCCAACGCGGCGAGTACGGGCTCGGGCCACGTCACCTGTGCGGCGTCGGCACCTGTCTTGAGCGCGTTGCTGGTGTCGGTGGGTACCTCGTGCCCGACGAGCCTGCTGTTGACGACGTCGTTCTGATGCGCCAGGCGCCAGCCGTTCTGAGCGGCCCGGGGATAGTGGTTGAGCAGCCAGCGGAGCTTGGGCAGCGCCCAGGATCGCTGCATCCGCTGGTAGCCGGCCCTGGCCCACTGCTGCTCCCCGGCGGCGTTGACCTGTTCCGCCTCCGCCGCGGCGCGCCCGTCGTCGTACATCAGCGCCGGTGTCACACACAGGCCACGGCGGTCCAGCATGGTGATGGTGCCGGAGGTCGCGTCGACGGCTACCCCCTGGACGCGGCGCAGGTCGGCACCCGCGGCGCGTGCCCGGTCGATCGCGGTGAGGACTGCGCGCCACCACTGCTCGGGGTGCTGCTCATGGCGATCGCCCTCCCGGCGGCTGGTCAGCGGGCACGAGCCCTCGCCCAGCAGACTGCCGTCGGACGCGGCGACGACCACCCGTACGCCCTGAGTCCCCAGGTCGATGCCCAGCCAGGCATCGCTTTCGTCGGCGGTCATGCGCCGTCTCCACCGGTCGGGGCCGGACGTGTCTGTCCGCGGTCGCGTGTCCACAGCGGCTGGTTGAGCTCCCGCAGCCGCAAGAAGTCGGCGTACTGGTCGCTGAAGTCGTCGAACGCCTTCAGATCGGGCTGGTATGTGGCGGCGACCTCCACGTGCCGGGCTGCCGCGGTCGGGAAGTCCGGCTCACGGCCGGTGGCGACCAGGCCGGTCAGCCAGGCGCCGCGGGCCCCGACCTCGGCGGAGGAGGGAATGGTCACGGGGAGGCCGGTGACATCGGCGATCAGTCGCATCCAGAAGTCGCTTCTGGTGCCGCCGCCGCAGAGCGCCAGCCGGTCCGGGGAGCCCGGGGCCGCGGTCAGGCAGTCGCGGATGGTCATGGTGACTCCTTCCACCAGCGCACGGGCCATGTCTTCGCGGCCGGCCTCCAGGGACAGGCCGGACAGGGAGCCACGCGCCGTGGTGTCGAAGAAGGGAGCCCGCTCTCCGGCGGGGGAGAGGTAGGGGATGAACCGCACCCCGGCCGTATCGCGTCTGCCCTGCGCGGCCAGGGCCATCAGATCGGTGACAGAGGTCAGTCCGAGCAGTCCCGCCCCCCAGTCCAGGACGTCGCCGCCGCTCATGGTGGGGAAGGCGCGGAGGTAGCGACCGGGGACCCCGAGCGTCACGGTGATGCCCACGGGCTCGTCGGTGACCACCGTGTCCGTGATGACCTCGGTGGACAGGGTGGTGCCGAGGATGCAGCACGCCTGGCCGGCGGTCACCGCGCCGGCGCCGATGGCGGTGGCGCAGATGTCGTACGGCGCCAGCACCACCGGGATCCCTGCGGGCAGGCCGGTCTCGGCGGCTGCCGATGCGCTGATCGTCGTGACTCGGTGGTCGTCGTCGCGCAGCTCGGGCAGGAGCCGCCGAGCCCACTGCAGGCCGTAGATCTCGAACAGCCGGTCGGACCAGTCGCGCTGCCTGATGTCCATGAACGGTGCCGACGCGTCCGACTCGTCGACGGCGGGTTCGCCCGTCAGCTTCAGGTGAAGCCAGCCTCCGCAGGTCAGCAGATGGCTCGATCGGGCCACCCGGTCGGGGTCGTTCTCGCGCAGCCAGGCCAGTACGGCGTTGGGCATGCCGGTGGACAGTCGCGACCCGCTGATCCGGAAAGCCTCCAGCGCCACCCCGTCGTGCTCCCACGCGGTGATCTGGGCGGTGGCTCGTCCGTCGTTCCACAGCACGGCGGGCCCGGTGGGACGTCCCTGGCCGTCGACCAGCCAGGCGCCGTCGCCCTGTGCGGTGACGGCGACCATGCCGGGTGCGTCGGGGAGTGCTTCGACGACTTCCCGGACGGCGTCGGAAACCGCGGCCCAGACTTCGGCCATGTCCTGCTCGGCCCACCCGGGACGGGGGCGCGTCACCTGGGTCGGCCGGCGGCTCACCGCCAGTTCCTTCCCGTCGTCGGCGTATCCGACCACCTTGATGGTGGTGGTGCCCGCGTCGATGGCGATCGCAGTCATCCGCTTCACCCCCGTCCGTGCGCCTGGCGCGAGCGCCGGGCGAAGGAGTCCAGGCCGACGGCGATGAGCAGGACCGCACCGGTGATCATGAACCGGTAGGAGGAGTCGAGGTTCAGCAGCGTGAGACCGCTGGAGATCGACTGGATGACCAGGACTCCGAGCAGGGCGGCGATGGCCGAGCCACGGCCGCCGAACAGACTGGTCCCGCCGATCACCGCCGCGGCGATGGCATTGAGGTTGACGTCTCCGGTCCCGGTGCTCTGGTTCGCCGCGGCCAGTCGCGACGCGGCCAGTATGCCGCCGACCGCGGCCAGTCCGGAGCACAGGACGAACGCCGAGGTATATACGCGCCGTACGTTGATGCCGGCCCTGCGGGACGCCTCGGCGTTGCCGCCGACCGCGTAGATGGATCGTCCGAACTTGGTGCGGCTGAGCACGTAGTGCGTCACCAGCACCAGGGCGACGAAGAACACGAACATCCAGGCGACGCCGCGGGTGCGGTTCAGGTAGTAGACGACGAGCAGCAGTCCGGCCAGCAGCAGAAGCGACTGCATGACAAGCCACTGCGGCGACGAGGACGACAGCCCGGCGCGGCGGCGGGTCCGGGCCCGCACCCACCCGGTGGCCAGGAACCCGCCCGCGGCCACCACGGCCAGTGCGTAGGCCATCCAGTGGGGGACGAACCACAGCTGTGCGAACTTCACCAGGGTGGAGTCGTAGGGCAGGTTGATCGCGTTCTGGCCCCGAAGCAGCCACAGTTGCACGCCGAGGAAGGCCAGCAGCCCTCCCAGGGTGACCACGAAGCTGGGTACACCGAAGCGGTTGAGCACCTGGCCGTAGAGCCAGCCGATCAGGCAGCCGCCGGCCACGGCCGCGAGGACCGCCAGCCACATGGACTGCTCGTTCTTGACCATGACGACAGCCGTGATCGCGGCCGACACACCGCTCACCGATCCCACGGAGAGGTCGATCTGGCCGGCCAGCAGGACGCAGACGATCCCCAGCGCGAGGACGCCCACCGGAACCATGTCGAAGGACAGGTTCACCAGGTTGGTGCTGGACAGGAACGTCGGATTGAGTATCTGGAAGATCGTCCAGATCACCACGATGCCGCCGACGACAGGCAGCATGCCCAGGTCTCCGCCCCGCACGCGGCGGATCGTGGCCCTGATGCTGTCGGTGATGCCCTGCGGCGTCACAAGACGCTCATCCTGCAGGTCGGTGGGCGTTGCCACCGAGTTCTCGGTGATGGTCACAGCTCTTCCTTCTCTTCCTGCATTTCCTGCGGGGAAGTCGGCCGGCCTGCGGCTCGCCGCGAGACCACGTTGTCGGTCGCGCCGGTGATCGCGGCGACGATCTCCTGGGAGGAGACGTCCCTGGCGTTGTACACACCGTTGTTGCGGCCGAGCCTCAGCACCGCGACGCGGTCGGCGACCGCCCGGACGTCCTCCATGTTGTGGCTGATCATCACCACGCCGAGTCCGTTGTGCTTGAGCCGCTCGACCAGGTTGAGGACCTCGGCCGTCTGCGCGACACCCAGGGCGGCCGTCGGCTCGTCGAGCAGGACGATCTTCGGGTTGCTCAGCAGTGACCGGGCGATCGCGACCGTCTGCCGCTGGCCGCCCGAGAGCGCGGCCACCGGGACACCGAGTGTGGGGATCTTCGCCGACAGCTGTCGCAGCAACTCCCAGGAGCGCTTTTCCATGGCGACGTCGTCCAGCATCCAGGGACGGAGTTCCTGACCCAGGAACAGGTTCGCCTTGACGTCGAGGTTCTCGCACAGGGCCAGATCCTGGAACACCGTGGCTATGCCCATCGCGTGGGCGAGCGCCGGTGAGCCCAGAGACACCTTCTCGCCGTGAAAGAAGATTTCTCCCGCGTCGGGCGTGTACACCCCGGAAAGGATCTTCACCAGGGTGGACTTGCCGGCGCCGTTGTCCCCGACGATGGCGACCACCTCACCGGCCGCCACGTCGAGCTCGATGTCGGTCAGCGCGGCGACCGCGCCGAAGTTCTTGCAGATTCCGCAGAGCGACAACACGGTGTCCGTGCCCGCACCGGTAACCGCGGTGCCTGTCATCGTGACCCTCTTTCCTCAGAGACCCCGAACCGCTACTTGATGCCCAGACGCCCGCAGTCGGCGGCGTACTGAGCGGTGCACACGTCCTTCGCCCTGAGCACTCCATCGGAGCCGAAGATGACCTCCTTGAGGTTCTTCTGTGTCACGACGGTCGGCTTGAACAACTGCGACGGGGTGTTGAACAGCTTCTTGTCCGCCTTGGGCTCCTCGCCCTTCAGCAACTGCCGGGCGACGTCCGCGGCAGCCTCGGCAACGATCTTGATCGGCTTGGAGATGGTGTTGTACTGATCTCCCGCGATGATGCGCTGGATCGCCGCCAGCTCCGCGTCGTTGCCGGTGATCGGCGGGGTCTTCACATCCGCGGCCTTGAACGCCGCGATCGCTCCGCCGCCGGTGCCGTCGTTGGCCGCCACCACGCCGGCGATCCTGCCGCGGTACTGGGCGATCTGCCCGCTCGCCCACTGCTGGGCCTTCTCCGGTGACCAGCCAGGTGTGTCGTACTCGGCGAGGAGTTTGAACCCGCTGTCATCGACGGCGTTGTGGACGCCCTTCTTGATCAGCCCGGCGGCGGCGTCGGTGGGGGACCCGTTGATCTGGAGCACACCCCCCTTGGCCTTGGTCTCCTTGAGGTGATCGACCAGCGACTGGGCGATGGACTCGCCGATCGCCTCGTTGTCGAACGACACATAGAAGTCCGCGGGCTTGTCCGGGATGGGCCGGTCGTAGGCAATCACCTTGACGCCCTGGGACTGCGCCGTCTGCACGATCGTGGCCGCCCCGGCGGAGTCCACCGGGTCGATCACGATCACCTTGGCCCCCTGGGCCATCGCGGAGTTCGCCTGCTGCTGCTGAAGCGAGGCGTCGCTGTTGGCGTTCTGGTAGATCACCCCGCAGTCCGGGCACAGCTTGGCCATGCGCTTCTTGAACAGCGGAGCGTCGTACTGCTCATAGCGGGTGGAGGCCAGGTCGGGCATGAGGAACGCGACCTTGCCCGACTTTCCGTCCGCCTTCGCGGTCCCGGAGTTCCCGGCACTCGGTTCCTCGGCGCATGCGGTGAGAGCACCCAGGGCGAGGATGCCGGCGAGAGCACCACTGGCCAGTCTTCTCATGTTCGACTCCTTGATCCAGGACCGTGCAGCTGCCGGGTCGGCCGCTCTGACGTAACGCACAAGAAACTCTTGGCGCTTTCGGGTGTCAACGGATCCTGAGAACTGAACACCGATGTCTGATCTTTTGATCAGCCTTCCTGTTCCTTCTCCTGGCATGGCTGAACATCGGTGTGCCATGCTGCTTCGGAGAGTGGGTCACAAACCGGGCTGAAACGCGCTCGTTGCAGGCGGGGAGAGTGCAACGGGCAAGGTGAAAGCCCGACACAGCCCGTATGTGTTCTGTTAACAGAAAAGGAACAAGGGGACTTCATGGCGGAAGGCAAAGATCCGGCCACCGACGAGGGAGGGCGAGGGCCGCGGGAGAGGCGGGAGCGGATCAAGAGCCGTGTCGTCGACGAAGGCTTCGTCCGCATCGAGCGGCTCGCCGAAGAGCTGGGTGTGACACCGATGACCATCCGTCGCGATCTCGACTACCTGCAAGGCAAGGGGTGGCTGAGAAAGGTCCGCGGCGGGGCCACCGCACAACCGTCGACGGCGTTCCACGGCGACATCCGGCATCGCACCCAGTCCATGGCGGAGGCGAAGAGCGCACTCGCCCGTGCGGCACTTCCCCTCGTCAAGCCCGGGCAATCCCTCATCGTCGACGACAGCACCACCGCCCTCGCGCTCGCGGGACTGCTCTCGCAACGCGCACCGCTGACGGTCATCACCAACTTCGTACCCGTGATCCAGGTTCTCGCCGGCAGTCCGGGGATCGAGCTCATCTCACTCGGCGGCGCGTACTACCCGGCCTACGACGCATTCCTCGGCATCCGGACCATCGACGCGGTCAACAGCCTGCGTGCCGACACGCTGTTCGCCTCGACGACCGCCATCACCCGCGGCCACTGCTACCACCAGTCCCAAGAGACCGTGGGAGTGAAACGAGCCCTGATGGAAGCCTGCGACCGCAAGATCCTGCTGGTCGACCACACCAAGTTCCAACGCCGCGGCCTCTACCAGCTCGCACCTGTCACCGCGTTCGACCTCGTCATCGTCGACGCCGGCATTTCGGCGTCACAGCTCGACACGCTGCAGGCCGCCGGCGCGGAGGTCCTCGTCGCCGACCCGGAGTGAAAGCCGGTCCAGCGGCGACGCGTTCGACAGGATCACTCCACAGGTCTGCATGGCGTAACCGCGCGGCACCGCGTCCAGGCCCTCGGCCATTACCGGCCTTCGAAGTGGTCCCGGCCCAGGCCAGGTTGGAGTTCCGGTAGCCGTGCTCGATGCGACAGCCGATCATCGCCAGGCGAACGAGCTCGGCGAGTGGCATGTCGGCAGGATCGGCAGGATCGGCCGCTTCACCGTGCCGTCGGGCCCGTTGCCCCCGTGGGGAATTCCTCGATCCCGATGACCCGCAGCAGCTCCAGCCGCTCGCGGGTCTCGGCGTCCGCCGGGGTGAGCACCAGCAGCTGCTGGCCCTGGTCGGGGGTGACCAGGGTTTCGCAGTCCATCAGCAGGCGGCCGACCCGCGGATGCAGCAGGGTCTTGCGGTCGGAGCGACGGACCGCCACCTCGTGCTCTGCCCACAGCCGGCGGAAGTCGGCGCTCGCGGCCTGCAACCGGTCGACGAGTCCGGAGACCGTGGAGTCGCCGGACCGGCGGCCGGCTGCCGCGCGCAGATCGGCCACGAGCCGGCGGCCGTGGCGTTCTCGCTCCTCGGGCGGGGTGATGGCGCGGACCGCGGGGTCGGTGAACCAGCGGTATGCGACGTAGCGGCGGTCGCCGGACAGGCCGGTGTGGTCGCCCATGAGCAGCAGGGCGGCCCGGTTCTGGGCGAGGGCCTCACCCAGGTCGGACAGCACCAGGGCCGGGGTGTCGCCGAGCAGGTCGAGCATGCGGATCAGCCCCGCGCGGGCCAGACGAGCCACCCCATCGGCGGGTGGGGGCCGATGGCCGGCCAAGTGAAACAGGTGGTCGCGCTCGTCGTCGGAGAGGCGCAACGCCCGGGCCAGCGCGCCGAGCAACTGGACTGATGGCTGACTGCTGCGGCCCTGTTCGAGGCGTACGACGTAGTCCACCGACATGCCTGCGAGCGCGGCCACCTCTTCCCTGCGCAGTCCGGTGGTTCGGCGGCGGGGACCGTCGGCGATACCGACCTCGGCCGGGCGCATCGCCTCGCGGCGGCGGCGCAGGAAGTCGGCGAGCTGGTCACGTTCCATGGCCCCATGGTCTCTCGCGGCGGGCGGGCCGAGCCAGGGAGCGGCTCTCCCAGGATGAACGCTCCGCTCCCGTACGTCGCGGCGCCGCCGCAAGGTGGACGGCAGACCGACGACGAAGGAGAACACGATGCAGACACGAACCCTGGGCACCACCGGCCCCACCGTTTCCGCCCTGGGCCTGGGCGCGATGGGCATGTCGGGCGCCTACGGAGCGGCCGACCGCGCGGAGAGCATCGCCACCGTGCATGCCGCGCTGGACACCGGCGTCACGCTGATCGACACCGGTGACTTCTACGCGATGGGCCACAACGAGCTGCTGCTCGCCGAGGCGCTGCGCGGCCGGGACCGGGACAGCTACCGGTTGAGCGTGAAGTTCGGCCAGCTGCGCGGGCCGGGCCGCGAGTTCAGCGGACAGGACGGCAGGCCGGAGGCGGTGAAGAACTTCCTGGCCTACTCGCTGACCCGGTTGGGGACCGACCACATCGACATCTACCGTCCCGCCCGGCTTGATCCGGCGGTCCCGATCGAGGAGACGGTGGGCGCGATCAAGGAGATGATCGAGGCCGGGTACGTCCGGAACCTCGGCCTCTCGGAGGTCGACGCGGAGACGATCCGCCGCGCGCATGCCGTGCAGCCGGTCGCCGACCTTCAGATCGAGTACTCCCTCCTGTCCCGTGCGGTGGAGGCGGACGTTCTGCCTACGTTGCGGGAGCTGGGCATCGGCCTGACCGCGTACGGAGTCCTCAGCCGTGGCCTCATCTCCGGGCACTGGTCCGCCGGCCGCACGGCCGGCCCCGGCGACGGCCGCGGCTTCAGCCCGCGATTCTCGACCGGGAACGTGGAACACAACCTCGCCCTCGTGGAGGCACTGCGCATGGTCGCCGACGCGAAGGGGTGCACGGTCGCCCAACTGGCCATCGCCTGGGTGGCCGCACAGGGCGAGGACATCGTGCCGCTGGTCGGCGCCCGTACCCGCGAGCGGCTGGCCGAGGCGCTGCCCGCGATGGAGCTGAACCTCACCGCGGAGGACCTCGCCGACATCGAGAATGCGGTGCCGCCGGGTGCGGCGCGCGGCGACCGCTACCCGTCCGCGTTCATGGCCGGCCTTGGCGTCGGCAACTGAGTCCGCGCCTCCGGCAACACTCCGAGGATGTCTGCCACGGAGTCCTACGAGGAATTGTCTGGCAGAGGGCACATGATGAACGCCGTGCTCATCGAGCAGTAGGTAATCGCCTTGCTGTGATGCTGCAGCCCGGCGATGCTGGGCCGATGCCAGGGCAGCGGAAGAGGAAGCGTCAGCAGCGGGACCGGGCACAGCGGACAGCTGCTCGCTTCGCGCCTGACATGGGCCGCTGGGAGGTGCTCTTCGAGACCCAGGACGGGTCGGAATGGCGCGATCACATCAGTCGGCTCCGAGCGTCGGACACACAGATCGACTGGTCGGCGGTGCGGGTCGACACGTTCTGCGGACGCACGGTGCAGCCGACCACCTTCCGACTGAGCCTCTTCGTGCCGAACTAACCGGCGTGTACTCACCGGGCACCAGGCACCAGGCACCAGGCACCAGGCAACGGGCGACGGGCATCGGGCAGGTGGCCGACGCGGCCTAGGCATTGCCTAGTGGGCCTCAGCCGAGAAGGCCGCCGCGGGTGATGAGGGAGAAGTGCCGGACCCATCGTCCACGTGCTGTGCCAGACGGTCGCGCAGGCGGGTCAGGCGGTCGATCTCCGCGTCGAGGGCTGCCAGTCTGCGGTCGGCGACCCTGGAGCCGGGGACGCCGGAGTCGGGGGGCCCGCAGCGCCGTTGGGGATTCTTGACCAGCACGTCGATCCGGTCGGCGACACCGCTCAGATCCTCGACGGTGAGCCCGAGCGCCAGCAGCTCGCGGACGACGCGGGCTCTGGCCACATCGTCCGGTCCGTACTCACGCTGTCCGGAGGCCGTACGCGGCGGCGGTGGCAGCACGCCGCGTGCCTCGTAGAACCGCAGCGCCCGGGGCGTGGTCCCCGCCGCCGCTGCCGCATCCCCGATCCGCATCCCGCCCCCGCCTCGGACTTCCTCACGCATCCGCCGTGCCCGTGCACCGTAGCGTCACCGTGACGGCAACTCCACGACGACGGTCCCGAAGTGCCGCCCCTCGAACAGTTCCCGCAACGCACTTGGCGCCCGATCCATGCCCGGGACCCGCACGTGCGGGAAGGTGATCTCGCCGGAGCGCAGCCACTGCCCGAATCGCTTGGTCCATTCCTCGTTCACCTCGGGATGATCCATACCGCTGTAGCCGCGGAGCGAGACGCTCTGGTTGACGAGCCGGAACGTGTCGATCTCTGCCGGCGCACTGCCACCGTCCCCGTGCGGCGACAGCTGTCCGGCCAGAGCGCCGACGAGCGCGAAGCGGGCACCGCGGCGAGCGGCGCGGACCGCCGCGGTGAGCTGCTCACCGCCGACGGTGTCCAGCAGCACGTCGATGCCCTCCGGCGCAGCCGCGGCCAACTGCGCGGCCAGCGACTGGGATCCCGGCACCAGCACCACGTCGTAGCCCAGTTCGGCCAGCAGTCGCTCGGCCTTGTCCGGCGAACGGGTGCTGCCGATGACCCTCGTGGCCCCCAGCAGGCGCGCCAGAGCGCCCGCCAGCGACCCCACGCCGCCGGCCGCCCCGGTGACGAACACCGTGTCTCCGGCGCGGACTTCGGCGAGCCGGGTCAGTGCTCCGTAGGCGGCTGCCCCGGATGACAGATGGGCCACTGGGTCGGGCAGGGCGTCGCCCAGCGGAGCGCAGTCGCCCTCCGCCAGCAGCGCGTGCTCGCGCCATCCGAGCAGATGGGTCACCGCGTCGCCCGGCCGAAACGAACTGCCTGCAGAGGCCGCGACGACCTCGCCGACAGCGGGACCGAAGAGCGTGCCGCCGACGTGGATACGCGGCAGTGGTACGCCGTCGGCCTGGCCGCCGATCAGGGTGCGCAGCCCCGGGAACACGAGGAAGTACCGGTTCCGGACGAGGACTTGACCCGGGCCGGGGGCGGAGAGCGGCTTCTCCACGACCGCGAAGTGCTCAGGCCCGGGCAGCCCAACAGGGTTGTCGGTCAGCAGGATCTCGCGCGTCGTCGCAGGCAGGACAGTGGCCATGTCGGGACTCCTGGATAGGTGCGTAGGTGGGCGCGGGTGACAGTCGGACCTGCCCGGGCCTGGCGGTCGGCGCGCAGACGCTAACCCTTGACGCGCGCGTCAAGGGCAAGCCTGTCGCGGCCGTCCGGACGCTCTTCGACGGCGGCTCCCGCCTTCGGGCGTACCGCGCGTCTCCGCCGTCCCGCCGGTGCGTCCGCGTGGACAGGAGCACTGGGGGTGCCGCGCCAAGCCAACTCCCTGACATGAAGGCTCCATTGACACCCTGGCGAGCCACGTGCTTGCATCCCGCCATGCCGTCGCCGGAACCTCTGACTCGCCGCCGCGCCGTGGACCTCGTCCGGGTGGCCGCGGCACTGTGTCGGACGACCGGCTGACCACGCGCCCTTTCGCGCCTCCCGCCAACAGCCCTGCCGGGCAATCCTGTTGTGCTCGGAATTCCGGCCGCCGGGTGCTCGCCCCGGCCCGTGCCTGACCTCCTTCCGTGCTGTCCACCCCTTTTGACGAGGACTCGCCATGCCTTCTGCCGCCCCCGCCGGCCACCACGACGAATCCGCCTACGACCGCCGCAGGCTGCGCCAGTGGCTCGCCGGCGAAGCCAGGGCGGACGGGGTCACCCGCCGCCGACTGCTCACCCTGCTCGCCGCCACCGCCGCAGGGACGGCGCTGGGTGCCACGCCCTCCGCCCACGCCGCCGACCGGCCGATCGTCAAAACACTGCCGCCCGAGTGGTTCATCGAACGCGGCACCAACGCCGAGACCCGCTGGGAGGCGCTGCGCGGGACCGGCCTCCACACCCCCAACGAGCGGTTCTTCGTACGCAACCACACCGCCACCCCCGTCCTCCAGGCCGACGAATGGCGGCTGCGGCTGTGGGGGAGCGGACTGCGCGGAGCCCCCGGCGAGGACCGGGCGGTGGAGTTCGGGTACGACGATCTGAGAGCTCTGCCTGCGGTCACCCGTACCGCGTTCGTCGAGTGCGCCGGAAACGGACGCTCCTACTACACGACCCAGCAGGGCGAGACGGTCACCGGGACCGCCTGGACCCTGGGCGCGATCGGCGTGGCGCGCTGGCGCGGCGTGCGCCTCGCCGACGTGCTGCGCAGGGCCGGGCTGTCCCCGTACGCCGTGGACGTGCAACCGCGCGGCCTCGACGCCGAGTACTTCAGCGGGGGCGAGAACCTGGGCAGGGTGCGCCGTCCGCTGCCGCTGGCGAAGGCGCTGGACGACGTACTGCTCGCGTACGAGATGAACGGTGAGCGGCTTCCCAACGATCACGGATATCCGGTACGGGTGTTGGTGCCCTCCTGGGTCGGGATCGCGTCGATCAAATGGGTCGGTGACATCGAGGTGTCCGCGCAGCCGCTCTTCTCGCCGTGGAACACCACCTTCTACCGGCTGTTCGGCCCCGCCCACCCGGAGGGCGGCAGCGCGCCCATCACCCGCCAGGTCACGAAGAGCGCGTTCGAGCTGGCGAGCGGTGCCACGTTCACGGCGGGACGGAGGCACGTACTGCACGGGCGGTCGTGGTCGGGCGCGGGCGGCATCGAGCGGGTCGATGTCAGCACCGACGCCGGGGTGAGCTGGCGGCCGGCCCGCCTCCACGACCGGCCCGGCGCCGGTACCTGGTCCCGCTGGTCACTCAACTGGAGGCCCGACGCACCCGGCGCCACCCACCTGCTCGCCCGCGCCACCGACACGGCCGGCCGCACTCAGCCGGACACCGCCGTGCCGAACACACAGGGGTACCTCTTCGACGCGGTGGTTCGGCACCCCGTCAGCGTGGTGTGACGCCGCCCCGACCCCGCATCACGCTTCAGGAGGGGAGCGTGGACAGGGGCACGGCGAACACTGTGCGCAGGTTCTCCCATTCGGTCAGGGACCAGACCTGTCCCGTGCTCTGCCAGTACGTCAGGGACTCCGGATGCTCGGCCCAGCACTGGTAGGTGCCCCCGCAGGTGGCGACGCTGCGGGTCGTGGTCTGTCCCCAGAGGTGTCCGTGTACGCCGGACGAGGCCGAGGCGTGTGCGACGTACCAGACGTTGTTGTGGGCGAGGACCCCCTGCATGTTCCCTACGCCGCTCCGGTAGCCCTGGACGGCGGGGACGAAGGAGCCGGAGGCGCTGCTGCTGTTGAGCAGGTAGTCGCTGCCGAAGTTGTAGCGCAGCATGCGGCCCTTGGTTCCGTTGTTGAGGTACTCGGTGGTGACCAGGCTGTCGGGCACGCTGCTGCGGTCGAGCGAGAGCGAACCGACGCAGGGCACGGCCGTGTTGACGTTGCCCGTGCAGGCTCCCGCGTCGTACGAGTATGAGCCGATGGCGGGCATGACGTACTGGTAGCCCCAGGCGGAGTAGCCACCGTCGACCTTGCCGATCGCGTAGCTGTTCACCGAGGCCTGCAGGATGTGCTGCATGCTGAAGACGTAGATCGCGTTCGTGTGGCCCTGCTGGCCGGAGACGAACAGCTTGTCCCCGTACCAGGCCATGCCTCCCGCATGCGCGGCGACCCGCGCGAAGTTCTCGCCGCCGCTGGTGGGAGTCACCAGGAGCACCCAGCGGTACTTGGGGGCCGCGGGGTTGTTGTAGTCGATGAAGGCGACGCGGACGGTGTTGTAGCGGGCGTCGCCGGTTCCGGTGCCGACGTAGCTCCACCCGGCCAGGATCAGCCTGTTGGTACCCCAGGCGCCGTCGTCGTCGGCGTCGCCCGAGCTGGTGATCGACTGGGGGTGCCAGTCCGGGGTCGTCGCGTCGCCGGTGTCCCAGCAGAAGCTGGCGCTCGCGGTGGGAGCGGTCGGCAGGGTGCCCCGCTCGGCGGCGTTGCAGGAGCGTGCCGGGTGGTTGGCGCTCTCCAACACCTCGGTGACACCTACGTTGTTGAGCTTCGAGTCGAGGTTCGCGGTCGTCTCCGGGGTGACCGCGTTCCAGCGGAGCCCGTACCCCGCCCGCTCACTCGCGCCGATCGTCTCCAGCGGATCGGTGTAGGCGGTGGCGGCGGCTCCCGCACCGGTGATCGCGCCGGGTGCCAGCGCGGCGGCGACCAGAGTGAGCAGGGCGACCAATGCGAGTCGAATACTTCTTCGGGAATTCATGGTGGGGCCTTGCCCCATGGAGTCGTATCCCATTCCGGGGGCGCCACCGATACACGACAACCGACACACAACAAAGGCGAGGAGATTGCCTTCTCCTCGCCACTATCAACCTATAGCGCACCCGGGGCCTTGCGGCAAGACCCGGGTCGTGCTGCAGAATCTCCGGCCTGCGGCAGAACTCGCGGTGCGGCGGCAGGCAAACGGCGCGGAGGCGCGGGTGTGCGAACTGCCGGACCGCGCGGGGCAACTGGCCGAACGGGCCTTGTCGAATGAGGGGGAACTGATGATTGACGTGATCGTCGTCGGCGGCGGACCGACCGGATTGATGCTGGCCGGCGAGTTGCGGCTGCACGGCGTGCACGCGGTCGTGCTGGAGATGGAGACGGAGCCCACGAAGGTCGTCCGCGCGCTCGGTCTGCACGCGCGCAGCGTCGAGGTGATGGACCAGCGCGGTCTGCTGGAGAGGTTCCTCGCGCTGGGGAAGCAGTACCCGGTCGGCGGCTTCTTCGCAGGTATCACCAAGCCGTCGCCGGACAGGCTGGACACCGCACATCCGTACGTTCTCGGCATCCCGCAGCCCGTCACCGACCGCCTGCTGACCGAGCACGCCACCGAACTCGGCGTCGATGTCCGGCGCGGCTGCGAACTGGTCGGGCTGAGCCAGGACGACCAGGGGGTCACCGCCGAGTTGGCCGACGGCACGCAGTTGCGTTCGCGCTGGCTCGTCGGCTGCGACGGAGGCCGCAGCACGGTCCGCAAGCTGCTCGGCGTGGGCTTCCCCGGCGAGCCCGCCAGGGCCGAGACGCTGCTGGGCGAGATGGAGGTGACCGCGTCGCAGGAGACGGTGGCCGCAGTGGTAACCGAAGTCCGCAAGACCCACCTTCGGTTCGGCGTCGGGCCGTACGGAGGCGGGTCGTTGTACCGCGTCGTCGTGCCCGCGGAAGGGTTGGCCGAGGACCGCTCGGTCCCGCCGACGCTTGAGGAGGTGAAGCAGCAGTTGCGGGCGTTCGCTGGCACCGACTTCGGCGTGCACTCACCGCGTTGGCTCTCCCGCTTCGGCGACGGGACCCGGCAGGCCGAGCGCTACCGGACCGGCCGGGTGCTGCTGGCCGGCGACGCGGCGCACATCCACCCGCCGCTGGGCGGGCAGGGCCTCAACCTCGGCATCCAGGACGCGTTCAACCTCGGCTGGAAACTGGCCGCGGAGGTCAACGGCTGGGCGCCGGAAGGGCTGTTGGACAGCTACCACACCGAACGGCACCCGGTCGCCGCCGACGTACTGGACAACACGCGCGCGCAGACGGTGCTGATGACCCCCGAGCCGGGCCCCCTTTCGGTGCGCCGGCTGATGTCGGAACTGATGGACTTCGAGGAGGTGAACCGGTACTTGATCGAGAAGGTCATCGCGATCGGCGTCCACTACGACTTCGGCGAGGGGCATGAACTGCTCGGCCGACGGATGCGGGACGTGGTGCTGAAGCGGGGGCGCCTCTACGAGTTGATGCACGGTGGTCGCGGCCTGCTGCTCGACCAGACCGGTCGGCTTTCGGTGGCGGGATGGGCGGACCGGGTCGACCACGTCGTCGACGTCAGCGAGGAACTGGACGTGCCCGCGGTGCTGCTCCGACCGGACGGCCACGTGGCGTGGGCCGGTGACGATCAGCAGGGGCTGCACAGCCAGTTGCCCAGGTGGTTCGGCGCTGCCGTCGGCTGAACTCTGCTCCGAGAGTGAGAACCACCTTCAGGGTCCCTGGAATTGGCCTTGAGGAATCCGCCGGCGAGACCAAATGCTCCCCTGTTCCGATCTCAACTTCACTGCGACCATGAAGGGATGGCGGACGCGCCGATCGAAGTGAAGCTCGCGCAAAGGGCGTTGACCGGCGCCTGGGGTTCGACGAGCTGATCGACTTCTACGGCGCGACATTCTGGTATTGCCCTGGGGGAGCTGATGACTATTTCCTGCCGATCCGGCGAGGACCAGCGCGGTGGTTTGGAGATCACCATCACCCTGACTGCCCTGGAGGCTGAGGCCATGGGCACGGATGCCACGCTCATGGCCGAGGTCTTCGACAGCTATCTGTGGGCCATGGGCATGCTCCGCACTGGCCGCAACTCCCGTGACCCCGGCACACCGCCCCCGACTCCCGGTGATTGGCTCGCGGCCCTGCGCGGACTCGACCGGCTCCCAACCCGCTTCCAAGGCATTCGCGACGGTCTGATCCGAGCCTGCACCGCGGCCGACGGAAGCCTCGAACGTCTGGCCAACATCATGAACATCAGCAGGTCGGCCGCTCGGCATCGACGTACGAGGATCACCAGGCATGCCCCCAAATCCTGGGAGCAGTGGGCCAGGACGCCCTCTTCGCGACCTTGAGGCGGGTACGCCGATGAGGAAATGGGAGAGGGGCATTCCGGAGGGAGGCGGACGGTGACGACGCAGCCGACGGCGTGTTCGTGGACGGATGAGGAGACCGTGGCGGCCAACGCCGCCGGGCGTCTGGTCCCGGCGCAGCAGCCGCTGATGACCGGGGCACCGGCCCGGATCATCAGTGCGGTGGGGCGGATCGTCGAGGTACCGGGTGCCGATCCGGAGGTGCGTGCGGGCGCGGTGCGGATCGAAGTGCATGACGGCGCAGCGCCGCTTCCGCCTCCCGCGACGTACCGGCTGTACTGGTTGGCACCGGCCGAGGGCGAGGAGGGTCCGAGCCCGCTGCTGCTGTCGGCGCAGCCGCTCGACGCGCAGCACCTGGGGGAACCGTCCGACGCCATCGCCGTAGCCGTAGAGGTGGGACGCGTGCCCGCCGGGAGCCGACGGCGCCGTCG
>NZ_LIQZ01000299.1 GCF_001418655.1 Streptomyces phaeochromogenes | reverse complement strand
CCTCGACACCCAGCGCGCGGAACACCTGCGCATGATGCGGATGCTCACCGACCGCAAGCGCAAGGGCGATCTCGCCGACCAGCTGATCTGTGACCACGCTCTTTTCCATCTCGAAGCCGACCTGCGCTGGCTGGAACTCACCGCCGCGCGCCTCGGCAAGCTCGCAGAGGCGGTGACTCGATGACCCCCGCAGGCTCCCTGCTCGTGGCCCACGACCTGCGCAAGGCATACGGCCCCACCAACGCCCTGGACGGCGCCGGGTTCAACATCCACCCCGGCGAGGTCGTCGCCGTGATGGGCCCCTCGGGCTCCGGCAAGTCGACCCTCCTGCACTGCCTCGCCGGCATCGTGACACCCGACTCGGGCTCGATCATGTACGGCGGCCAGGAGATGGCGACGATGAACGACGCCCAGCGCAGCGCGCTGCGCCGCTCCCAGTTCGGCTTCGTCTTCCAGTTCGGCCAGCTCGTACCGGAGCTGACCTGTGTGGAGAACGTGGCCCTGCCGCTGCGGCTGAACGGCGCCTCCCGCAAGGACGCCGAACGCACCGCCCTGGCGCGGATGGAGCAGCTGGAGGTCGACGACCTCAAGGCCAAGCGGCCCGGCGAGGTCTCCGGCGGCCAGGGCCAGCGCGTCGCCGTCGCCCGCGCGCTGGTCACCGACCCCCGCGTGCTCTTCGCCGACGAACCCACCGGCGCCCTCGACTCCCTCAACGGCGAACGCGTGATGGAACTGCTCACCGACGCCGCCCGCTCCGCCAACGCCGCCGTCGTCCTCGTCACCCACGAGGCCCGCGTCGCCGCCTACTCGGACCGCGAGATCGTCGTACGCGACGGCAAGTCCCGGGACATGGAGCGCGTCGTATGAGTGCACGCCAGTGGTCGAAGGACCTGGCCATGGGCGCCAAGTTCGCGTTCACCGGGGGCCGTGAGGGCTGGGTTCGCGTCCTGCTCACGGGCGTGGGCGTCGGTCTCGGGGTGGCGCTGCTGCTGCTCACCACCGCGATACCGAACGCGATGCAGGCACGGTCCGACCGCGAGAACGCGCGCACGGACATGACGTTCGGCGAGACCGAGCCGCCCAGGGCCGACAACACCGTGCTCGTCGCGAACGTCGACACCGAGTTCCGCAGTCACGACATCCGCGGCCGCCAACTGGAGCCCGAGGGCCTGCGGGCACCGCTGCCGCCGGGGCTGAAGAAGTTCCCCGCGCCGGGCGAGATGGTCGTGTCGCCCGCGCTCAAGGAGCTGCTGGAGTCCAAGGACGCCAAGCTGCTGCGTGAGCGGCTGCCGGAGCGGATCACCGGCACGATCAGCGAGCCGGGCCTCATCGGTTCGGCCGAACTCGCCTTCTACTCGGGCGGCGACAACCTGGCCCGGTACCACGGCGGCGCCAACGTCACGCGCATCAACACCTTCCAGGGGGAGGAGGAGCCCGCGGAGGAGATGGACCCGGTCCTGCTGCTGCTCGTCCTCACGGTCTTCGTGGTGCTGCTGATGCCGGTCGGCGTCTTCATCGCCGCGGCCGTACGCTTCGGCGGCGAGCGGCGCGACCGCAGGCTCGCGGCACTGCGGCTGGTCGGCGCGGACAGTCGGATGACCCGCAGGATCGCCGCGGGCGAGGCGCTCTCCGGGGCGGTGCTCGGACTGCTCTTCGGCACCGGTTTCTTCATGATCGGACGCCAGATCGCGGGCTCCGTCGAGATCTTCGGCTTCAGCGTCTTCCCGAGCTACCTCAACCCGACACCCGTACTCGCCGTCCTGATCGCCGTCGCGGTCCCGGCGGCCGCGGTCGCGGTGACGCTGCTCGCCCTGCGCGGTGTGGTCATCGAGCCGCTCGGCGTGGTGCGCACGGCCAGGCCCGCACGACGCCGCCTGTGGTGGCGGCTGCTGCTGCCGCTGGGCGGCATCGGGCTGCTCGTCCCGATGATCGGGAAGGGCACCGAGAACGGGAACTTCAACGAGTACATGGTGGCCGGTGGCGTCATCCTGCTCCTCGTCGGCATCACCGCGCTGCTGCCGTGGGTGGTGGAGGCCGTCGTGGCCCGGCTGAACTCGGGCTCGGTCTCCTGGCAACTGGCGGTCCGCAGGCTCCAGTTGAGCAGCGGTACGGCGGCCCGCATGGTGAACGGCATCGCGGTGGCGGTGGCCGGCGCGATCGCCCTGCAGATGCTGTTCGCCGGAGTCCAGGGCAGCTACACGGAGTCCACCGGCAACGACCTCTCGCGCGCCCAGATGCAGATGTCCGTACCGAGGACCGCCCCACTCGCCGAGGCCCGGCAGGCCCTCGTCGATACCCGCGGTGTGCGCGACGCCATGGCACTCTCCGACGGCTGGCTGGGCGCGGGCAGGAAGGACCCCGAGACGACCACGCAGCTGACCGTCGGCGACTGCGCCTCCCTGCGCGAGGTGGCGAAGCTGCCCTCGTGCCGCGAGGGTGACGTCTTCGCGGTGCACGGCGCCGATTACGACACGGACACCCCGAAGCTCGCCGCACCCGGCGGGAAGCTCTACATCGACCCCTCCTACAGCGGGGAAGAGAAGGGCAAGGAGGTCGCCTGGACGGTGCCGCGGGGCATCATCAAGGCCGCCCCGGGCAATGACCCGAAGGGCTGGGAGCGGGGCGGTTTCCTGTTCACCCCGAGTGCTCTGCCCACCGCGGCGGCCTCGACCCTCGACGGGGAGATCTACCTCCAGCTCGACATGGCGGTCCCGGACGTGCGTGAACTCGTACGCAACACCGCGGCGAAGGTGGACCCGCTCGCGAGCCCCTGGTCGTACACGTCGAGCGAGCGTGGCCAGACCTTCGACTCCATCCGCACCGGACTGTTCGTCGGCGCGGCCTGTGTTCTCGCGCTCATCGGGGCGAGCCTGCTCGTCTCACAGTTGGAGCAGCTGCGCGAGCGCAAGAAGCTCCTCTCGGTCCTCGTCGCCTTCGGCACCCGGCGCCGCACCCTGAGCCTGTCGGTGCTGTGGCAGACCGCGATCCCGGTCGCCCTCGGTCTGCTCCTCGCCTCGGTGGTGGGCCTCACCCTGGGCGCGGTCCTGCTGAAGATGACGGACACCAAGGTGACCGTCGACTGGCTGAGCGTCCTGGCCATGACGGGCATCGGCTCGTTGGTCGTCCTCGTGGTGACGGCGCTCAGCGTGCCGCCGCTGCTGCGGTTGATGCGGCCGGACGGGCTGCGTACGGAGTAGACCCACCCTGGCGGGGCAACTCGCCAGGGCCAACTCACAACTGATCAGTTGCTCCATGGCAGGCTTGGCGACGTCCAGACGAGAGCCAAAGGTCACAAAGCGACCTTTCTCTTTGCCCAAGAGGAGCCAGTGACCGATGTCGCTCGACGCGCTGAAGTCCGCGATTCCGGACTACGCCAAGGACCTTCGGCTGAACCTCGGTTCGGTGATCGGCGACTCCGTGCTTCCGCAGCAGCAGTTGTGGGGCACGGTGCTCGCCTGCGCCATCGCCTCGCGGTCTCCTCGGGTGCTGCGTGAGCTGGAGGAGGAGGCCAACGCGAGGCTCTCTCCCGAGGCGTACACGGCGGCGAAGACCGCCGCGGCGGTCATGGCGGTGAACAACGTCTTCCACCGCACGCGGCATCTGCTCTCCGATCCGGAGTACGGGAACCTGCGGGCCGGTCTGCGGATGAACGTGATCGGCAACCCCGGTGTGGAGAAGGTCGACTTCGAGCTGTGGTCCCTTGCCGTCTCCGCGATCAACGCGTGTGGGCGGTGTCTCGACTCCCACGAGCAGGTGCTCCGCAAGGCGGGTGTCGACCGCGAGACCGTCCAGGAAGCGTTCAAGATCGCTTCAGTCGTCCAGGCGGTGGGCGTCACCCTCGACGCGGAGGCGATCCTGGCGGAGTAGCTCCGCCGGTGGGCGGGGCGTCGGATTCTCCTCGCCCCCGCCGCCCCTACCCATTCCCGTCCCTTTTCAGGGGCTCCGCCCCCGAACCCCCGCTCCTCAAACGCCGGAGGGGCTGAGATTTCGCAGCCCGGGC
>NZ_LIQZ01000298.1 GCF_001418655.1 Streptomyces phaeochromogenes | reverse complement strand
CCTCGACACCCAGCGCGCGGAGCACCTGCGCATGATGCGGATGCTCACCGACCGCAAGCGCAAGGGCGATCTCGCCGACCAGCTGATCTGTGACCACGCTCTTTTCCATCTCGAAGCCGACCTGCGCTGGCTGGAACTCACCGCCGCGCGCCTCGGCAAGCTCGCAGAGGCGGTGACTCGATGACCCCCGCAGGCTCCCTGCTCGTGGCCCACGACCTGCGCAAGGCGTACGGCCCCACCAACGCCCTGGACGGCGCCGGGTTCAACATCCACCCCGGCGAGGTCGTCGCCGTGATGGGCCCCTCGGGCTCCGGCAAGTCGACCCTCCTGCACTGCCTCGCCGGCATCGTGACGCCCGACTCGGGCTCGATCATGTACGGCGGCCAGGAGATGGCGACGATGAACGACGCCCAGCGCAGCGCGCTGCGCCGCTCCCAGTTCGGCTTCGTCTTCCAGTTCGGCCAGCTCGTACCGGAGCTGACCTGTGTGGAGAACGTGGCCCTGCCGCTGCGGCTGAACGGCGCCTCCCGCAAGGACGCCGAACGCACCGCCCTGGCGCGGATGGAGCAGCTGGAGGTCGACGACCTCAGGGCCAAGCGGCCCGGCGAGGTCTCCGGCGGCCAGGGCCAGCGCGTCGCCGTCGCCCGCGCCCTGGTCACCGACCCGCGCGTGCTCTTCGCCGACGAACCCACCGGCGCCCTCGACTCCCTCAACGGCGAACGCGTGATGGAGCTGCTCACCGACGCCGCCCGTTCCGCCAACGCCGCCGTCGTCCTCGTCACGCACGAGGCCCGCGTCGCCGCCTACTCGGACCGCGAGATCGTCGTACGCGACGGCAAGTCCCGGGACATGGAGCGCGTCGTATGACCCTCGACGACCGTGCGCACAGTGGCGATGGTCATTCCTCCGCACCGAATCGCTCCGCGGAGGGGCTCGGCGGACCAGGAGCGTGGATCCGTGAACTCGGCCTGGGCATACGCTTCGCCGCGGCCGGGGGCCGCGGCGGTTGGGCAAGGACATTCCTCACCGGCGTCGGGGTGGCACTCGGTGTGGCGCTGCTGCTGGTCGCCGCGTCCACACCGAACATCCTGTCCGTCCGTAGCGAGCGCGGCGACGCCCGTAAGCCGTCCAACGTCATGTCGTCGTCCTCGGTGTCGCGGTCGGAATCCTCCTTCCTGTGGCTTGCCGGCGACACCGACTTCCGGTCGGACCACGTGGGCGGGATGCTGCTGCGCGCCGACGGTCCGCGTGCACCTGCCCCGCCCGGCGTCGCGAGGATCCCCGCACCCGGCGAGATGGTCGTCTCCCCGGCCCTGAGGAAGCTGCTCGACACACCCGCGGGTGCCTTGCTCAAAGAGCGTCTGGACTACCGGATCGTCGGAAGCATCGCGCCTTCGGGTCTGCTCGACGCGACCGAGCTTCACTACTACGCGGGCAGCGATCGCATCAGTCTCGACGCCGGGGCTGTACGCGCCGCGCACTACGGGTACTCCCCGCGGCACAAACCCCTCAACGCGCTGTTGTACCTGCTGGTGGTGATGATCTGCGTCGTACTCCTGGTGCCCGTCGGCATCTTCATCGCCACGGCGGTGCGCTTCGGCGGCGACCGCAGGGATCGCAGGCTCGCCGCGCTGCGGCTGGTCGGCGCGGACCGTCGTATGGTCGCCCGGATCGCCGCCGGCGAGGCTCTCTTCGGCTCGGTCCT
Organism: Streptomyces phaeochromogenes; assembly: GCF_001418655.1. Lineage (GTDB taxonomy): Bacteria > Actinomycetota > Actinomycetes > Streptomycetales > Streptomycetaceae > Streptomyces > Streptomyces phaeochromogenes. The sequence continues at coordinate 33,457 of NZ_LIQZ01000298.1, read as the reverse complement.
CGGCGTCGTACTCGGCGGCGCGCTTTTCCTGGTGGGGCGTCAGGCAGCGGGATACGTTCGGCTGTGGGGCGTCAGCGCCTACCCGAGCGATATCGTCCCGCGCCTTCCCCTGGCCGTACTCATCGCCGTTGCTGTGCCGTTCGCCTCGGTCGTGGTGACCCTCTCCGCGATGCGCTCGGTGTCCGTCGAACCGCTCGGTGTCGTTCGCAATGCACGCCTGCGTCGAAGGCGACTGTGGTGGCGGCTGGTTCTGCCGGCCGTGGGCCTGGCGATCCTCCTGTTCTCCGACCGGGTCACCCCTGGGTCCCAGGACGTCGACCCGGCCACTGTCGCCGCCGGGACGGCGCTGGTGCTGGTCGGCCTGGCCGGGCTCCTGCCCTGGCTGGTGGAAGCGGCCGTGGCCCGGCTGCGGGGCGGCCCCGTGCCGTGGCAGCTCGCCATACGCCGCCTCCAACTGTCCAGCGGTTCGGCGGCACGCGCTGTCAGCGGCATCATGGTGGCCTCCGCGGGAGCGATCGTGCTGCAGCTCATGTTCGGTGCGATGCAGCAGAGCTTCATCACCCCCTCCGGCAGCGGTGGCACCGGTCGGGCACCGGACCTCACCCTCATGTCGCAGGACCGGAACGCCGTCACCGCCGCACGACTGGAGAACGGTCTTCGCCGCACGCCGGGCGTCAGGGCGGCGTTCGCCCTGACCGAGGCGTACGTGTCCGGTCCCGAGGGGTCGGTGACGGGCCTGGCCGTCGCAGACTGTGCCCATCTGCGGAAGATGGCCCGCCTGCCCTCATGCCGTGACGGTGACACCTTCGTCGCGCACAACCCGGGTGATGCCGCCGGCAATCGATACGTGGACCAAACGGCCAGGCCCGGCCGGGCTGTCACTCTCGACGACTACGGCCCGGACGGCCCGGCTCCAGAGCTCCGATGGACGCTGCCGGCCGACAGCCCGGTGGTCATGACCGTGCCCGCCCCGATGGGCGAAAGGTACAACGGGATCCTGGCCACCCCGGGGGCCTTGCCAGCCGGACCTCTGCCAGGGGCCCGCACGTCGGCGGGTGTTCTCACGGATCCCCGCGGCACCGATGCGGTGGACGAGATCCGCACCACGGCCGCCAGGCTGGACCCGACCATCTACGTGTCGGTGCGACAGAACGAGCAGCGCGACAAGGAGTACGACACGGTCCAGACCGGCCTGCTCGTCGGCGGCACGCTGATGATGGTGCTGATCGCCGCGAGCATGCTGGTGTCCCAGATCGAGCAGCTGCGGGAGCGCAGGCGTCTGCTGTCGGTCCTGGTGGCGTTCGGTACCCGGCGTTCCACGCTGGCCTGGTCGGTGTTGTGGCAGACGGCCGTCCCGGTATTCGTCGGCACGCTGCTCGCTGCGGCCGGGGGCCTGGCGCTGGGTCATGTGATGCTCCGCATGGTGCAGAAGCCGGCCAAGGACTGGTGGGTGTTCCTGCCCTACGCGGGAGTGGCCGGGGTGCTGGTTCTGCTCGTCACTCTGCTGAGCGTGCCACCGCTGTGGAGGATGATGCGGCCGGAGGGGCTGCGCACGGAGTGACCCCGACTGCCCCGCCGTCCTGGGCAGAACGGCGGGGCAGCCGCCTCCGCGGGCCTGCCCGGCTCTTACCGGGATGCCGAACGGCCAACCGTGTGACTGCCTGTCCCTTCAATAGGGTCGCAGGTCGTTTGGCCCCTCGAATTCGGTCGCTCGTAAAGGGAAGAGCCGGACGCGAGAGCGGCCTTTGTCTGTTCCCGCGCTCCGCGACGAGACCGAGTACGGCTACTTCGCCAAGTGGCAGCGCGATGTCGTGTTCGAGCAGCTCACCGGCCTGCTGTGCAGCCTGCTGAAACAGAAGGAGGGCAAGCGTGCCCAGCTGTCCGGGTGGGTGATCGACGGCGGCCTGTCCTTCCACCTGGTCGAGGCCGGGGCAGCATTCTCATGCACAACCACACCTCTCGCCCGGTCGACGAGCGTGGCCTGCTCGTGGTTCGGGCCGACCATCGCGTGGGCGCTGACAGTGAGCTGGTGCCGGATGTGCGGGCGGCCGGAGACGACGCGGCCGTGCCCGATCTGGCGTCGCCCGTGCCGGAGCCCCGCACGGTGCCGAACGCCCAGCATGCTGCGCGGAGGGCAGGCTCCTTGCCAGGAACCTCGCGGCGAGCCCCGCGGGGGAGGGAGCCTGCACTACCGGCACGGCAGACTGGGAGTGGCGGGGACCTTGAGTCTGGGGCGAGGCGTCTTCCAGTACAAGAACCTTGTCATCAAGGGGGCTCCCCGCCTGGCTGATGCACCGGGGCTATCACGAACTGGCCGTGCCCTCCTGGGAACGCAGCATCCGGGTTCTCACCGTCTGGCTCACGGCCGCCGTGTTTGGCCGGAACCTCGTCTCCCTGGCCTCTGTGCAGCGCCCGCGGGACGCGTTCGTCGCGAGCGCCGATTCGGAGGAAGCGCCGTTGCACTGATACGGAGCCGACGGGCCGGGACTGCGGCCTTGTCACGGCCCGTGTGTCGGCGCACGATCGACGCAGCGCAGGCGGTGCATGTCACAGACGGGCGAGCCGTCCCGTCCAGGGGAGTGAAGGCCGAGGTCTTCGGCTCCCGACCCTCTCTGGAGGTAGGCCATGGACGCGAGCGAGGAGGCCGCACGCGGCCTGAACGACATCGAAGACTTCCTGCACGAAGAGGCACATCTCGAAGCGGCGCATCGGCGCGTGGCCGAGTTCACCGAGCGAACCGCGGGGCTGACCCACAGGCAGAAGATGGACATCGAGCGGTGGTATCTCGAAGAGCAGAAATACGTTGCCCGCATGGTGACCGAGCACATTGCCGCCCGTATCGGCGTGGTGGAAGAGCACCATCACCTTCGCCTCGGCCGATGGCTCCGGGGAACGTTCACAGCGATGGTCCTGATCACCCTGGCCATGGTCACGGCGTGTGTCGTATTGATCCTGGGGATATCGGGCTGAACCACGGTACTGGCCACGACGACGAGACATTGCGAAAGGAGCCATACCACTGTCACGAAGGACAGCAAAACATTGGTAAGGTCAACACAGTGTTCCGGGCGGTGCGCACCTCCCCCGATGGGCGGCGCCCGGAACCATCGGGGACGAAGCGGCGTACACCGGCTAGGAACGCTTGGCGCGGTAGAGGCCTCGGCCGGTTCGCCGGATGTGGGAGGTACCGACGAGACGGTCGAGTGTGCTGCGCACTGCGTTGATGCTCCCGCTGTCGGTGTCGCGGCCGAGCGCCGCGGCGACATCCCGGGCCCGTACGTCGGTATCGCCGACCTCGGCGAAGTACTCCATGATCTGCTCGGTGAGCTGGCCGTACTTCGACCTGTTCGTGTCGGCGTCGGTGGGGGTGGGATGCTTCGTGGTCCTGTCGGCCTTCGGCTTCTGGGCCCGGGGCGCCGCGGACGGCATTCCAGCGGCCGCGGGGGAGGGGACGGCTGCTTGCGGGGCGGCAGTGGCCGGAGTCGCGGCATGCCGCATCGACTCAAAGGCGGTGAGGGTCCGCCGCACCGAGCCGAGATGCGCCGCGACTGCGGCCAGTTCCCTTTCCAGCGCCTGCTTCTGAAGCTCCAGTCGGGCAAGTTCCTCTTGAAGGCCTTCAGCAGTGATGTCGATGTCGTGCGCCGCGTGGGTTACGGAGACCATGTGTTCCTCTCATCCTCGGCCCTTCGTGCCGCGCCCGGCTCACCTGCGGTGGCGCTCGGTCTGGACGCGGTAAGGGGTAACCTTCCACATCATAGGCAGTAGGGCGTGCGGACTGTGTGAGAGAGTGTTACCGGCGCAGGGCAGCCGTGTGGCGAGACCGTGAGTCGAGGAACGCGGCGATCTTGTCCGGGTTGAACACCCACATCGACTTGTGGATCCCTTTCTTCGATGCGGCCATCGTCATGAACGCCATGGCGTGGCCGTCCCGGTGGACCACGACGCCCGTTTGGCCGTTGGCGTCTACCAACTGGTGCTCCGCCTCCCGCCAGAGCTTCGGACAGGTCACCATCTTGGCCACCCATGCACGGCCCAGTACAGGGATACGAGCGCAGCCGCGGAGACCGTTGCCGTCGGACAGACTGACCGTATCGAGGGTGAGAAGGGCTTCCAGCGAGCCACGTCTCCCGTTCGAGCCGCGGAGACGAAGACGTTCATCAGGTGTCGGTGCTCCGCCGTGTCCACGCGCTCTCGCGGCTCGTCCGAGAGGCGCTTGCGAGCGCGGCCCACGATCTTCCGCACATTGGCGAGGCTGAGCTGGAGCATCTCGGCGATCTTGGGATAGCTGTAGTCGAATGCCTCGCGCAGTACGTATGCGGCATGCTCGGTGGGGCTCAGCTTCTCCAGCACCAACAGCAGAGCCATTGCAGGGCCTTCGCGCGCTGCGCGCCCACCTCCGGATCCGAGCTCGTGTCGACGGGCTCGGGCAGCCGCGACCCGATGTAGGTCTCCCACCGCACGCGCGCCGACTGCGCGACGTTGATGGCCAGACGGGTCGCGGTGCTCGACAGGAAGGCCACCGGGCTGACCACCGCGGAACGGTCGGTCTTCTGCCAGCGCAGCCACACCTCCTGGACCACGTCCTCGGCCGAGCTGCCGAGCTGCCGAGCACCCGGTAGGCGATGCCGAGGAGACGTGCTCTGTGCTGCACCAAGACCGAAACAGCCTCTTCGAGGTCGGCTGACACGGGGGATGGTTCGAGATGCATGATCCTGCGGTCTCCGTTCCTCCGGTCGCTGAAAGTCACGGTGCTCCAATTGCGCCTGCTTCATATACCGGGCCGACGCCGACGCCGACGCCGACGCCGTCGCTGTGACGGGACTGGGCGTTGCGGGCGGGACAGGTGGAAGACGTCTGGGGCGGCACCACGGAGAGCGAACGCCGGGCACTGAGCCGACGTCAGGTTCGACGACGCGCAGTCGCAACAATCACCGCCGTGCGTGTCACATCTTCCAAAGGTGTCTTGTCATAGAGGTGAAAGCAGGCAATGGCCTGCCGACCCAAGGAGTGCAGGATGACTGAGCCCGTTCTTGAGTCCGCCGCGCAGGATCTCGCCGACGCCACCGCCAACCCGCCGTTCCTCTACGAACTCGGCCCGGAGGGCGCCCGGAAGGTTCTGGACGACCTGCAGGCGGCGCCGGTGGAGAAGCCGGAGGTGGACGAGAAGTGGATCACGGTGCCCGCCGAGGTTGGCGATGTGCGGGTACGCATCGTCAAGCCCCTCGTCGGCGAGGGCGTATTGCCGGTCGTCCTCTATGTGCACGGCGGCGGTTGGGTCATCGGCAATGCCGGCACCCATGACCGTCTGGTGCGCGAGCTGGCCGTGGGCGCGGAGGCCGCCGTGGTGTTCGTAGAGTACGACCGTTCGCCGGAGGCCCGGTACCCGGTTGCCGTCGAGCAGGCGTACGCCACTGCCCGGTGGATCACCGACAAGGGCGCGGAGGAAGGTCTGGACGCCTCCCGCCTGGCGGTGGCGGGCGACTCCGTCGGCGGCAACATGACCGCCGCGCTGACCCTCCTGGCCAAGCAGCGCGGTGACGTGACCTTCGTCCACCAGTCGCTGTACTACCCCGTCACGGACGCGGCCCAGGATACCGGCAGCTACCGGGAATTCGCCGACGGGCCCTACCTCACGGCGAAGGCCATGGCCTGGTTCTGGGACTGCTACACCACCGATCCCGCCCAGCGGGCGGAGATCACAGCCTCGCCGCTGCGAGCGAGCCTTGAGGAGCTGCGCGGGCTGCCGCCCGCTCTCGTCATGGTCGACGACAACGACGTGCTGCGGGACGAGGGCGAGGCGTACGCCCGCAAGCTGACCCAGGCCGGAGTGCCCACCACGAGTATCCGCATCAACGGCACCCTGCACGACTTCATGATGCTCAACCCTCTCCGGCCCACCCGGGCCACAACTGCCGCGGTGGAGTGGGCCATTCACACCCTGCGCACCGTCCTTCGCAACAACTGAGAGTTCTCGGCCGCTCGACACCTCCGTCTCGAAAGGGCCTTCCATGAACCGTGGTTCGCTCTACCAGAGTGTCCGCACTCCTCTCACCCTCGTGGCCACCACCACGGTCGCCGCCGCCCTCCTCGCCGCTTCGGTCGGCCCGGCCAGCGCCGGCAGGGGCACGTCCTCGCAGCACCGCAAACCGACCGTTGTGCTCGTCCATGGCGCGTTCGCCGACTCCACCAGCTGGAACGGTGTGGTCAAGAAGCTGAAGCGGGACGGCTATCCCGTGGTAGCCGCGGCCAATCCGCTGCGCGGGCTGAGCAGCGACGCCGCCTACCTCAAGGACCTCCTGGCTGGCATCGACGGCCCCGTCGTGCTGGCCGGACACTCCTACGGAGGATCGGTCATCAGCAACGCCGCCAACGGTGCCCACAACGTCAAGGCGCTCGTGTACATCGCCGCCTTCCTGCCGGAGCAGGGCGAGAGCGCGGTCGAGCTCTCGGGCAAGTTCCCGGGCAGCACCCTCGGCGAAGCCCTGCGTCCCATTCCGGTCACCTTGCCGGACGGTTCCCAGGGGGCGGACCTCTACATCGAACAGGCCAAGTTCCACGACCAGTTCGCCGCGGACGTCCCCGAAGACACCACTGACCTCATGGCCGTTTCCCAGCGCCCGGTGACCAGCGCCGCGCTGGAGGAGGGAGCCGCCGAGCCTGCTTGGAAGACCATTCCCTCCTGGGTTTTGGTGGCCACCGAGGACCTCAACATCCCGCCGCAGGCACAGACCTTCATGGCCGAGCGCGCCAAGGCGCACACGGTGGAGGTCCGTGCCTCGCACGCCGTGAGCGTGTCCCACCCCAAGGACGTCGCCGACATCATCGAAAGGGCGGCGCGAACGGTCCGCTGACCGGCGTACTCGACCCTCGACAGGGCGGGGCGGCGACGATGCGGCCCCGCCCTGTCGTCGTCAGCCCCATGCTCACCCAGTCACCCGGCGATCATCCCGATCCCCGGATAGTGAGAGGCGTGCGCTCGTTGAGGGAGGTACGACCGACGCCGGCGGTGCCTGGGTGGGGGAGATGGTGGTGTACGGGTGCTTGGCCGGAGCACGGAGTGCGCTGCGCTTGACCAGCTGGTGGCGAGCGCACGAGCCGCTCAGAGCGCCGCTCTCGTGCTGCGCGGCGAGGCAGGCATCGGCATACCGCCCTGCTGGACCATCTCTTGGAGAGCGCGGTCGGCTGCCGGGTAGTCCGGGCTGGCGGCACCGAGACCAAGATGGAGCTTCCGTTCGCCGGGCTGCACCAGCTCTGTGGATCCTTGCTCGAGGACGTATCACCTGCCCGGCCCGCAACGAGACGCCCTCGGCATCGCATTCGGTCTGTCCGCAGGCGCATCGCCGAACAGGTTTCTGCTCGGCCTGGCGCTCCTCAGTCACTTGGCCGTGGTGGCCGAGGAGCGGCCGTCGATCTGCCTGGTCGACGATGCGCAGTGGCTCGATCGTGTGTCGGCACAGGTTCTCGGCGTTGTGGCGCGACGCCTCATGGCGGAGTCGGTCGGCCTTGTCTTCGCGGTGCGGGCGTCGGAGGATGACGAGCCCGCGTCCGAAGGGCTTCCCGAACTGAATCTGCGCGGCTTGAACGACCGGGACGCTCGTTCGCTGCTGGACTCGGTGACCCCAGGGTGGATCGACGAGGGCATACGGAGCAGGAGCCTCGCCGAAGCACGAGGAAACCCTCTTGCCCTTCTGGAGCTGCCGCGCGGGTCGTCGGTGGCCGACCTGGCCGGGGCCTCGCTCAACCGGGCGCGCAGCCATCGGCGAGCCACATCGAACAGAGCTTCCTCAGCCGGGTGCAGTCGCTTCCACCGGCGACTCGGCGACTGCTGCTGATCGCCGCTGCCGAGCCGGTCAGGGACGTCGATTTGCTGACACGTGCGGCGGAGGGGCTCGGGATCGGGGTGGACGCGGCGTCCCCGGCCCAGACGGCGGGACTGCTCACGCTGGCACGTCCGTGCTTTTTCGCCATCCTCTGATGCGCGCGGCGGCCTACCGCGCGGCTGCCCTGGCCGGCCGGAAAGGGCTTCGCTGGCAGGGCGTGGACCGCAGGGTTGTCCTGAGTCCGTGGGCGCTGCTCAGGACGACAACCGATCGCCTGGCCATCAACGTGGTGCAGTCCGCCTGGAGGCGCCGGGAGTCGTGCGTCGGTCCCTGGCTTCCGGAACCGGTCGACAGCCACGCGACCCCGGAAGCGGCCGCCGAGCAGCAAAACGCCGTCGAGGGAGCGGTCCTCCTGACGATGGAGACGCTCACTCCGACGCAGCGCGCCGCGTACCTCCTGCGGGAGGGGTTCGGTTACCCGTATGTCCAGATCTCCGAGTTGTTGTGCATCAGCGTCGCCAAGACGAGGCAGCAGGTGTCACGCGCCCATCAGCGTGTCGCCGCCGGCCGCCGCCGGCCGCCGCCAGCCGCCGCAGACCGCCGCAGACCGTCGGTGGACGCGATCGCGCGTCGGCGGCTTGTTGAGGCGTTCTTCACGGCAGCCCGGTCCGGCGACGTCGAGCACCTGGCAAGAATCCTCGCCGCAGGCGCCGGGGAGCAGCTCAGGTCGGGAGAATCCGGTGCAGTGCGGCGGACACGGCTCCCATCCGCTCCTTGAGGTGCGCGAGTTCCAGGTGGATCTCGTCGATACGGCTCTCCAGTTCCGTCGCCTCGGCGGTCAGCGACACGATGTCGGCCGCGATGTCGGTTCGGGTCTCGGTGGCTTGATTCATCGTGTGTCCTTCTGTGGCGGAGTCCGTAAGGCGAACGGGCCTCACCGCGCGGTCTGGGCGGCGTCTGCCTGTTCCAGCTGTACAGCGGAGATGTCGAGGATCAGCGACACCTTGTCGCTGATCAGGGCCCCGCCCGCGGCCAGGGCGGTGTTCCAGTCGAGTCCCCAGTCGGAACGGCGCAGGGTGGCCGTGCCCTCGAAGCCGACACGGTTCAGTCCGTCTGGGTCCCGGCTCGCTCCACCGAGCTCGAGATCGAGATGAATGGGAAGCTCGACGTCCTTGATCCGAAGGAATCCGGCCATACGGAACTCACGGCGACCGGCGTCGAGGACTCCGGTGGAGCGGAAGCTCATGAGAGGGAACGACGCCGAGTCGAGGAAGTCCGGGCCGGCGACATGGGCGTCCCGCTCGGAGGATCCCGTGTCCAGACTGCCGGTCTGGACACTGAGGTAGGCCTCGGACCCGCCGGGCCGGTGCCCGTCGAGTTTGAGGAGCCCCTCGAAGGCGGTGTTCCCGCGTACGTCGGTGACCATGGCGTGCCGCACGGAAAAGCCGATCCTGCTGTGGACCGGGTCAACGGTGTAGACACCGGTCAGCCCTTCATAAGGTACGAGATCAGCAATCGCGCTTTCCCTACGGCTCGACTTGGCGAGTCGGCTCCTTCGTACGGTAAGTCTCAGATCCGGATGAATTCCGGCTCGCTTCGGCCCTGTGCTGGATTCAGGACGCGGCCGGACAAGACACGGGTGGCCCCCGTCGCCTGACGGGGGCCACCCGAGGGCCTACTTCTGCTGCGCGAGCCAGTCGGCGAACTTGGTCTCGGCGATGTGCGCGTCCGGACCCGGCAGGAGCGTGTCCTCCTGCAACTCGGCGCCCCAGTACGTTGCCTGCGGGTCCGTGACGATCTTGCGGGGATCGTTCTGGGCGACGAGCCCCATGCGGATGAACTCCTCGAGCTGGAACGCCTCGGGACCGGCCACCTCCACCACGCCGTTGACCGGGGCCCCGACCGCGGTACGGCCGACGGCGGCGGCCACGTCGTCGGACACGATGGGTTGGATCCTGGCAGCGGGCAGGCGCACGGTGTCGCCCTCGGTGACCCCGTCGGCGAGGCCCTTCGCGAACTCGAAGAACTGCGTCGCGTGGACGATGGAGTAAGGGATGTCGGACGCCTTGATCAGCTCTTCCTGGGCCTGCTTGGCGCGGAAGTACCCGCTCTTCTGGAGGCGGTCGGTGCCGACCACGGACAGCGCCACGTGGTGGGTCACGCCGGCATCGGCCTCCGCCTCGAGGACGTTGGTCGTGGAGGTGCGGAAGAAGTCCATGACGGCCTGGTCCTCGAAGGAGGGCGAGTTGGACACGTCCACGACGACCGACGCACCCTTGAGGACCTCGGCCAGCCCCTCGCCCGTCAGGGTGTTGACGCCGGTGTTGGGCGCCGCCGCGACCGCCTCGTGGCCGTGCTCGTTGAGCTTGCCGACCAGCTTCGAGCCGATGAGCCCGGTGCCACCGATCACTACGACCTTCATAACGGATTCCTCTCGTGGGTCTACCTGGTCACATTCGCTCTGCACTAGAAGAGACAGGACAGCGTCTCTATTTGTGACAGCGGGCTCTGGCTTTGAAGGTGGGAGTTGAGGCCAGGTGTTGGTGGGTCGTGACTCCAGTGCCGTCGGCAGAGAGTTGATGTCGGTGAGTTTTGACTCCACCGGGGCCTTGCGGTGGGAGTATCGGGGTGCATCGGCTAGCGCTGGGTGGCTCAAGTGCCTGTTCCGAAGGTCGAGTTGTACGCGGCGATACGCCATGACGCTCGGGTCGGACTGTCCAGGCGGGCTTTGCCGGCCAAGTACGGGGTGGGCCGCCGGACGGTCGCGATGGCGCTGGAGTCGGTGTGGCCGGCGCCGCGCAAGCAGCTTCCGGCCCGGGTCTCGCGCCTGGACGCGTTCAAGGCGACCATCGACCAATTCCTGCGGGATGACCTGGACGCGCCGCGCAAGCAGCGGCACACCGGCAAGCGGGTCTTCGATCGGCTGATCGACGAGCACGATGCCCGGGGGCCGCCGCAGGCGTTCGTGCCGCAGAGCCACCGCCCCGGTGACGAGGCGGAGGTCGACTTCGGGGACGTGTGGATCGACCTGGACGGGGTGTCCACCAAGGTGCTCCTGTTCTCGCTGCGGCTGTCGTTCAGCGGGAAGGCCGTGCACAAGATCTTCGCTTCGTGCGGGCATGAAGCGTTCCTGGAAGGCCACGTCCACGCGCTGGAGGTGCTGGGCGGTTATGAGCGTGACCACCGTCTGATCCCAGAAGGCACAAACACCAACCGGAACGTTGGGGGGTAGCCGGCTGGCTGCCCCCAACGAAATTGGCCACCGGACGCCACAAGACCTCCGCCACACCGGTCCATCCTCAACCTTCCCTACGTTGTTCTGCGGGACCGGGCGAGCCCTTCGTATGGTTCATCCACCCAGGGACGTCGGGTGTGGCTTTCAACCTTCTGCCGCTTGTGGCCGGCATTGATTGGCCGCCCGACGTCCCACGACGACTCGGCTGCCAATTGGGAATTGCGAATGATCGCTCCGTAGGGAATCGGCAGCGAGGTCGTCCGTCGGGAGGCACCAGCACCCCACCGCACGGAGGCACCACATGGCCGCGATCTGGGCCGGCATCGACGCAGGTAAGACCCATCACCACTGTGTGGCCATCGACGAGAGCGGCCGCCGGCTGCTGTCGCGACGCGTCGCCAACGACGAACCCGAACTCCTCCAACCCCTCACCGACGTCCTGGCCCTGGGCGACAACGTGACCTGGGGCATCGACCTGGCCGACGGCGGAGCCGCCCACGCGATCGCGATCCTCCTCAACCACGATCAGTCGGCCCTCTATCTCTCCGGCCGGGCCATTCACCGTGCATCCGGGGGCTACCGCGGCGAAGGCAAGACCGACGCCAAGGACGCCGCTGTTATTGCCGATCAGGCTCGTATCCGCCGTGATCTGCATCCTTTACGGGCTGGCGACGAGACTGTCATCGATCTGAAGATCCTCACCGGTCGGCGCATGGACCTGGTCGCCGACCGCACCCGCACCGTCAACCGGCTCCGTGCCCACCTCACCGGCATCTTTCCCGGTCTGGAGCGTGCGCTCGACGTCACCAACACCGGCCCGCTCGTCTTGCTGACCGGCTATCAAACGCCGGCTGCCTTCCGCCGGATCGGCCGCAAGAGGCTGGAGACGTGGCTCCGCAACCGAAAGGTCCACCGCGCCGACCAGCTGGCCGAGACTGCCTTCGAGGCCGCCGAGCGCCAGCACACCAGCCTGCCGGGCGAGAAACTGACCGCCCGGATGGTGCACACCCTGGCGAAGGAGGTGATGGACCTCAACCAGCAGGTTGCCGAGATCGACAAGCTCATCGAGGCCCGTTTTCGCGACCACCACCACTTCGACGTGATCACCAGCATGCCGGGTCTGGGCACCATCCTCGGCGCCGAGTTCCTGGCCGCCACCGGCGGCGACATGAGCGCCTTCGGCACTCCCGACCGGCTCGCTGGCTTCGGCGGTGTCGCCCCAGCACCACGGGACTCCGGGAAGATCAGCGGGAACCTGCGGCGCCCGCAGCGATACAACCGCCGACTCCAACGGGTCTTCTACACCTCGGCATTGTTCAGCATCCGCCACTGCGAGGAATCCCGTCGTTTCTACGATCGCAAACGCGCCGAAGGCAAGCGCCATACCCAGGCCGTTCTGGCCCTCGCTCGTCGGCGCGTCAATGTCCTGTGGGCCCTCCTGCGCGACGGCCGGTGCTACGAGCCAGCTCCACTGGCAAGGGCTGCCGCGTGTAGGAAAGAACGCGACCCGCTGCACGCGGGCCAGCCAGTCTGACGGCCCCCGTCAGACCAGGCAAAACTCGTTACCTTCCGGGTCTGCCATCACCACGTGATCCGGCCTGCCCTGCAACTCGTCCTCGCGGACCACGGTCGCGCCCGCAGCAGTCAACCGCTCCACCGCTTCGATCACGCGCGGCCAGCGCACCTCCCACGGTGTTTCGCGGCCGCCACCGACTTGCACGTCAATGTGCAGCCGGTTCTTTACCACCTTCGGCTCCGGCACCTTCAAGAAGGACAAGGTGGGGCCTGCGCCGTCCGGATCCGAGAGGTACGCCCCGTCATCCCACTCGTCCTCCGGAACCTCATGATGTGAGAACCACTCCTCCCAGCTCCCGAACCCTGCGGGCGCGGGCTTCTCCGCATAGCCCAGCGCCAGCGCCCAGAACGCGGCCAGCTTCCCCGGGTACGCGCAGTCGATCGTCAAGCTCCACTTGGTCGCCATGAGCCCTCCCCAGTCGGAGAAACGGACACTACCGCGCTCCGACACCTCCTTGCCCCCGCCTCGTGCATACCCCGCGGCTTGACGAACGGCATTAGGAATCAAAAGCACGCTCTAATGGCGACCTCGACTGATGGCACGGCACGGGGAGACAGGCTGCAACGCAGCAACGGTGAGTCCCTCCAATCGAGTTGGTGCGCAGGCACTCCCACAGAGAGGCTCCGAAGCCGACCACGGTCCGTGACCACGATGGACCGGCTGAATCCCCGGGGGCTGGAGAGTGGAGTCACTCCCTACCTACAGGTCATGCCCGTGAGGCCGCCAACTGGAGTCAAAACCGACCTACCACTGGAGTCAGTTGTCACTGACACAGCTACACTCCGTGGTCCCTGAGCCTGGCGACCGTCCTGGAACCGATCAGACCGGTGGCCCCTGCAACAACGACGCGCATCCGAGTCTCTTCCTGTCGAGGGGTAGGTGACCCCGCTGATGCCTTGAGGTACTCACAACAACTGGGACAGGGTTCGTGCCGATGTTGTGACACTGACAGTCAGGGGTGTCACAGATCCACCCGGCGCCTGGTCATCACTGGAGAACGGCCATGGGAACCATGGCGCGGTGGACCTATGGAGGTGCAACACAGTGTCGAACATGGACTCAGTGCGCGGGACTCGTGAGCAGTCACGGTCGGAGGGGTGGAAGACGGCGGCGAAGATGCTGCAGGACGCCGCACCGATCTCCGTCCCTGAGGGCGCCTCGGCGATGACCATTCACGTCGAGTGGGAGCCCGGAGACCCGGGCACCCCGCCGCACCGCCACTCGGGCCCGGCGTTCGGGTACGTCATCGAGGGCGCGGTCCGTTTCGAGCTTGAGGGCGAGCCCGAGCGTGTGGTCGAGGCCGGCGAGACGTTCTGGGAGCCGGGTGGCGACGTTATCCACTATCAGGACGGCAACGCGCTGGCCGATGCGCGGACCCGGTTCGTCGTGACGATGATGTGCGCGCCGGGCAGGCCGATGCTCGAACTGGTCGACGAGGAGGAGCTTCAGAAGCGGGCCCACTTGCGCGCCCCGCGGCCCACAGACTGAGCCGACCCCGGCGGCGGCGCGGCACTGCCGCGCCGCCGCCGGCAAGGCCGGTTGCGGTCAGTCCACGAAGTAGGAGTCGTGCTTGTCGAAGAACTTGGCACGCTCGTCATCCGTGGCATCCGCCAGCTGCGAGACCTTCTCGAAGTACTCCTCACGTGGCGCGCCCGGCGTGAAGAGCAGCAGCATTTCGGCGGGGGCGTCCGAGTCGTTGCGGAAGGCGTGGAGCCCTCCCTGCGGCACATGCAGGAAGTCTCCCTTCCGGGCATTGATCCACTGTGCTCCGTCGAAGAGACGCACGGTGCCGTCGAGGATGTAGAAGGACTCCGAGATGGTCTTGTGGAAGTGGGTCTTGGGGCCGCCGGCCTTCGCCCTCATCTCGACCCGGTAGAGACCGAACTCGCCCCGTGAGGTCTCCGTCGTAGCCAGGTAGTGGATGGCGTCCTTTCCCGCTTCACCGACGTCGGGCGCAGCGTCCGCCGGACGGAAGTCGGCACTGACCTCTCCGCCATCTCCCCAGTACACCTGCTCCGGATACGACATGTTCACCATCCCTTGTGTGAAATCCGCGGTGCGAGTGGTGGTTCCATCAACCACCCATGGGCTCGCCAATGAATCCGGTGACGGACCGCGGACGTTTCGCGCAGAGTCATGAAGGCCGGCATTGCCCCGATGGCCGTGACGGCCGCGCATAGAGCCATGGCCCGGCTGTACGCCGTATCGAAGACCGCGCTCGAGCGATAGGCGTCCGGGCCCATACCGATGAGCAGCGGAAGTGTCGCCACAGCGATGAGCCCTGAGGCCCGGGCCGCCGCGTTGTTGATGCCGCTGGCGATTCCGACGTTCGTCGTGTCCACGGACGTCAGGAGCGTCACAGTCAACGGAGCGACCATGACGACCATCCCGGCGCGCCCAGGACAACCAGCGCCGGAAGTATGTGCGGAACGTACGACGCGCCGGTGTCGACCCGAAGCATCAGCAGCATTCCCGCCGCGCAGAGGAGTGGGCCCACAGTGAGAGGAATGCGTGGACCCAGGTGGCGGGCGAGTTCGCCGGAGTGGGACGAGAAGACCAGCATGAGCACAGATGTCGGCAACAGGGCGGCGCCGGCTTCGAGTGCCGAGTAGCCGACGACTATCTGAAGTTGAAGAGCTGTCAGAAAGAAGAACCCGCCCAGGCCCGCGTACACGCAGACGGTGACCAGCGTGCCGGTGTCCGTGGCGAGCCCGCACAGGAGGGAGGCGGTGGCGAACCACACCACGCCCAGGACGAAGATCCGGCGCCGTCCGAAGCGGTCGCCCAGGGCCCCTCCCAGTAGGATCAGGCCTGCGAGGGTCACCATGTACGCGTTCACGGTCCACTGAAGCGCCGCCAGGTCGGCCGTGAGGTCCTCACTCATGTGCGGCAGCGCGACGTTGGTGACCGTCGAACCCAGGAGAACCATGCTCGAGCCCAGGACCGTGGTCAGCAGTATCCACTTGCCGCGGGAGGTCGCGATGCGTGCGGCGGGTTGCTCGTTCGAAGAGGTATCCATGGTGAACTCCCGACATCACCCATCGGATTCAGTGGCGGACGGCGTGCTCCTGGCGCAGGAGTCTGACGTCATGGACCGAGGCCGCGGACGCATCGGGGCGTTCCTGCGGCAGGTTGTGACGCGCGTCCCGCGCGTGGTGGTGGAGCCTGGGGACCGGTGAAATGGTGGGCGGATGACACAGTGTCCGTCGCCGGGAAGTTCCCGTCGGCCAGACCGTCGAGAGTGACGGCGGGCATGGTGATTTCGGGCTGCTCCGCGAGGACGGATTCGAGCTTCTCGTAGTCGGTGCTCCCGCTCCTGGACCCCGTCTCGTTGTAGGCGACATCCAGCACAGCGGTACGGACGTGCCGCAGCCGCTCAAGACGGTCGATTGTCGTGGATGGGAAGCGGTTCCTTCGGGGGATCACTTGTGATGGTCCGTCACACGAGATGGAGCCCTCCGTCAACCGTGAGCACTTGACCGGTGATGTGCGCGCCCAGGGGATCGGCCATGCGCACAATCCAGTTCGCGACTTCCTTGGGATCGCCGAGACGGCCTGTCGGGATGCGGCCGCGCTCATGGCTGAGCATGTCGTCGATGGTGTTCTGCGGGAGGCCGGCCGCGGCCAGGACATCCGTTTTGGTGGGGCCGGGGGCGATCGCGTTCACCCGCACGCCTTCCGGGGCGAGTTCGAGTGCCCAGCTCCGCGTCAGCTGTTCCAGGGCGCTCTTGGTGGCGGCGTAGTGGGCTCCGCCGGCCAGCGGACGGTGGCCGTAGGTGCTCGAGACGTTGACGATGGAACCCGAAGAGTCGCGCAAGTAGGGCAGGGCCGCATGGGCGAGCATGCTGGGCGCTGTCACATTGAGCTCGAACAGGTTGGTGATCACCGACCGATCGGTCTCCGCCAGGGGCATTACGGCAGTGACACCGGCGTTGTTGACGAGGACATCGATACGGCCCCACCACTCCGCGGCGGTGGCCACGACCCTGTCCGCGGCGCCCTCCTCACAGATGTCGAGCGGCAGCACCGCGATGTTGGTGTGGGCCTGAGCTGTCTCCTCCAGGGCTTCCTTTCGGCGGCCCACACCGAGGACGTGTGCCCCTGACTCGGCCAGGGCGACGGCAGTGGCCCGGCCGATGCCCGAGCCCGCCCCTGTGACGATGGCGACGTGGTCCATGAAGTGCAGTGGGGTGGAGTTGGGCATGATCCCTCTTGATTCGGAGTATCTGGAAACAAACGTTGTGTCGGAATGCATCGTTCCGGACTGCGAGGAGGCCAGGGTCTCCGCGCTGTGAGGCGGCCAAGCCCCGCGCACAGCCCGGTGACGCAGGCGTCGATTAGCCGAACTGGCCGGGCTGGTAGTCCCCGGCAGGCTGCTGGTCGATGACGTTGATGCGGTTGTAGGCGTTGATGACGGCGATCAGGGAAATGAGGGCGACGAGCTGGTCCTCGTCGAAGTGCTTGGCGGCATTCGTCCAGGCCTCGTCGGTGACACCGTCGGCCGCGTCGGTGATGCGGGTACCCTGCGCGGCCAGCTCCAGCGCGGCCCGTTCCGCCTCGGTGAACCCCGTGGCTTCGCGCCATGCCGCGACGAGGTGGAGACGCTGTGTGCTCTTCCCGGCGTGCACGGCATCCTTGGTGTGCATGTCGGTGCAGAAGCCACAGCCGTTGATCTGACTCGCGCGGATCTTCACCAGTTCCTGGACCGTGGCGGGCAGCGTGGAGTCCGAAAGCACCTTGCCGGCCGAGTTGATGTGCTTCAGGACCTTTCCCGCGAGGGGGTGGCCGAAGGAGGCGAGACGCGATTCCACGGTGATCTCCCTTGGCGTGTGCGGATACACACTATTGACCGTGTGGGCACGTGATGTGTGACAGGACATTGGGTGTGACGTGCGTCTCGCCTGTCCGCGCTACCTGCCGAGGGCGGAGAGCAACTGGAGGCTCGTATGGCTCTCCGTGCCGGGTACGGCGGTGAACACCAGAAGCCGCTGTGACTGGTCGGGGTCGACGAGCGTCTGGCAGTGCAGTTCCAGGTCCCCCAACTGCGGGTGCCGGAAGCGTTTGGGCGCGCAGTATGGTCCGAGGACCGGGTGCTCGGACCAGAGCGCCGCGAATTCTGGGCTCGCCGACTGCAGTGCGTCGACGAGATCGGCCGTGCGGGAGTCACCGCCGTCGCGCGCGTACGCGCCGTAGAGGTCCGCCACCAGCTGGCGGCCCCGGGTGGCGTGGTCGCTCTCGGAGTGGATCAGCCGAGAGGAGGGATCGGTGAACCACCGGTAGTGCAGACTGCGGGCCCGTCCGGTGAAGGCGGTCTCGTCCCCCAATAGCGCCACTGCCAGGTCCGTCTGCTTCAACGTCTCGCCCAGGTGGTTGACCACCTGCGCGGGAGTGTCCCCGAGCCGGTCGAGGATGCGCATCATGCCCGGGTTGAGGTGATCGCCGCGCCGTACCGACCGGGGAGAGGCGTAGCCCGCGAGTTGGAAGAGGTGATCACGTTCCTCGAGAGACAGATGCAGGCCGCGGGCGAGGGCGGCGAGCATCTGCTCCGAGGGGTTGGGGCCTCGCGGCTGCTCGATCCGGCTGTAGTAGTCGACCGACATGTCACTCAGCGCGGCGACTTCCTCTCGGCGTAGCCCGCCGGTCCTTCGGCGCCGGCCACGTGGCAGTCCCACGTCTTCCGGCTGAAGGGCCTCGCGCCGTGTCCTGAGGAAGGTTGCCAATTCGACTCTGTCCACTGCTGCGTGTCCTGTTCGTGAGACTTCGTGCCACTTCTCATGACGGAGATCTGGCCAGGTGCCGGACGTGTCAGGCGGCTGCGAACTCAACCCCGGTCAGGCGCTCGGAGATCTGCCA
The DNA here is from genome assembly GCF_001418655.1 of Streptomyces phaeochromogenes. Classification (GTDB taxonomy): domain Bacteria; phylum Actinomycetota; class Actinomycetes; order Streptomycetales; family Streptomycetaceae; genus Streptomyces; species Streptomyces phaeochromogenes. The sequence continues at coordinate 14,973 of NZ_LIQZ01000298.1, read as the reverse complement.
GAGCCGCGCCGCGTCTGCTTCGCTCCGGGCCGATTTGTATATCGCCAGCTCGGTCGGGCCACCGGTGAACTGCCCGAAGCCGTCAGGGCCGTAGAGGAGTCCGCCCCTGGCGTCGGGGCTCGTGGCCGCGTACAGCGGCGGAAGCATCCCGGCGTCGGCTGAATGGACGAATACGCCCCAGCGGGCGAGTCGCTTCATGATCGCTTCATGGGGAGCGGGGCGGCTGCGGCCGAGGTTGGGACCGGACGCGTAGAGGTTCGTCAACGTGGTCCCGGGATGGGCGGCGTTGCTGACGATGCCCCACCCGTTCGCCGTGCTGAGGCGGTTCAGTTCGAGGGCGAACAGCAGGTTGGCCAGCTTGGAGAAGTTGTAGGCGCGCACCGGTGCGTAGCGTCGCTCGCTCTGCAGGTCGTCCCAGTCGATCCGGCCGCTGCGTGCGGCACTGCTGGTGATGGTGGTCACGCGGGCCTGGCCGGCTTGCAGCAACGGCATCAGACGTCCGGTGAGCGCCGCATGGCCGAGGTGGTTGGTACCGAACTGCAGCTCGTAGCCGTCCGCTGTCGTGTGCCGGGTGGCCGGTGCCATCACTCCGGCGTTGTTGATCAATAGGCCGACCGGCCTTCCCTCCTTCAACAGTGTGTCAGCGAGGACTGCTACCGATGTCAGGGAAGCGAGGTCGAGGACGCGGGTGGAGACGTTCGCCCCGGGCGCCTGGGTCCGGATCCGCTCAAGAGCTGCGGCGCCTTTGGCCGCGTTGCGGACCGGGAGAACGACGTCGGCGCCGGCGCGGGCGAGCCGTTCGGCCATCCCGAGGCCGATGCCGTCGCTCGCGCCGGTCACCACGGCGAGCTTTCCGTGCAGATCGGGAACGGTCACATCTTTCATCGCGTGCTCCTTGGGTGCGGTCTTGTCGATGCCGGTCACCAAGGGTCCGCGCATGCCGCGGTCTGATCCATGCGGTGCTCAACCATGGATTGACAGGGCATGGTTAAGGAGCGGTCGCGGACCCAGTACCGTGTGACAACATGTTGTGACACGCGATATGTTCCCTGCGGGTATCTCGATACATGGTTGCACAGTGTGCTGCAACGTCAGACGCGCGCACCGGCAGCCCGTTGAGTCAGCCTCTTCGCCAGCGCTCACAGACCCCTACCGTGAAGGACCGACCATGCCGGCCATCCTGATCCATGGCGTCCCTGACACCCACCGTGTCTGGGACGGCGTTCGCCGGCATCTGACCCGCCGTGACGTGGAGGCCTGGGATCTGCCCGGCTTCGGCGCGGCGCCGTCGCCCGACTTCGGTTCCACCAAGGAGGAGTACGTCGACTGGCTCGTCGAACGCCTTGAGCAGGTCGGCGAACCGGTGGACCTGGTCGGTCACGACTGGGGTTGCATCTTCACCGCACGCATCGCATCGATACGGCCTGACCTGGTTCGTACCTGGGTGGGTGGCAACGGCCCGATCAGTGCGCAGTACGTCTGGCACCCGCTGGCGAAGACCTGGCAGGACCCGGCCGATGGCGACCGCTACATGAACGAGCTGGAGCCCACGTCCTTCGCCAAGGATCTGGTGGCCGGGTTCGACGTTCCCCCTGAACTCGCCGAGCAGATGGTCCGTCACGTGGATGGACCGATGAAGGACAGCATCCTCAAGCTCTACCGCTCCGCGCTGACGATGGGGGCGGAGTGGGAACCGGCACTGGCGAACCTGTCCGCCCCGGCCCTGGTGTTCTGGGGCGTTCTCGACCCGGCCTGCCAGATCGAGTTCGGTGAGAAGCTCGGCGCCGCTGTGCGGGCGTCCCGCATGCTGAGGCTCGACTGCAACCACTGGCCCGTGCTGCAGAAGCCGGCCGATGTGGCAGCGGCCCTTGAAGCCCACTGGAACCAGCCCGAGTAGGGGACAGAAGGTGAGGACGACAAGCCCCCGGAGGCCGCCCGCCTCCAACCAGCCGGTGGTTTCGGGGGCCTGCTCGGCCGGTAGGGTCCGCGCGATCCGCGGCAGCCGCCACACCGCCGCCATCGAGCAGTCGATGTCGGACTCTTCCAGGCGATCAGTGTTCTGATCCGGGCCAGGGCCCACCGCTGGTCCTCCCAGCCGTGCTCGGCCGGCCCGAGCGCCAACTCCTGCTCCAACTCGGCGAACTGGCCATCGGAGAGTTTGGGAGGTTTCGGCGGGCCCGTGGAGGCGAGGGCGTCCATCCCGCCCTGCCGCCAGGCACGACGCCAGCGTTCCACCGACCGCTCGCTCACCCGCAGATCTCTTGCGATCACTGGGTCTTCTCGCCGCGCGCGAACCGCTCGCCGGCCTCATTCCGGATCCGCTCGCGAAACCGCCACTGCTTGCGGTCAGTCCGCCCCCCTGCGCGTACCGCCCTCCACCGGCCTACCGCAGCGATCTGTAGGCGTTACCCTCGACAACACCCGAAGAGGTCAGTAGTTCGGCTGAGGTGGTCGTGCGGGGCCTCAGGGGTTCCTCAGGCGGTGTCCCAGGTGCGCAGTTGGCGGGCGATCTGGGCGACGCCGATGGTGGTGGCCACAGCGTCGCGGACCAGGGCCACGGCGTCCTTGGGCTGGTAGGTGAGGCGGCGGCCGTTCAGGGCGAGGTAGGCCTCGCAGGAGTGCCAGGCGAAGGCGTCGTTGGAGTGCTCCAGTGCGGGCAGTCTGAGCAGGGTCTGCAGCAGGGCTGCGGCCTTCAGGTACAGGGAGCCGTAGATGTCGCGTTGCATGGCCCGCGCGTTGGCACGGGCGACGGCCGCGTAGAGAGGGCCGTAGTCGTCGACCTGGGGGTCACCGTCGAGGAGCTCGGCTGCGTGCAGGAGGAAGGGCACATCGAGGGGATGGGGCTGCTGGGGGTCGGGCTGGTTCACGCGGCGTGGCCCCGCTCGCCTGGCTCCATCTCGCGGCGGGCCTGCTGTTCGGCGGCCCGCTGCTCGGGTGCGGGGTCGGCGGTGCTGGGCTCGGCGGCGAAGGCATGCCCGCTGCGGTCCATCGAGTCCTTGAACGCCTTGAGGAAGCTGTCCTCCACCGCAGTCGCGCGGGCGTACGCGGCGGACAGGATGTAGTCCTGGATGCTGACTCCGGCCTGCCTGGCGGCGGCGACGATGGCGGCCTGCTGTTCGGGGTCCCGGAAGCGCAGGCTCATGGCCTTGGAAGTCGACATGGTATCTACGGTATCAGTGGTATCACATGGTGTCCACGGGTAAGGCTCGGTAACAGAGCTGCGGGGGCAGGCCACCGGCCAGAGCGCCCAGTCGCAGTGCTTCCGCTACGACCACCAGAGCCGTCTGACCCGGGCGTTCACGCACGCCCTACGGCAGGCATCTGCGCGAACACCGCACAGACCACGTCCGACTACACGGGCACGAGCCCTATCAGACTGCCTACACCTACGACCGTATGGGCAATCTGCAGTCGACCACGGACACCAGCTCGGTCGGCACCGCCACCCTGCGCGACGATCTCTACCTCGGCTACGACGGTGCCGGTACCTGGACGCCAGCCAACGCGGACTGGCCGCACGGTGTCCGCAAGATCTTCGACAGGACCGGTACCACCACCAACCGCACGGACACCTTCACCTACGACACCGATGGCACGATGCTCCAGCGCATCGAGCAGGGGACAACCGCCGCGGCCAAGACCACCGTCGACTACACCTGGACCAAGCTGGTCCAGCTGTCGAGCCTCAAAACCATCAGGACCAGCGGTAGCGAACTGACCCGCTACGCCTATGACGCCGACGGCAACCTCCCGGTCCGCACGACCCCGACAGAGACCCTCGTCGGGTCTGTCAAACGAGCGGTGTAACTGGGGTAGTTGGGGTTACTGACGGGCTGCTGAGAGGCGGCCGTCGAAGGTGATGTCGAAGGCGTTCAGCGCGGTCTTCCAGCGCATGGTCCAGCGGGCCTGACCTTTGCCGGTGGGATCAAGCGACAGGATCGCCATGTAGACGCATTTCAACGCAGCCTGCTCGTTGGGATAGTGTCCGCGGGCCTTGACCGCCCGGCGGATCCGCGCGTTCACCGACTCGATCGCGTTCGCCGTGCGGACGATGCGGCGGATCTCGGTGTCGAACCGCAGGGACGGAGTGAACTCCTCCCAGGCGTTCTCCCACAGCTTTACGATCGCCGGGTACTTCCGGCCCCAGGCATCGGCGAACTCGGCGAACCGGTCCAGAGCGGCCTCTTCGGTGGGAGCGGTGTAGACGGGCTCGAGAAGCTTGGCGATCTTGTCCCAGTCCTGGCGGGCGGCATAGCGGAAGGAGTTCCGCAGCAGCTGCACCACGCAGGTCTGCACGATCGTCTGCGGCCAGACGGTCTCCACCGCCTCGGGCAGACCCTTGAGCCCGTCGCAGACCAGCATGAGGACGTCGCTGACGCCGCGGTTCTTGATCTCGGTGAGGATGTGCAGCCAGTGTTTGGCACCCTCGCCGCCGTCGCCCGCCCACACCCCCAGGATTTCCCGCCGGCCCTCGGTGGTGACGGCCAGGGCCACGTAGATGGGCCGGTTGGCGACCGCGCCGTCACGAATTTTCACGTGGATGGCGTCGATGAAGACCACCGGATAGACGGCTTGAGTTCTATCGGTGGTCGCGAACGCTTCTGAAGGAGACGTTCGGATGCCGAGGTACCCTCCCGACAAGTTGTCGAGTTCGGTGAAAAGGCGGTACTTCGAGCTGCTGCGAGAAGGTCTCAAGGGTGCCGCCGCTGCCCGTGCGGTAGGGGTCTCAACCAGCTGCGGATCACTGTGGTTCATTGATGCTGGAAGCATGATCGTTCCTGACCCCGGCCCGGTGTCCCCACGTTTCCTCACCCAGGACGACCGGATCACCATCGCGGACGGCCTGCCCAAGTCGGCCCAGCCCGCGGCGAAGAAGGCCATCCAGGACATCTACAACACCGAGGACAAGGAACACGCGGCCAGGGCGGTCAAAGCGCTCGAGAAGCGTACAAGGCGAAGTTCCCCAAGGCCGTCAAGAAGATCACGGACGATGAGGCCGAACTGCTGGCCTTCTACGACTTCCCCGCCGAGCACTGGATCCATCTGCGCACCACGAACCCGATCGAGTCGACCTTCGCGACCGTGCGGCTGCGGACGAAGGTCACCAAAGGTGCCGGCTCCCGCGCGGCCGCCCTGGCGATGGTGTTCAAGCTCGTCGAGTCCGCCCAGGCACGATGGCGAGCCGTCAACGCGCCCCACCTCGTTGCGCTGGTGAGAGCTGGCGCCTGCTTCGAACGCGGCGAGCTCCTCGAACGCCCCAGAACCCTCGCGGCATAGGGTCGGGCCACCATGACCGGCTACGACACCTACGGCACCAGCACACACACCGCGAGTGAACTGGTCCGCCTCGTCACCGGCCACCTCGACGTGGTCTTCACCGAGCGCGAAAGTGACTACCGGGGCGTCTACCACCTCGCCCGGAGCACTTTCGGACGCATCGAGATCCAACCGAACGCCATCCCCGGCGATGACGGCTAGGACGACCTCTACACCCCGGAACACCCGGCAGTCCGGGTCCTCTTGCTCACCAACACTCCGGCCTCAGAGCCCACCCTCCACACCCGCCTGGGCACCATCCAAGGTCTCGTGCACCTGGACCGCGAATCATGGTGAGCCGCTGCTGACCCACAACTCTTGACAATTACTCGTTTGGGTCTCGGAAGCGGCCGAGTCCCTTCCTGATGGCGTTTAGCGGTGAGCTGCCCGTCTTGGCCGTCCCTGGCACGGGCGGCCGGGGCGAACCGTCACCGCCTGTGAACTCGGCCAGTGCGGCGTGGGCTGCTTCGGCCGCCTCCTGGTAGAGATCACAGGTCTTTGTCATGGCATCGAGTGCTTGGGCGTATTTGATGACCAGGCCCTGGGCGTGGGCCAGTTCCTCGTCGAGGGTCAGCAGGTGCCAGCCCTGGCGCAGCTGTGTCAGGGCCTGCTCAGCGCCTTCGGGTAGTGGCCGCGGCAGCTTGGCGAACTCTTCGATGAGGTCGGAAAGTTCTGTTGGCTCGGAGCCGTCCAGGAACACACTGTGCACCGTGAAGTGCTCCGCGTTGTAGTGCGGGCTGTGCGGCTGCGTGGGCAGGACGACGGCGCCGCCGCGTGGCATCCGCACATTCAGCTCCCGTTTCATCGCGAAGTCGGCAACCTGTGCCTGCGCCGGTGTGGCCCGGTGCTCGACCACCTGGTGCCGCAGGCTTGGCGGCAGGAACGCGGAGACCGGCTGCTTCCCCTTCGCGTCCGGCGTCATGGCCTCATGCACCACGACATGGATGTACCACGTGTTGCGGGAGTGATCCCGCAGGCGGCGGCGCATCTCGCTCTGGTCCTTCGGCAGGTAGTTCGCCGCCCGCAGCCGCACTCCGGGTAGCAGGTCGTGGTCCCAGGCAATTCGGTCGCTGTCGGGCCAGAACATGGTGGCGGGCGAGGGCCATCGGGGGTTCCACGCCAGCTCCGCTTCGGCGGCCAGGACCCAGGTGATTCCTTCGTTGTCCGCACGACGGGTCTCATGCTCGTAAGTGGTCAACTGTGCACGCACCATGGTGCTGTCGGCCACGCGCCAGCGGGCCTCGAAGAGTCGACGGGCGGACGGGCCGGGGCCGGCGGACTCCTCCCGCGGGTGCAGGACGGTGGAGCGGGCCGCCTCTACGGGGTCGAGGTCCAGGAAATCGTCGAGGACTCCGGCTGCCTTGAGGGCGATCAAGTTGCGCCGGACGTCCTGCTCGGGTTCGGGCCCGGGATGGCACCCGCGTGCCAGCCACACGGTGTTGGGGATGGTCGTCGTAGAGCTGCTGTTCTTAGTCATGGAACCGTTCTGTGGAAGATCAAGGCCAGACCAGTATGGTCGTTGCTGCTGCACATGTCGCACTGTGCTCCCGGCGCGAGCAGGTATCTCGTACACCGCTGCCTGCCGGTGGACGAGGGGTCGTTCGCGGTCCATCCGCGGGGTTTGTACAGCACCTGGAGCGCCAGGTTCGTCGGTGCGGCCTTCGGCTGGTACAGGGAGGAATAGACAAAGTTCACCCCGGCCAGGATCGCCGTGCCCGCCACGCCCGCCGCGATCCTCGTCGGGTACGGAGTGCCGCGCCAGATCTTCTCCCGGACGACCACCCACAGCGCCCACAGGGAACAGAAGAAGTGCGGGATGAACACCAGCGTGTAAAGCGTCGCCTCGGCTTCCTGGAACCACAGGAAGACCAGCAGGGTGGTGACGGTCACCGCGATGAGGACTGTTGGGTGCCAAAAGTCCCGCACATGCGTTGAGCTGGGCGTTCGCCAGACTGTCGTGATCTTCGTCAGGCTGTGTCGCGGTACTCGTGGATGAGCCCACTGAGGACGTCGTGGCGCTGGATGTGCTGGGCGGGGAAGGGGATGACGTCCGGATCGTCGGCTGGTGCGCGAAGGTGCAGGGCCCGGTGCGGCCTTCCGGAGTTGTAGTGCTCGGCGTATTCGGCGAGGACACGCCGTGCGTGTTGCTCGTTGTAGATCAGCATCCGGTCGGTGCACTCGGCCCGCACGCTGCGGATGAACCTCTCCACGTGGGCGTTCATCCGCGGTGTCTGTGGCGCGCTCTTCAGGATCTCGATGCCGTCGGCGGTGAAGACGGCATCGAACGACTGGGTGTAGCGGCTGTCGCGGTCGCGTAGCAGGTAGCAGAAGCCTGCGGCGCGGTCTGCGAGGTTGGCGAGGAAGTTCCTCGAGAGCTGGGTGGCCCAGGCTGCGGTCGGGTGGGCGGTGACGCCGAGGATGTGCACGGTACGGGTGCCGACCTCCATGACCACGAAGGCGTACAGCCTGGTCAGCGCGGCGGTGTCCACGTGGAAGAAGTCGGCGGCGAACAGGCCGGAGGCCTGGGCGCGTACGAACTCGCGCCAGGTCGGGGCGCCGCGGCTTCGTCGGGGTGCGGGGCCGAGGCCGGCGCTGCGCAGGATGCGTCGGATGGTGGAGGCGCCGACGCGGTGGCCCAGGCGCCGCAGCTCGCCCTGGATACGGGCCGAGCCCCAGGTCGGGTTCTCACGGGCCAGGCGCAGGATCAGGGCGGTGAGTTCCTCGGAGATCGGCGGGCGGCCGGTCCGTGCGGGTTTCTGCTTCCACTTCCAGCGCAGTAGCCGCCGGTGCCAGGTGAGCAGGGTGCCGGGTGTGAACAGGCGGTGTCGGCGCAGCCGGGAGGGTAGGTGCCGGGCGAGGGCGGCGAGCACTGCGCGGTCCGGCCAGGTGAGGTGTGGCCGCACGCCGAGCTGGCGGCGCAGCACCGCGTTCTCGTGGCGCAGCGCGAGCAGCTCGGCGTCCTTGGTCTGCTGCGAGCGGGAGAGCAGCAGAAGCAGTCCGAGGAGTCGGAGGAAGACCAGGTAGAGCATGCGCAGTGCCATGGGGTCCGAGCTTGTCGTGATCGCCTGGGAGTCGCAAAGTGCCTGGTCAGATGCTGTACGTCACTTCTGGAACCCTACAGGCGGCTGCGATGAGTTGGGTCATCGTCGCCGCGGCTGTCACACTGGTCGCCGGCCTCGCGGCCGGCTATCTGCTCGGTCGGCTCCGGCCCTGGACCGGCTGGGCAACTGGGCTGCCGATCAGGTCCAGTTCACCGGGGCGTGGATCGGAGGCGGGACCGGCCGCCAGGCCGTCGTCTTCCTGGTCCACGCCGTGACCGCGCCGCGCACCAGCTAGCGCCTGCTGCGCGCTCCGGCCACCGAGGCACGAGGGCCGGCGCCCGTACGCGATCCCAACTGGGTCACCAACCACACCCGCAACGACAAGTAAGGAGTTCACCACCGGTGGTGAACTCTCGGCGCTCAGGCAGGCCCTTACGGACACGGTCTGAGCTCTGCACTTGCTGCTGGGGCGGCTGCGACAGCCCGTCTGGACGCACCGAGGTTGTCGACGCGGGATCGCGCCGACAGATGTGGTGGAGGGCTGCCGGGCTGGCTCTGACCCGGGCTAGCGATCTCCGGCTACCTGTGGTGCTGGTTCCGGGGTTGTTCGGCTGTCCGACGCAGTGAGCAGGCCGATGGCGCCGATCACGTCGCGTGGTGAGGTGGCGAGTTGCGGCTGGTGGTCCAGGACTGCCTGTTGGGCGGCGGTGAGCTGGAGGACCCTGACTTCCCAGTCGACTTTGACGATCAAGATGGCGCCGATGCGCACGACCGCATCCTTGGTGGGCTGAAGGGAAGCCAGGACTGGGCCCACATTCTGCATCATGGTCGCGGTGATGGTTGCGTCCTGGCCCAGGACCAGGCGTGCGTCAGCGATGTGTGCGGCTGTCAGGGCACTCTCGCGGACGACCTGCGACTGTGCGGCGCGGGACATGGTGGCCCGCATCCGTCGGAACCAGGACCCAATGACGGGGTCGTCGCGGTCGAGGACGGCCAGCCCGGCGGTTGCCAGGAGTTCTTCCACGGCGGCCTCGACGTCGCGGTGCGGCGTTTCGTCCGACAGGTAGATCGTGACGGGAAGCGGCGCGACATCCGCCCCGGACACCCTGCTCGCCCGCTTCCATCCGTCCAGGGAACGCGCCGCTGGTGGCCTGCCCTGCCTCAGCAGGTCCGACATCTGAGCCCAGATGAAGTCATTTTACCCAAGGCCGTGCTCCATCAGGCCGTGCACCCAGGACGCGAGCAAGCGGACTGCACCGGTGAGCTCGGGCACCGGGTAGACGATCGTGCCCAGGCGCTCGAGGGCTCGCTCCAGGACGTCCTGCTGCGGTTCGAGCTGCTCCAACTCCGCCCACAGGCACTGCAGTTCCCCGGCGGCGTCGGACTCGCCGAACTCCGCCTCGTGCTCCTGCAGCAGATCCACGATACGCACGAGAAGTTCGATGGTCATGGCGGCGACCCGCTCGACGTGATGGCGCAACTCGAAGGAACCCGGGATGACGACGATGTGGGAGTTCGGACTCACAACCCCAGTGACGTAGGTGCCACCGTTGATTGACTCACCGTCGACCGGAGGGCTGGCAGGAGAGTCCTGTCGCCTGTCGCCGTTACTCATGATCAAGTCTCCCTTGCCGTTGCGCCACGGCCACTTGCACCCGTCCGAGGCCGACAGGCGAGCGGGGAGAGGGGCCCGCCCGGCGAGGCCCCAGAGAGAGGCATCCACCACGTCTATTTGCAACGATACCGGTCGAACCCGTCGTGGTTGAGAGGAAGTTGACAAGCGGAGTGGAGAGAAGGCGGTCCGCCTGTACCTTCCCCGAAGGCTCGTAAGCAGGCTCTGGCCGGGGCCGCGGGCATGCGGGCATGCGGGCAAGGCTTTTTGCCGGTAGACCACGCGCCCGGGACCGAGAGGTATTCGTTCAGTTCGCCGAAGGAGTACTCCCGTGAACCAACAGCCCAGCCACGAAGGCTTCGCCACACACACCTGCTGGTCAGCCAGGTTTCCGAAGGAACGCGTCGCGCCGATTTTCCAGCCCGTCACGGCCGAACGCACCGAACGGCAGCGTGCGGTCGTCCTGGTCGTCGCGGTCTCCGCCGGAGACGGCATGCGCTTGTCCGACCGCCCTCCGGCCGACCGCGTCGACCACCAGCACTGCCCGGAGTCGGACCTGGCGCGGTCGCTGTATCTGCGGGGCAGGATCAGCGGCGCGATCGAGGCGGAGCCCGGCCGAACGGAACGAGCGCTCGTGGACGAATTCGCCGCCAAGGTACTGGTGGTGCCCTGCAGTGATCAGTGGGCCGAAGCGGTGTCGACGGCTTTGATGGGCAGCTGGGCCGATCCGCTGGTGCTCACCGGACACTAGCCCGACACCGCGGTCGGGGCGCTGAGGGCTGAGGGCTGAGGCTCGCAGCCTGCACAAGGACCTGACGCCGATCTTCCGGCGGGGCAACCGGTACGGGCGGTCGCTGTCGCTGGACGCGAGCCTGGGGGACGGGCTGTCGCTGTAGGACCTGGTCGCCGCCGACGTCGACCTGCTGGCGCGGACACCGGGCCGGGTGTTCGCCGACGAGCGGCTCAATCGCGTCCTGCAAGCCCTGACGCCGGACGAACAGCAGGTCGCGTACGCGTACGCGTACGCGTACGTGTACGCGTACACGGAGGGTGAGAGGACCACCTGGATGGAAGCCGCCGCGTCCGCCGGCACCGCCGACCCGGTGGCCTTCGGCGAACGGGTCCGGCGCAAGACCAAGCGGATGGCCGCCGAGCAGCGCCGCCGTACCGCTCTGCGGAGCGGCGGCCCAGCCGCGTCCTGACCCGGCCGCCCCGGTTGCCCACCCGGCCTCCCCCGAAAAGTACTCGAACATCCCGAGAGCCAGACTCCACGCCTACGGGCCTGCGCCATCGTGGATGGCGATGCCGGGAAGGAGCCGACTGCGGTCCGGGACCGGCGCTGAGTGACGTTCACCGCCGACGAGTACATGGCGGCGTTCCCGGCGATCGCCTGCCCGACGGCACCAGCCGCCCGGCGCCCGTAGCGCGGCCGCCATCGAGGGCAAGCCGTACGGCCGGAGGGGACGCAGACGCGACGCGACCGCGCAGGATCCACCCTCGCGCGGCTTGCCACTACGCTCTGTGTCGTGTCCCTTCCAGCCCCGTCATCACCTGCCCCCGACGCCACCGTTCTCCGCTTCGGGATGCGGCAGTTGCGTACTGGACTGCCAGGCTCGGTCTTCCTGTTGTGCCTTGGCCTGCTTCCCCTGGTCATCGGCGCGGTGCAAGAGGGCCAGCGCACCGGGAGCTGGATCCTGGGGGGCGTGTGGCTGCTCCTGCTGGGAGGGCTGGCGCTACGGATTGCCCGGACGCTGTGGGTGGGGCGCACTACCCGGCTCGTCCTTGACGCATACGGGGCGTGGTGGTGGCACGGTCGGGAGCAACACGCGGTCATTCCATGGGCGTCACTGGCCGGAGTCGGCGTGTACTGGGCATCCAAGGGAGATGCCAAGAACGGCCGGAAGATCATGAGCCTGGAGCTCTGCCCGTCCGATGACGTAACCCCCTCCGATCCGCTGCTGAGGTCGCTGGTGGTGCCGGCGGAAGCTCTGCGCCCGGGCCTTCCGGAACACCGCTACCGCCTCGCCATCCCGACGCCCGCCAGCCGCCGGGAACTTGCCGCGGCGGCACAGGCCCACGCTCCGCACTTGTGGTTTGGCGAGCACGAGCGGCCATACGACTGCCTGGGTCCCTTGCGACACGTCAGCTGAGGTCTGGCCGCGCTTTAGACTGCTCCGCTTCACCACGCCGACGGCACCATGCGGACGGCCGCGGGGTTCGAGACCACGACGTCGTGTTCAGCCTCGTCCGCGCGGTGTGAGGCCGGGCGGGGCAGGCGGACTGAAGGGAACCTCGGGTTCCTGGGCGCGGGCCCAGCCGTGAGCGTGCATCGTCTCGGTCTCCCAGTCCTCGAACAGGTGGGGGAGCGCGGCCGGGTCGCGGTCGGGGTCGCGGTGCCAGCGGATGAAGGCGCGGGCGGCGGGACGGTGCGCGTCGCAGGCCACGCAGAGCTCCATCCACACACCGATCGTCAGCGGGCCGTGCCAGTGCAGGAGGAGGTCGGCTCCGCAGCGGGAGCAGAGCCGGGCCGGCGGTTCGTCGTCATCGCGATCGTCGGGGCGCAGGCGGTCGAGTTCTTCGTCGCTGAGGTTGTCGAGGCTGCCGTCGATGTTCCCCATGCGGCTGAAGGACCCGTCGGGGCGTACGAGGTAACGCCAGGTGAAGGACATACGGTCCCCTTCCCGCGGAGCGATAGGCGAACAGTCACGATCTGCCCGATTCGCGAACGGCGTCAAGGGATGGGACATGAGTGATTGGAGTCGCCTGCCGACGATTTCGAGAGTCACCCTGGTGGCACGGCAGCCGAGCTACGTGCATTGATCTTTAACCGGACGGGTTCCTCCTGAGGAACTGTCGTGAGCGGGCGGGCCAACAACGGCAGGGGGCAAGTCGGCTCATAAGCGCCCTGACCCGTAGGCGGCAAGGTCACCGCTCCCTGCTGAGCACCTCCGACTGACCAACCTGCTCCGCAACTCATCGCAATGCGGGGCTTGTTGGAGTCGTTCTTCCGCAGGTTGGTGAAGGGCTCGCGAGCGCCTCCCTGGGCCTGGCGTTCAGCTCGGCAGCTACGGCGTCCAGGTCCTCGCAGCGGGCGCCTGCTGAGAAGATCAGGTGACCGGCTACGGTCAAGCCGCCCTAAGGGCTTTGAGGGCCATGTGCAGCATGTCGGGCACCGCCTCGGGCGGTACGACGCGCATGGCCACGTAGGCGAGGACGAGCGTCGTGATCGCCGCGAGAGCGGCCCTGACGATCCCGGCAACGTCGGCCTCCTGGACCTTGTCCATGGCCCGCCAGACAATCAGCGCCAGGATGACCAGGGCAAGGACAATCAGAACAATCATGATGGTGGGGTTCCTTCGACGAGAGGGGCTCACCTCTCGGTCCCGGCCTCCACCATCACCGGCAAAGAATCTTGGGAACTACCGTCGGTCCCGACTCTGCGCCATGCGGCGGGCCTGTTCCTTGGCGAGTCGTTTGGCCTTTCGGCGCACACGTTCGCCGAAGGCGTCCGGGTCAGCGGCGCCGGCGGCGGCCGCGGCCTCCATCCAGGTCGCGCCTTCGCCGTCGGTGTATGCGTACACGACGTGCCGCTCGGCCGGCTCCAGGCCGCGGAGCACGGTGTTGAGCCGTTCGTCCTCGAACACGCCGCCCGCAGTGTGGGCGAGCAGGTCCACGTCGGTGGCGACGAGGTCGTACAGCGACAGCCCGTCACCGAGGTCGGCGTCCAGGGACAGCACCCGCCCGTGCCGGGTCCGCCTCCGCCACACCGGCACCAACTGCCGGTGCACCGTACGGGCCTCCGCCTTCAGCGCGCCCAGGGCGGTGTCGCGCAGGAAGCCGTCGGTCAGCAGCGGGGCGCACCAGTCCCCGAGCAGCGCGGTGGTCAGGGCCTGGTTCCAGCGGTCGCTGCGCGGCAGCACCAGCGTATGAGCCGCGAGAGGCTCAACCCAGTCGGCGGCGATCCCGGAGCGCCGCACGGGCATGCCGCCGCTGACCACCGAACGCACGGTGCAGGCATGCAGCAGGTCCGGATGGCCGTAGCGGACGGACGGCACGGTGCGCTCCACGGCGCGCCCCCGGTGCACGTTGGTCCTGTGCAGGCCGTCGGCGGCCTCGACCACCATGAGTTCCTGGCCGGGGGAGAGTGCGAGGAACCTGGGGTCACCGAGGCTGGGTGCCTGAACGGTGGGAACCTTGCCCGTCGGGATGTCCTCGGCCGCTATGACGCGGAAGTCACCGCCGGCGGCTTCAACGAGGATGGCTCGGTGGATCGGGACGTACACGGGGCTCACGCGGGGGTGCTCCTTGTGATGGAGGGGGTGGTGTCCCTTCTCGGTCAGGCGCTGGCCGGACCGGCAATAAATCTTGGAAATCTTCTGCGGCGCCGTGGCGCGGGGCGAACCGTGGTGGTCTGTGCGGCGGCGAACTGTTTGGCCTTGCGCCGGACGCGTTTGCCGAAAGCGGCCGGATCCGCAGCGCCGGCGGCGACCTCGGTCCAGGTGGCGCCTTCACCCTCGGCGTACACGAAGGCGACCTGCCGCTCGGCCGGGTCCAGGCCGCGCAGCACGGTGTTGAGCCGTTCGTTGTCGGACACCCGCCCACAGTGTGGGCGAGGAGGTGATGTCAGGGAGGGGCAAGGATGGCTGCGAACAACAATGCGGTGCAGGTCGAACATCAGCACCGGCCTCAACCATTCCCGTCAGCGTTGTTTGCCTGACCATCAATGATGTTCGTCGGCGCGAGTCGATGCGGGCCACCCTCGGCATGGTCACCCAGGACGGCCACCTCTTCCACGACTCGGTCCGCGCCAACCTGCTCCTCGCCCGGCCCGACGCCGACGAGGAGGAACTGTGGGACGTCCTACGCCGGGCCCGCCTCGACGACCTCGTGCACTCCCTGCCCGACGGCCTCGACACGGTCGTCGGCGAGCGCGGCTACCGCCTCTCCGGCGGCGAACGCCAGCGCATGACCATCGCCCGGCTGCTCCTGGCCCGCCAGCGGGTG
>NZ_LIQZ01000297.1 GCF_001418655.1 Streptomyces phaeochromogenes | reverse complement strand
CGAACACCCGGACCTGGACGTCTCGTTCACCCTCCCTGTCATGCCCGAGGGCCTCACCCAGGACGGTGTGAACCTCCTGTCCAACGCCAAGTCGAACGGCGTCGGCATCGACACGGTCAACATCATGGCGATGGACTACGGCCCGGCGTACAGCGGCGACATGGGCACCTACGCCGAACAGGCCGCGACCGCTACGCAGGCGCAGATCAAGGGAGTCCTGGGTCTGTCCGAGTCGGAGGCATGGAAGGCGGTCGCCGTCACCCCGATGATCGGTGTCAACGACGTGGTGACGGAGATCTTCAAGGTCGACGACGCCACCCAGCTCGTGGACTTCGCCCAGTCGAAGGGGATCGGCTGGCTCTCCATGTGGTCCGCCACCCGCGACAAGCAGTGCCCCGGCGGCACCAAGCCCTCCGCCGACGCGACCTGCAGCTCGATCCTCCAGGACCCGCACGCCTTCGCGAAGGCCTTCGCCGCCTACAAGTAGCCCGACCGGCGGTCCCGCAGAAAGCCCGACCAGCCATCTCCGCACGGGGGTCATACGCCCCGGCCGGCCTTCCCCCCCACCCGGCCGGGGTGCACGGAGGGGCGCGGCACTCCCCTCACAGTGCCGCGCCCCGTTCCCCGTCCGCTCGTGTCCCCCCTGGGGGAGGGGTTATTCGGTCGTGTTCACCGAAGGAAGCGCACCGGTCCGCGCCGCCTCGCCGTACCAGAGGGCGCTCGACTTCGGCGTACGGGCCTGGGTCGCGTAGTCCACGTACACCGCGCCGAAGCGCTTGTCGTAGCCGTACGCCCACTCGAAGTTGTCCATCAGGGACCACAGGTAGTAGCCGCGGACGTCCGCGCCGTCGGTGATCGCCCGGCGCACGGCCGACAGATGGCCGTGGAGGTAGGCGATGCGCTCCGGGTCGTGGACGCGGCCGTCCGGGTCGGGCTTGTCGTCGTACGCGGCGCCGTTCTCGGTGACGTAGAGAGGGAGCCCGGGGGCCTCCGTCGTGTAGCGCATGATCAGCTCGTGCAGGCCCGTCGGGTCGATGGTCCAGCCCATCTCCGTACGCTCGCCCGGGGTCTGATGGAACATCACATCGTCCACGCCCGGCCACGGCGAGTGGTCGCTCGCCCCGTGGCCGTCCGCGCGCGGGCCGTCCGTGGCGGTCTCGGCGGCGCCGACCAGCGTCGGCGTGTAGTAGTTGAGGCCGAGCGCGTCCAACGGCTGGTTGATCAGGGCGAGATCGCCGTCCAGGACGTACGACCAGTCCGTGACCGACGACGTGGCGGTCAACAGGGTCTCCGGGTACGCGCCGTGCAGCATCGGGCCGTGGAAGATGCCGTTGGCCAGGTCGTCGATGCGCCGGACCGCCACCAGGTCCGCCGGGTCCTGCGAACGCGGCCTGACCACCGAGGAGTTGAGGCTCACCGCGATGCTGTTGCGGGCCGGCATCGCGGTGCGCAGCGCCGAAGTCCCGAGCCCGTGCGCCAGGTTGAGGTGGTGCGCGGCACGCAGGGACGCCTCCGGGTCCGTACGCCCAGGAGCGTGCACCCCTGATCCGTAGCCCAGGAACGCGCTGCACCAGGGCTCGTTGAGCGTGATCCACTGCTCGACGCGGTCGCCCAGCGCCTCACCGACGATCTGCGCGTACTCGGCGAACCGCAGCGCGGTGTCGCGCTCGGGCCAGCCGCCCGCGTCCTCCAGCTCCTGGGGGAGGTCCCAGTGATAGAGGGTGAGCGCGGGCTTGATGTCGTGGGAGAGCAGCTCGTCGACCAGCCGGCGGTAGAAGTCCAGGCCGCGCTGGACGGCGGGGCCGCGGCCCGTCGGCTGCACCCGGGACCACGACACCGAGAAGCGGTACGCGGTCAGCCCGAGCTCCGCCATGAGGGCCACGTCGTCGCGGTACAGGTGGTAGTGGTCGTTGGCGATGTCGCCGTTCTCACCGCCGGCCGTCTTGCCCGGCGTATGACTGAAGGTGTCCCAGATCGAGGGCGTACGGCCGTCCTCCCGCACCGCCCCCTCGATCTGGTACGCGGAGGTGGCCGCGCCCCAGAGAAACGCGGGCGGGAAGGTCACGGGCGTTGCGGGCTCAGGCATGGAAGCGCTCCCATGGGAGGAAAGGTCGTAGGAGACCTGGGGATATGGGGTCGGAGGGGGGAGGAGCAGGGGCCGAGGCGGCGGCGACTCGGCCCCTTCGGCCAGGCGTGGCGGTTCGCCCGGTCCGGCCGGGCACCGCAAGGGGTTGGTTCCGTCGGGCGGAGGCGGGCGCGGCGGGTCAGCCCTTGATCGCGCCCTGCATGATCCCGCCCACGATCTGCTTGCCGAACAGCAGGAAGGCGATGAGCAGCGGCAGGGTGCCGAGGAGCGCGCCCGCCATGATCACCGCCTGGTCGGGGACGTAGCCGGTGCCGAGCGAGTTCAGGGCCACCTGCACGGTGGGGTTCTGCTGGTTGAGCGCGATGATCGGCCACAGGAAGTCGTTCCAGGCCATCACGAACGTCAGCAGTCCGAGCACGGCCATCGCCGGCCGCGCCGCCGGGAAGACCACGTGCCACACGACGCGCAGACTGCTCGCGCCGTCGACCCGCGCCGCCTCGATCAGCTCGCTGGGCAGCGCCTGTACCAGGTACTGCCGCATGAAGAACGTACCGAAGGCGCTGACCAGGGTGGGCAGGATGACCGTCTGCAGCTGGTTGGACCAGCCCAGCTCGCTCATCCACAAGTACAGCGGCACGACCGCCAGTTGCGGCGGGATCATCATCGTGCCGATGGTCAGCAGCAGCAGAAGGCTGGAGAACCTGAACCGCAGCTTGGCGAAGGCGAACCCGGCGAGCGTGGAGAACAGGACCGTACCGACGGTGATGGTCCCGGCGACGATCGTGCTGTTGAGCATCGCGGTGCCGAGGGCCGCCTCGTTCCACGCGGCCTCGAGGTTCTTGAACAGGTTCCCGCCGATCCACAGCGGCGGCGGCGTCTCGGCGAGCCGCTGGTTGGTGCGCGAGGCCGCGACCACCGTCCACAGCAGCGGCGCCAGCGACACGAGGGCGAAGACGGCCAGGACGACATATGTGACCGGCCCCGCGTGCAGTTGCTTGCCGGCGCCGAGCAGTCGGCGGCGCCCGGTGCCGCCCGGGCCGCTCTTCTCCGCCGCATCCTGCACCTGAGGGGGTGTCAGTTCACTTGTGGTCATTGTGACTTCCTCAGCCGTCGGGTGATCAGCAGGTTGACCGCGGCCACGATCAGCAGGATCAGGAACATCGTCCAGGCGATCGCGGACGCCTTGCCGAGGTTGCCGATGATCCAGCCCTGGTCGTACATGTACAGGCCGAGCGTCTGGTACTGGTGCTCCGAGCCGCCCTTCGAGCCGCTGGCCCCGCCGAACAGGAGCGGTTCACCGAACAGCTGCGTCGCGCCGATCGTGGAGACGACCACCGTGAACAGGATCGTCGGCCGCAGCATCGGGATCGTCACATGGCGGAACTGCTGCCAGCGGCCGGCGCCGTCCAGGGCCGCAGACTCGTACAGGTCGGAGGGGATCGCCTGCATCGCCGCGAGGTAGATCAGGGCGTTGTAGCCGGTCCACCGCCAGATCACGATCGACGAGACGGCGAACTGCGAACCCCAGGTGGACTCACGCCAGTTGACCGGGTCGACCCCGACGAAGCCCAGCAGCCAGTTGATCATGCCGCCGTCCCAGGAGTACAGCAGCACGAACACCAGGGTCGCCGCCGCCACCGAGGTGGCGTACGGGGTGAGCATCACGACGCGCCACATGGTCGAGCCACGCAGCTTGTAGTTGAGCAGGTGCGCGATGCCGATCGCCATGATCAGCTGCGGCACGGTCGAGATCACACCGATGGTGAAGGTGTTCTGCAGCGCCCCCCAGAAGAAGTCCGAGGACATCAGGTTCTTGTAGTTGTCCAGGCCCACCCAGGTCTGCTGGTCCAGGTTGGACAGCTGCACGTTGTGCAGCGAGTACCAGGCCGTGTACAGCAGCGGGACGAGCCCGAAGGCGCCGAAGAAGATGAAGAAGGGGGCGATGAACGCGTACGGCGACGCCTTCATGTCCCAGCGGTACAGCCGGCTGCGCCAGGAGTCGGGGCCCGGGGGCGGTGTACCGCGACCGTGAGCACGGCGCGCCGCGCCCGGCTGGGAGCCGGGCGCGGCGTCGGCGCTCGACGCGGATTGCGCGAGAGCCTGCTTGGAGCTGGTCACTGGCCGAGCACGTCCTTGATCTCCTTGTTGGCCGCGTCCCAGCCCTGGGCCGGGGTCTTGCCCTTCTGCTCGACCTGAAGGATGCCGATGTCCGTGATGGCGGTGCCGATCGGCTGGTCCTTGACGCCGAAGATCTGCGTCGGGATGGTCTTCGCCGAGTCGGAGAAGATCTGCGTGATCGGCGCGTCCGAGAAGAACGCCGTCGTGGCGGCCTGCGGCTTCAGACTCGGGTACGCCGCCGGGATCGACGGGAAGCTCGCCTGCTTGGCGAAGACCTTCGCCTGCTGCTCCGGGGCGGTCAGCCACTTCGCGAGGGCGATGGCCTCCTTCTGGTGCTTGCCCGCCGTGGGCACACCGACGAACGCACCACCCCAGTTGGCCGCGGTGGGCGCCGCCGCGATGTCCCACTTGCCCTTGCCGGCGTCACCGGACTTCTCCTGGATGTAGCCGATCATCCAGGCGGGGCAGGCCACCGTCGCGAACTTGGCGTTGGCGAAAGCCTGGTCCCACGGCTTGTCGAACTGCTTCAGCTTCGCCGACATGTCACTGGTCGCCACCTCCATCGAGGCGTCCCAGGCCTTCTTCACGCCTGTGGACTTGTCCCAGATGACGTTGCCGTCCGCGTCGTAGTAGCGCTGGCTCTCGCCACCGAGCGCCGCGTTGTAGACCGAGGAGGCGGAGTCCACGAACTTGGTGCCCTTCGGCGCCTTCTTCATGTACTCCTTGCCGACGTCGACGTACTTGGACCAGTCGCCCTTCCACTGCTCGGCGAGCTTGGTGCGGTCCGTCTCAAGACCCGCCGCCTTGAAGAGGTCCTTGCGGTAGCAGACCGCCATCGGGCCGATGTCGGTGCCGAGCCCGATGGTCTTGCCGTCCTTGGTGGTGGCCTGTGCCGTCTTCCAGTCCAGCCACTGGGACTTGTCGACCTCCTTGCCGAGGTCGACGAACTTGTCGGCCTGCGTCTGCACCGCCTCGGCGATGTTGCCGATCTCGATGGCCTGGATGTCGTCGGTACCGGAACCGGCCTGCAGACGGGTGAGCGTCTTCGGCCAGTACACGTCGGTACGGGTCGTGACGTTCTCCTTGATGGTGATGTCCGGGTTCTTCTTCATGTACTCGTCGTAGAGGCCGGCCTGCTTGTAGCCGAAGACACCGAAGGTGCCGATGGTGAGCGTGGTCTTGCCTCCGCCGCTGCCGCCGTCCGAGTTCGACGAGCCGTCGTCCGAGTCCTCGGCGCAGCCGGCAAGCAGCCCCGTCGTCAGCGCGGCGACGGCCGCGAGGGCCATCAGCCTGCGGGACCCGCGGGTACTCGTGCGCATTGCGTCCTCCTGTTGCCTGACGTGCCGACCCCCCGGCCAACTGCATTGTTGGGCCCGTTAGTTCACGCTGCGGCTCGGGCGGGGAACGTGCGGGATGTGTATGTGTCAGGTACTGTGGGAGCGCTCCCACAGGTGATGTGTTGAAGGTTCGTCGCTCGGCGCGGGGGTGTCAAGGGAGAGGGCATAGAGATATGTCTTCAGTTATCGGGCTGTTAGCTAACGGAGGTTGGGTTCGGGAGAGTAGGTCTCCGACGGTTTCGGGACGGCCTCGGGAAGGCGCCGGATCGGCCTCGGAGTGGCTCCGTCGAGGACGGGTCCTGGGTGCGTCCAGGACGGGGCATGGACGTGGCACGGCTCTGGGGCGGCGCTCGCGGCGGAGTGCCGGGGGAGTACGAGCAGGGTGTCGCCCGGGGCGCCGGGCGGTACGGCCGGTGTGCGGAGGCCCGGACTCCGGGCGCCCGGTCCCGATCACGACTGTTACATTCCAGGCCAAGCGCGGCGAGAGCCGTGCCGGACGGGAGGCGGACCATGGCAGTCCACGGAGCGCGTAGCCGGAGCGGCGGACGGCCGACCCTCGAAGAGGTCGCCGCGCGCGCCGGTGTGGGCCGCGGCACGGTCTCCCGCGTGATCAACGGCTCCCCGAGGGTCAGCGACGCCACCCGCGCGGCCGTCGAGGCGGCGGTCGCGGAGCTGGGATACGTGCCCAACACGGCGGCCCGAGCCCTCGCCGCCAACCGTACGGACGCGATCGCCCTGGTCGTCCCCGAGCCCGAGACCCGCTTCTTCGCCGAGCCGTACTTCTCCGACATGCTGCGCGGAGTGGGCGCGGCGCTCTCCGACACCGAGCTGCAGCTCCTGCTGATCTTCGCGGGCAGCGACCGGGAGCGGCGCCGGCTGGCCCAGTACCTGGCCGCGCACCGGGTGGACGGGGTCCTGCTGGTCTCGGTCCACGCGGACGACCCGCTGCCCGATCTGCTGGCCCAGCTGGAGATCCCGGCGGTGATCAGCGGCCGGCGCTCGGCCGACGAGACGCTGCCTTCGGTGGACTCGGACAACTTCGGCGGCGGCCGGTTCGCCGTGGAACACCTGATCGCCCAGGGCCGCCAGACCATAGCCCACCTGGCGGGACGCCTCGACGTCTTCGGTGCCCAGCGCCGTGTCGACGGCTACCGCGAGGCGCTGCGCGAG
>NZ_LIQZ01000296.1 GCF_001418655.1 Streptomyces phaeochromogenes | reverse complement strand
CTCCGATCCCCCCGCCCCGTCGGAGGACACCCGGGCCGAGTCCATCCCCGCAGGCCCCGTACGCCCCAAGCGCAAGCGCTCCACCGTGCGCCTTGTGGCCGGAGTCCTGGCCGGTGCCCTCCTGGTCGCGGTTGGTGTCTGGGCCGGGAACTCGCTCACCGACGACAGCGCGACCGCCGCAGGGGGCGAGCCGTCGGTGACCCCGAACTCGCCGACGAACAGGGACAGTTGGGTCGCCCACGAGGAGCAGGACCTGAACGCCGTCCTCTCCCTCCCCAGGCAGTACGTGCGCTTCCACGAGCAGGGCGGCCCCGACGACCAGCCGCGCATGGCCATCTACGACAACGACGAGGTCGTCCAGGTCCGCCTCACTGAGTGGGACCAGGCGCCGCGCTCGCCGATGGGTCAGGCGAAGGACTCGGCCGAGACGTGGGCCGGATACGGGGAGTCGAAGACGCAGTACACGAAGACGTCCTTCCACGGGAACGAGGCCGTGCTCGTCGACACGACCTACGAGACCGAGGGCAGGACGGTCCGCGTCATGGAGCTGATGATCCTCACCGACGACAGCCGACTGTACGAGCTG
This sequence comes from Streptomyces phaeochromogenes, assembly GCF_001418655.1. GTDB lineage: Bacteria > Actinomycetota > Actinomycetes > Streptomycetales > Streptomycetaceae > Streptomyces > Streptomyces phaeochromogenes. The sequence continues at coordinate 8,499 of NZ_LIQZ01000296.1, read as the reverse complement.
CGCGTCGACATGCCGAAGGGGACGGCGGACGAGAGAAGGGGCACGGAGGTGTTCAAGGGAGCGCGCGACCGACTGGAGATCGGCGGGTCGAGGAAGTGGTCGCCGCGCTCCGATTTTTCGGTCGGGCCCTGATCGTCGCCGGACAACCCCCTGATCAGGCCATTCATTGCCAGTGATCGCTGGCGCTGTGTGTGCACTCGGTGAATCCCTATTACCGCCGGGTACCCAAAGCGGCGGGCCCGGGCATACGCTGCGGGCCATGACCGACTCGCAGGCCCCGGTACAGGCCCCGGAAAAGACCGGCACCAACCCCCTCGCGCCCGCCCCGGAGGGCGCCCGCACGGCTGCTGACGTGGTCACGCCGGAGCTGATCGCGCAGCTCACGCGTGGCGTGGTCGGTTCGGGCCGCACCGCCAACCACACGCCGTTCACGGGCGAGAAGCTGGCCGACCTGCCCGAGTCCACTCCCGAGGACGTGGAGCGGGCCTACGAGAAGGCCCGCGCCGCCCAGGCCGTCTGGGCCCAGACCCCCGTCAGGCAGCGCGCCGCCGTCCTCCTCCGCTTCCACGACCTGGTGCTCGCGCGCCAGGCCGAGGTGCTGGACCTCATCCAGCTGGAGACCGGCAAGGCCCGGCTGCACGCCCACGAGGAGGTGCAGGCCGTCGCCGTGGCGGCCCGCCACTACGGCCGCAAGGCCGTCTCCTACCTCAAGCCCAAGCGTCACGCGGGCGCCGTGCCGACCCTCACCAAGGTCACCGAGCTGCGCCACCCCCGGGGCGTCGTCGGCCAGATCGCCCCCTGGAACTACCCGCTGGAACTCTCCGTCGGTGACGCGATCCCCGCCTTCGTCGCGGGCAACGCCGTCGTGATGAAGCCCGACACCGAGACCTGCCTCACCGCCCTGTGGGCCCGCGACCTGCTGATCGAGGCGGGCCTGCCGGCCGACGTCTTCCAGGTCGTCCTGGGCGAGGGACCGGTCGTCGGCCCGGAGGTCGTCAAGCGCGCCGACTACGTCTCGTTCACCGGATCCACCCGCACGGGCCGCGAGGTCGCCCAGAGTGCGGCGGCCCGTCTGGTCGGGGTCTCCCTCGAACTCGGCGGCAAGAACGCCATGCTGGTCCTGGAGGACGCCGACATCGACAAGGCGGCGGCCGGCGCGGTCCGCGCCTGCTTCTCGTCCGCGGGCCAACTCTGCATCTCCATCGAGCGGTTGTACGTCCACGAGTCGATCGCGGACGCCTTCGTGGAGCGGTTCGCCACGCGCACCAGGGCGATGCGGCTCGGCAAGTCCCTCTCGTACGGCGCCGAGATGGGCTCGCTGGTCGGTGAGCGCCAGCTGGAGACGGTGACCCGGCACGTCGAGGAGGCGGTCTCCAAGGGCGCCAAGCTCGTCGCGGGCGGTGTGGCACGGCCGGACATCGGCCCGTACTTCTTCGAGCCCACGATCCTGGACGGCGTCGAGGCGCCGATGGCGGTCTGCAACGAGGAGACCTTCGGACCGGTCGTCTCCATCTACCGCTTCAAGGACGAGGACGAGGCGGTCGAGCTCGCCAACTCCACGCCCTACGGCCTCAACTCGTCGGTGTGGACGAAGGACGGCCGCCGCGGCGCCAAGGTCGCGGCCCGCCTGCGCACCGGCACGGTCAACGTCAACGAGGGCTACGCGCCCGCCTACGGCAGCGTCCAGTCCCCGATGGGCGGCATGAAGGACTCCGGCCTCGGCCGCCGCCACGGCTCCGAGGGCATCCTCAAGTACACCGAGGCCCAGACGGTCGCCCAGCAGCGCCTGCTGCCCATGGCCCCGTCCCTGGGCATGGACGACGAGGGCTACGCCCAGTTCATGAGCCGCAGCCTGAGGCTCATGAAGGCATTTCGGTTCCGGTAGGCGCCCCGGGCGCGGGGCTGCATCGATATGCGGCTCCGCCGCGTGAGCGCGAGCAACCACATACAACCCGCACGGACACTCAACGAGGAGCACACGTGCCTCAGGACGCTTACGACTACGACGTCATCGTCGTGGGTTCAGGATTCGGCGGCTCGGTAACGGCCCTTCGCCTGACGGAGAAGGGCTACCGCGTAGGCGTCCTGGAGGCGGGCCGCCGCTTCACCCCCGAGTCCCTCCCCAAGAACTCCTGGGACCTCAAGAACTACCTCTGGGCGCCGAGGCTCGGCATGTACGGCATCCAGCGCATCCACCTCCTCGGCAACGTCATGGTCCTGGCGGGCGCAGGCGTCGGCGGCGGCTCGCTCAACTACGCCAACACCCTCTACGTACCGCCGAAGCCGTTCTTCGAGGACCCGCAGTGGAAGGACATCACCGACTGGCAGGAGGAGTTGAAGCCGTACTACGACCAGGCCCAGCGGATGCTCGGCGTACGGCTCAACCCGACCATGACCCCGTCGGACGTCCACCTCAAGGCAGCCGCCCAGCGGATGGGCGTGGGGGACACCTTCCACATGGCACCGGTCGGCGTCTTCTTCGGTGACGGCGAGGACGCCGACGGAACCGCGAAGGCGAGCCCCGGACAGCAGGTCGACGACCCGTACTTCGGCGGGGCGGGACCGGCCCGCAAGGCGTGCGCCGAGTGCGGCGAGTGCATGACGGGCTGCCGGCACGGCGCGAAGAACACCCTCAACGAGAACTACCTCTACCTCGCCGAGAAGGCGGGCGCGGTCGTCCACCCCATGACGACCGTCGTGTCGGTCACGGACGACTCGCAGGGCGGCTACGCCGTCACGACGCTCCCCACGGACGAGAAACGCAAGGGCGAGGGCCGGACCTTCAAGGCCCGCCGGGTCGTCCTCGCCGCCGGTACGTACGGCACACAGACCCTGCTGCACCGCATGAAGTCGAGTGGCCGACTCCCGTACGTGTCCGGCAGGCTGGGCGAGCTGACCCGTACCAACTCCGAGGCCCTGGTCGGCGCGCAGACCGACAACCGCCGCTACCGGAAGGCCACCGGTGAGGCGAAGGTCGACTTCACGCGCGGAGTCGCGATCACCTCGTCGGTCCACCCGGACGAGAACACCCACATCGAGCCCGTCCGCTACGGCCGGGGCTCCAACTCGATGGGCAGTCTGTCGATCCTCCAAGTCCCCTATACGGAGGGCTCGTCGAGGGTGCTGGGCTGGCTGGTCAACGCGGTGAAGCACCCCACCCTCGTGGCCCGCTCGCTCTCCAACCGCCGCTGGTCGGAGCGGACCATCATCGGCCTGGTGATGCAGTCCCTCGACAACTCCCTGACGACGTACCTGAAGCCGAAGGGCGCGGGCAAGGGCCTGCTGACGGCCAGGCAGGGCCACGGCGCCCCCAACCCCAAGCAGATCAAGGCCGCTTCGGAGTCCGCCTCCGCGATCGCCGCGGAGATCAACGGCTTCGCCGGCTCGAACGTCGGCGAGCTGATGGGCACCCCGCTCACCGCCCACTTCCTGGGCGGCTGCCCGATCGGCGCGTCGGCCGCCGAGGGCGTCATCGACCCGTACCACCGGCTGTACGGCCACCCCGGCATCTCGGTGGTCGACGGCGCCGCGGTCTCGGCGAACCTGGGCGTCAACCCCTCGCTCACGATCACCGCGCAGGCGGAGCGCGCGATGTCGTACTGGCCCAACAAGGGCGAGGCGGACCCGCGTCCGGCGCAGGGCGCCGCGTACGAGCGCCTGAAGCCGGTCGAGCCCCTCGCACCCGCCGTCCCCGCGGACGCCTTCGGCGCGCTGCGCCTGCCGTTCCTGGGAATGCCGACGGTGCCACCGAAGAAGTAGTCCCGACCGTACCCGTCGGATCAGGCGGCCGGGAACGACGAAGGACCTGCGCCCCCCTCCGAGCGCAGGTCCTTCGTTTCTTGCGTGAAGCGTTGGTCGCGTGAAGCGAGTTACGCCCTACGCGTCCTAGGCGTCGGCAGCGGCCTTGCGGCGGCGGACGACGAACACCGCACCGGCACCGGCGACGACGGCGGCGCCGCCGACGAGACCGATGGTCGGCAGGGCGGAGCTGGAGCCGGTCTCGGCGAGGTTGCCGGTCGGCAGCTCGGAGACGTTGCCCTGGGGCTTCTTCACCGGGTCCTTGCCGTTGTCACTCGGGTCGGCGGTGCCCGGGTCGGGGTTGGTCGAGCCGGCCTTCAGCACCTCGAAGTCGTACTGCGCCCAGCCCTCGGCGATGCAGTCCTGGTCCTTGATGTTGTCCAGGTAGGCGCCGGAGCCGAAGGAGTACGAGTCACCGGCCGGAGCACCCTTGTCGACGCTGAAGCGCAGGGCGACCTTCTCGCTCGCCTTCGCCTTCAGGGACTCGACGTAGAAGAAGTAGTCACCGGCCCAGTTCTCGTCGCCGATCCGCTCCCACTTGCCGGACTCGGTGTTCTTGAACTCCAGCGTGACGTACGGGCTCAGGAACTTCGCTTCGTCGAGCTCGTAGTTCTCGATCTCGGCGTAGAAGGCGACACCCTTGATGTCGGCCTTCGACTCGTTGGTGACGACCAGGTTGAAGTTGTGGAAGCCGTCGCCCGCGACGATCTTGCCGGGCAGACCCTTGATGTCCGCGGAGACCTTGGCGTCGCCGTAGTTCTCGTCGAGGTCCTCGCAGTACGGGACGTCCGGGTCGGTCGGGTCCTCGCTCGGCTCGGGCGTCGTGGTCGGCGACCCGGTGGGCGTGGTGGTGGTGCTCGGGGTCGGCGTGCCCGAGGGGATCTCGGTGCTCGGCGGAGTCGTCGTGGGCGTCGCGCTGGGCGTCGTCGTCTCGGTGGTGGTCGGCGTCGCGCTCGGCGTCGTCGTGGCGGACTCGGTCCCGGTGGGCGTGGGGTCCGTCGCGAAGGCGGCAGGAGCCGACAGCAGCGCGAGCGGAGCTATGACGGCCGTCGTGGCCGCGGCGGCCATGACACGGCGAAGCTTCATGAAGACCTCGGAGAGTCCGGCGTACCGCAGCGTTGCGGCACGAGAGTTTGGGAGGCCTCCGCGTGCGGGGTACGCGGGTACGGCCGTTGGTTCCGCAAGTGAGACCTGTGACTCCTGTAAAGGGTTGTCCCCGAGCTCACAGAATTTTTATGTGGGCTGGGTCACAGCGGGATCGGACTTGTGAACTCCTGTGCCCACGCCATAGAACTGTCCATCGTTTGTCCGTCGAGTAATCCGTCGAGTAATTCGAAGAACACGTCGATCCGCGGGTCGATCATGGGGGAGAGGCGCGAGCGCCGTGGCCGAGAAGCCGTCGGAGAAGTCACCCGAGGAGCCCGGGAAATCCGGAGAGTCCGGAGAGTCCATACCGGAGGACGTGTGGGCGCAGTTCGTCCAGGACAGCGAGCGGGACATCCACACGTCCGAGGCACCCAAGGAGCCCTCCGCGCGGGCCCGCATGGTGACCGAAAGGCTGCGGCAGCAGGAGGCGCGCGGCGAGCTGCCTCCGGGGTGGCGCACCGGGCCCGCCTGGCAGGAGATGAACGGGCGGGCGGCCCGGCGCCGCAAGGTGTGGACGATCATCGGCGTCGTGCTCGCGATCGCGCTGGCCGTGGTGGCCATGAAGCCGTCCCTGCTGCCGGGTGACCTGTTCGGCACCGGCACCGGCACGGACGAGGGCACGCAGTCGGCGAACCCGCTGCCCGACGAGACCGCGGCCCCGAGCGACGCCCCCTCCGATGCGCCCGGAACGCCCACGCTGGACGAGCCGTTCGCCGGTTCCCCGGCCGTGCGGTACGCCGACGGCGCCGCTGGAATCGTCCTGCCGGAGGCCAAGCCGGTCGGCGCGTTCGGCAAGGACCAGGTGGCCAAGGCCCTGGCGCAGACCAAGTCGCTGCTCGTCGACGCGAACCTCGACCGCAAGACCCTGCTCGGCGGCACCCCCGAGACCACGCTCGACAAGATCCTCGACCCCAAGCAGCCGGGCATGATCGACGACGCGAAGTCCTGGCTCCGCAAGCCCGGCAAGGAGAGCGACCCGCTCTGGCTCTTCAGCCGCTTCGACCCGGACGAGGTGCGGCTCGTCGGCGACGTGGTCAAGACCCGTGGCCGTACGACCTTCAAGGCGGGCAAGGACGGTGCCGTCGCCATCCACGCCGACTACACCTTCGTCTACCCGCTGGCCCTGGCCGACCCGGACTCCACCGAGGTCTCCCGCACCATCGTCCGCCGCATCCTCGACGTGGAGCTCCTCAACCCGGCGAAGTACGAGGTCACGCCGGGCAGGCTCTCGGTCGACCGCTACGACCAGGACCTCGCCAACTCCGCCTGCGACGTCTACGACGGCTTCCTGCACCCGCAGTTCGACTCGGTCGAACCCACGGGCGCGCCGCCGAGCGGGCCCACGACCGACCCGTACGACCGCAGCCAGGACATCGGGAAGTCCGGCACGGAGGAGTGTGGGACCGTGTCCCGGACATGAGTACGGACATGAGTGGGACATGAGCAGAAGGATCACGCGGACCCTCGTGGCCGCATCGGTCGTCGTCGGCCTGGGGTGCGCCTCGGCGTGCGCGGGCGGCGACGACAAGGGCAAGAAGGCAGGACGGACGTCGGCCACCGGGCAGTCGGCCGACGGGTCGAAGGACGGCGACGGAGCCGGGGCCGCAGAGGACAAGGACAAGGACCGGGCGAAGGCTCCGGGCAAGGACTCTTCGGTCGCCCCGGACGCGGACGCCCCCCTGACCCGGGCGCAGTTGAAGAAGGCCGCGCTCACGACGGGTGACGTCAAGGGTTACAAGGTCGAGGGGGCCGGATCCGCCGACCTCCAGGGGGCGTCCTCCCCGGCGCGCCCGGCCAAGTGCCAGCCCGTCGCCGACATGTTCCTGTTCACCACCGACCCGGTCTCACGGACCTCCCTCAGCCGTGGCATCACGGCCAAGGACGAGACGGACGCCTCGGTGACCACGCTCGCGCTCCTCTCGTACGGATCGGGCGAGGCCGACGATGTGCTCGCCGGGCTGCGCAAGGCGACCGGCGAGTGCACGGCGTACCAGTACGTCGGCTACAAGTACTCCGGGGTCAAGGAGTTGGCCGATCCGAAGCTGGGCGACGAGTCCGTCGCGTTCCGGCTGGTCGCCTCCATCGAGGGGGCGGAGGTCCCGGCCGCGTACACGGTCGTCCGCGACGGCTCGACGCTGGTGGCCTTCAGCTCGATGAACATGCTGGACGCCGACGAGGTCGAGGTCCCGGCCGAACTCGTCGAGGCGCAGCTCGCCAAACTGAAGAAGACGACGGCCTGACGGGACAGCACTGCACTGCCCGGGATACGGGGCCGGCCGCACGGCGTACGGACAGGCGAAGGGCCCCGCGGGACAACCGCGGGGCCCTTCGTGGTCAGCACCGACGTCAGGGCAGCGCCGGTGCCTACGGGACGGCGCCGGGGGGTGCGCCGTTTACTGGCTTCTCCGCCCGGTCGGCGCCCCGGCGCACCGGGGGAGTGCGCATGGTCTCGACCAATGGCGGTAAGACGATCCAATGCTGCTGTCTGCTCTGGGACTTGGGGGTAGTTCCAAACATCGTGCTCGATGGGCCGCGGCCTCCGCAACCGTTTCGACCGCACTTGCACAGATTCCGCCGGCCGGCTCCGGGCGTCCCCGGAGCCGACCTCTCTTGGGTGACCGGGCTGCTGTCCCCTGCCGTCCGGTCACTTCTCTGGAACGAGGTCCCACGGCGCACGTCCGTACGCCTCATCGTTCCAGCGGAGCCACGCGTGGTTCTTCGGGCCCGCCCCTGGCTGACACGGACACCGGGACCAACGAAGCCCGCCGCGGGGCGGTCACGCGCCGTACGGGTGAGAGGACATGCGTACGTGCGTGCACCGGACGTCCGTCGTACGCGGGTGTCGTACGTGGATCCCGGACGTCCTCAGCACCCTCGGATTCAGAGGGCTGTCTTCAGATGCGGCCCCGGCACAGCTCCAGGAGCGTCATCGCGAGTGAGGTGCCCGGCTTGCCGAGCGCGTCCCTGTAGTGGCCGAGGACGTCCATCTCGCGTGACAGGTTCACGCGGCGGCCTCCGGAGGCGATCCGGGCCTCCTGGATGACCGCCGAGATCGCCATGCGTTCCTGGACGAGGCCGATGATCCGGTCGTCGAGGGTGTCGATGCGTTCGCGGGCGCCGGTGATGACGTCGGCGGCCTCTTCGGTGCGGGCGCCGGTCCTGTCCGCGGTGGTGTTCGTGGCGGCGCCTGTGGCTGTGCTCATCTTGGGGGCTCCTCTTCGGGTGGGGTGCCCCGGAGCGGCAAGGTCCGGAAACCGCGAGGCGCCCCGGGCCTTGTCGGCCCGGGGCGCCTCGGAAGTCGCTTGTCAGTTGCTCAAGCAGCACGACCATGGCAGCCGGTGGGCCGGTTGCCATAGGTAAAGACGAAGGTCTTGTGCGTGAGCATGGGAGCAGTATGCCCGGGCGGGCGGTGCCGTCCAACTCGGTTCGAATCCTGAGACACCTTTCCTCGCCCCGCCGCCCCTACCCATTCCCGTCCCTTTTCGGGGGCCGGCCCCCGAACCCCCGCTCCTCAAACGCCGGAGGGGCTAACTACTAGCCCGTCCGGCGTTTGAG
>NZ_LIQZ01000295.1 GCF_001418655.1 Streptomyces phaeochromogenes | reverse complement strand
GTGAGAGTGAGGGCCGCGGCGGCCGGCGCCGCGGCCCTCACTCTCACGGTCGGTCTCGTGACCCCGCTCAACCCGGCGCCCCAGCAGGCCGAGGCGGACGGCAAGAAGGTCCTGACGGTCGCGGTGGCGCAGAGCGTCGACTCGCTGAGCCCGTTCCTGGCTCAGCGGCTGGTCAGTACGAGCATGCACCGGCTCACGTACGAGTACCTGACCAACTACGACCCGAAGGACAACCACGCGATCCCGGGTCTGGCCACCAAGTGGGAGCCGTCCGCGGACAAGCTCACCTGGACCTACACGATCCGCGACAACTCCAAGTGGTCCGACGGCAAGCAGGCCACCGCCGAGGACGCGGCATGGACGTTCAACACGATGATGACCGACCAGGGCGCGGCCACCGCGAACGGCAGTTTCGTCGCGAACTTCGAGAAGGTCACCGCGCCGAGCCCCACCAAGCTCGTCATCGAGCTGAAGAAGCCCCAGGCCACCATGGCCGCGCTGGACGTGCCGATCGTGCCGAAGCACGTCTGGGAGAAGGTCGACGACTTCTCGAAGTTCAACAACGACAAGTCCTTTCCCGTCGTCGGCAACGGCCCCTTCGTCCTCACGGGCTACAAGGCCGACAGCTACGTACGGCTGAAGCCCAACAAGTCGTTCTGGCGCGGGGCCCCGAAGTTCGACGAGCTGGTGTTCAGGTACTACAAGGACCAGGACGCCGCGGTCTCCGCCCTGCGCAAGGGCGAGGTCTCCTTCGTCGCGGGCTCCCCCGCGCTGACGTCGGCCCAGGCCGCGTCCCTCAAGGGCGACGAGAACATCAAGGTCAACGATGCCCCGGGCCGCCGCTTCTACGCGCTCGCGACCAACCCGGGCGCGAAGGCCAGGAACGGCAAGAAGTTCGGTGACGGCCACGAGTCGCTGCTCGACCAGAAGGTCCGTCAGGCCCTGTTCATGGCTGTGGACCGCAAGACCGTCATCGACAAGGTCTTCCAGGGCCACGCGGTCGAGGGCGAGGGCTACATCCCGCCGCGCTTCTCCACGTACTCCTGGAAACCGTCGGACGGTCAGAAGCTCGCGTACGACCCCGAGAAGGCGGGCCGGCTCCTGGACGAGGCGGGCTACAAGAAGAACGGTGACGGCAAGCGCGTCGGCAAGGACGGCAAGCCGATCGACTACCGCGTCCTGTGCCACGCCACCGACCCGAACGACAAGGCGGTCGGCAAGTACCTCCAGGAGTGGTGGGGCGAGCTCGGCATCGGCGTCACCCTCGACTGCCTCGACAACGTGACCGACCCCTGGCTCGCGGGCAAGTACGACCTCGCCTTCGACGGCTGGTCGGTCAACCCCGATCCCGACTTCGTCCTCTCCATCCACACCTGCTCCGCGCTCCCGGCGACGCCCAAGGACATCGGCGCGACCGACAACTTCATCTGCGACAAGAAGTTCGACGAGCTGTACGCGCAGCAGCTCGCCGAGTACGACCCCGCCAAACGGGCGGAGATCGTCAAGCGGATGGAGTCGCGGCTGTACGACACCGGGTACATGAACGTCATGGCGTACCCGAACGCGGTCGAGGCCTACCGCACCGACCAGATCGCGTCGATCACGAAGATGCCGGAGGCCGCGGGCAACATCTACGGCCAGGACGGCTACTGGAGCTGGTGGTCGGCAACTCCGGCCGCCGCCAGCGAGTCCTCCGACGACTCCAGCCAGACAGGCGTCATCATCGGCATCGTCGCGGGTGTCGTCGTCCTGGCGGGCCTCGGGGTGTTCTTCGCGATGCGCCACCGCGCCACCGCCGAGGACCGCGAGTAGCGGCCCGGTACCGCGCACAGCCAGCCAGTCGGGAGTGATCGAGAGTTGAGAACCGTTCATGACCGCTGAAGCGACACCCCCGCTGGTCGGGAAGACCGACGGCCCGGCCCCGGCCGGTCCGTCGGTCCGCGGGCCGCGGGCACGCACCACCGACGGATATCCGCGGTACGTGGCGGGCAAGCTGGGCGGCGCGGCCGTCTCGCTGCTCGCCGTCCTCGTCACGAGTTTCTTCCTCTTCCGGCTGATCCCCGGCGACCCGGTGAAGTTCATGACCGGCGGACGTCAGGTCTCGGCCGAGCAACTGGCCGCCTACCGGCGGGAGTTCGGGCTCGATCTGCCCATGTGGGAGCAGTTCACGGACTACTGCGGCAAGGCGCTGACCGGCGATCTCGGTACGTCGTACCAGTTCCGGGCACCCGTCATCGACAAGATCACCGAGTCCCTGCCGAACACGCTGCTGCTCACCGGCACGTCGTTCGTGATCTACACGGCACTCGGCATCTTCCTCGGCACACGGGCGGCCTGGCGCAACGGCCGGATCGGCGACCGGCTCAACACCGGTCTGGCGCTGACCCTCTACTCCATCCCGTCGTTCTGGCTGGGGCTGCTGCTGATCATCGTCTTCGCGGTGGGCATCGGGCCGATCCCCGGCCTCTTCCCGACGGGCGGCATGGAGTCCGGCGACGAGCAGGGCTTCGCGTACGTCCTCGATGTCGCCCATCACCTGGTCCTGCCGGTCGTGACGCTGGTCGCGGTCGAGTACGGGCAGACGCTGCTGGTCACGCGCTCGGCGCTGCTCGACGAGATGGGCAGCGACTATCTGACGACCGCGCGGGCCAAGGGCCTGCGGGACGATCTCGTACGCCGCCGCCATGCCGTGCCGAACGCGCTGCTGCCGACGATGACGCTGATCTTCATCAACCTCGGCCGGACCGTCGCGGGCGTGATCCTGGTCGAGACGGTCTTCTCCTGGCCTGGCCTCGGCGGGCTCTTCTACCAGGCGCTGAGCGTGCCCGATCTGCCGCTGGTGCAGGGGCTGTTCTTCGTCTTCGCCGCCGCGGTGATCGTGATGAACACGCTCGCCGACCTGATCTATCCGCTGCTCGACCCCAGGGTGGGCCGATGACGACGACGGACCCGGACGAGCCGATGACCACCGAGGCGCCTCCCCCGGTGGCTCCCTCCGAAGCCCCCTCGCCACAGAAGGCCGGTCCCCGCGCCCTCGCGTGGCAGCGCCGCCGTCGCTCCGCCGCCCGCTTCTGGCAGCGGTACCGCACCCACCGCGCCGGTGTCTTCGGTCTGGCCGCCCTCGCCCTCTTCGCGCTGATCGCGCTCACCGCGCCGCTGACCGTCGGCTCGGACGTGCAGAGCGTGACGAACGCGCCGGGGCGGCCCATGGAGAGCCCGAGCGCCGAATTCCCTTTGGGCACCGACCAGTTCGGGCGCAGTCTGCTCGGTCTCTTGGTGTGGGGGGCGCGGGTCTCCCTCCTTGTCGGGCTGCTGGCTGCCGTCCTCTCGGTCGCGATCGGCGCGCTCATCGGCATCACCGCCGGGCACTTCCGCGGCTGGTACGCGACGGTGATGATGCGGATCACGGACTGGTTCCTGGTCATGCCGACGCTGGTCCTGGCGATCGCGCTCGCGACCGTGATGTCCCGCTCGCTCGGCACGATCATCCTGGCGATCGGCGTCACGACCTGGCCGACGACGGCACGGCTGGTGCGCGCACAGACCCTCGGCGTGGAGTCCCGGCCGTACATCGAGCGGGCCAGGGCGCTCGGCGGTGGCCACTGGCACGTCATGTCCCGGCACGTCCTGCCCAACGTCATGCCCCTCGTCCTGGCGCAGACGACCCTGATCATCTCCTCCGCGATCCTCGCCGAGGCGACACTCGCCTTCCTCGGCCTCGGCGACCCGACGGTCGTCTCCTGGGGCGGTCTGCTCCAGGACGCGCGCGAGGCGGGCGCGGTCAGTGCCGGGAAGTGGTGGTACCTCGTGCCGCCGGGTATCGCGATCGCCGTCGTGGCCCTCGCCTTCACGCTGTGCGGGCGCGCGGTCGAGTCCGTCCTCAACCCCAAGCTGGGGGTGACCCGTTGAAGCCGCCGAGCACTCCGACCGCCCAACCCCTGCTGGACGTACGGGACTTGAACGTGACGTACGCCGGAGGGGTGGCCGCCGTGCGCGGGGTGAACCTCACCGTGAACGCGGGCCAGAAGCTCGGCATCGCGGGCGAGTCGGGCTGCGGCAAGTCCACTCTGGCGCTCGCGCTGCTGCGGCTGCTGCCGGCCGGGACCCGGGTGACCGGGGAGATCCTCCTGGACGGCGAGGACGTACTGACCATGAAGTGGGGGCGGGTACGGGCGGTCCGCTGGGCCGGTGCCTCGATCGTGTTCCAGGGCGCGATGCACTCCCTCAACGCCGTGCATCGCGTCGGCGAGCAGATCGCCGAGCCGATCCTGCTGCACAGGAAGGCGACCCCGACGGGCGCGCGGAAGAAGACCGGCGAACTCCTGGAGCAGGTGGGGCTTCCCGCGGCGCGGGCGTCCGCGTATCCGCACGAGCTGTCCGGCGGCCAGCGCCAGCGCGTGATGATCGCCATGGCCCTGGCCTGCGACCCCCGCCTGGTCATCGCCGACGAACCGACGACCGCGCTCGACGTGATGATCCAGGCACAGATCCTGCGGCTGATCCAACAGCTGGTCTCCGAGCAGGAGTTGGGGCTCATGATGATCAGCCACGACCTGGCGGTGCTGTCCGACACCTGCGACCGGCTCGCGGTGATGTACGCCGGGCGGGTGGTGGAGGAGGGTCCGGCCCGGCAGGTGTACGAGGACGCCCGACACCCTTACGGGCAGGCGCTGTCGGCGGCCTTCCCGCGGATCGGGGACGCCGGGTCGCGGTTCGCGCCGCGCGGGCTGCCCGGTGACCCGCCGGATCCCGCGGTCCTCCCGAGCGGCTGCACGTTCCATCCGCGGTGCGCGGTGGCGCTGGACTCGTGTGCCGCGGAGGACCAGGCGCTGCGGTCGGCGGAGGAGGACCGGCGGGCGGCTTGTGTGCACGTGGGACCGGTGGCCGTGGCCGACGAAGCGAGGAGCACCCCATGACGACGACCGCGACGGTCCCGCCGGTCCCCCAGGTCCCCTCCGGTCCCCTGCTGAGCGCCGAGGGCCTGCACGTCACGTTCCCCGCCCGGCGCGGCGACACCGCCCCGGCGCGGGCCGTCGACGGCGTGGACCTCGACATCCGGGCCGGTGAGATCGTCGCCCTGGTCGGCGAGTCGGGCTGCGGAAAGACGACCCTGGCGCGCTCGCTCCTCGGTCTCGTCCCGCCGACCGCGGGCCGCGTCACCTTCACGGGCCGCCCCCTCGACTACTCCTCGCGCGCCCTCAAGGCGTACCGCAAGCGCGTCCAACTGGTCCTCCAGGACCCGAGTGGCTCGCTCAACCCCCGGCACACGGTGTACGACGCGGTGGCCGAGGGCCTGCGCATCCACCGATACGGGGGCGACGAGCGCGAGGCGGTGTCAACGGCCCTCTCCCGGGCGGGACTCCGCCCCCCGGAGCGCTTCTTCCTGCGCTACCCGCACGAACTCTCGGGCGGCCAGCGCCAGCGTGTCGTCATCGCGGGCGCCCTCGTCCTGGAGCCCGAACTCATCGTCGCCGACGAGCCGGTGGCCTCCCTCGACGCGTCGGTACGCGGTGAGATCCTGGCCCTGCTCCTGCGACTGCGCTCCGAACTCGGCCTGTCCGCCCTGGTGGTGACCCACGACCTGGGCCTGGCATGGAACATCGCGGACCGGGTGGCGGTGATGTACCTGGGCCGAATCGTCGAGACAGGAGCCGTGGAGGACGTCCTGACGGCCCCTCAACATCCCTACACCCAGGCCCTGTTGTCGGTCCTCCCCGAGGCCCCCGGCGACCCGGTCGTCCTCACCGGCGAGCCCCCGGACCCGTCCCGCATCCCCACCGGCTGCCGCTTCCACGCCCGCTGCCAGATCCTGGCAACCGGCGAGGCGGAACGAGCGGGCGTCGCGGACGCGTGTCGAAGGGAGGACCTACCGGTACTGGACGGCGGAGGCGGGGCACAGGTGGCATGCCACTGGGCGAGGGCATCCGCGGTGCGCTAGTGGTCCAGCAGGGGCGCACCATCAGGGGCGCGGGGAACTGCGCACCCAGCGGCAGCGAACCCGCACCAGCAACTTACCGCCCGCCGTCGTACGCCTCGATCAACTCCCGCGACCGCTTGACGTCATCGGAAATCGCTTCGAGCAACGCCTCGATGGACTCGAACTTCGCCTGCCCCCGCACAAAGGCGAGAAAGTCCACGGCCACATGCAGCCCGTACAGATCGAGCCCCACCCGATCGATGGCGTACGCCTCAACCGTGCGCTCGGTCCCGTCGAACTGGGGATTCGTGCCGACAGAGATCGCCGCGGGCATCGCCTCGCCCTGCGCGTGCAGCCAGCCGGCGTAGACGCCGTCGGCGGGGATCGCGGTGTGCGGGAGCGTCTCGACGTTCGCCGTGGGGAAGCCGAGCTCACGGCCGCGCTGGGCGCCGCGCACGACGATGCCCTCGACGCGGTGCGGGCGGCCGAGGATCTCGCGCGCCCCTTCGACATCGCCCTCGGCGACCAGCCGCCGGGTCATCGTGGAGGAGAAGGGCTCGCCGCCGCCGGCTTCACCGGTCACGTAGAGATCCACCACCTCGACCTCGAAGTCGTACGTCTTGCCCTGCTCGGAGAGGAAGGCGACGTTGCCCGCGGCCTTGTGGCCGAAGCGGAAGTTGGGGCCCTCGACGACGGCCTTGGCGTGCAGCTTGTCGACCAGGACCTTCACCACGAAGTCGGCGGGCGACAGCTTCGAGAACTCGGTGGTGAAGGGCAGGATGAGCAGCGCGTCGACGCCCAGCTCGGCCATCAGCTCGGCGCGGCGGTGGTGCGGGGCGAGCAGGGGCGGGTGGCTGCCGGGGCGCACGACCTCGCTCGGGTGCGGGTCGAAGGTGACGACCACTGACGGGACGCCCAGCTCACGCGCCCGTTCCACGGCATGCGTGATGATCAGCTGGTGCCCGCGGTGGACCCCGTCGTACGAGCCGATGGTGACGACGCTGCGCCCCCAGTCCTGGGGGATGTCCTCCAAGCCACGCCAGCGCTGCACTGTGACCGCTCCTCGTCGAACCCGTGTCCGTGTCTGCCTCATTACGCAGCTCTAAGAGTGCCATGCCGGGTCCGCTCGGCCCGCATCGGCATGGGGCGCTGTGACAGGGGGCACGTGACGGCCGCGGAGGGCGCGCGGTCACACCGGAACCCGTGCCCCCGTCAGGTTCTCGATCATGCGCCGCGTGCTGGGTCCGACCAGGGTGGACCAGTCCTCGGGAGCGTCGGCGAGCCAGCCGGCGACCAGGGCGGCGAAGCCGGGAATCCGGCGGCTCTGGTCGAGAAGGGCACGGTCGAAGACGGTGGCGCCGTCCGGGGTGCGGACGAGCAGGAGACCGGCGCTGTGGACCAGCGCGCGGGTGTGCTCCTCACCGCCGCGGGACACGCTACGGGCCGCACCCTCCGCGGCGGCCCGGACGAGCGCGTCCAGAACCACCGGGTCGTGCTCGCGTGTCAGCAGCAGATCCAGGAACTCGCGGCGCAGCGGATGGGCCACGGGCGTGCCGGGTGCCGCGAACGCTTTGGCGAGCGCGGCCCGCAGCTGCGGCCTGCCTCCGTCGAGGAGCCCGGTGACCAGGGGATACAGCACGGAACGGGCGGCGGGGCCGTGCTCAAGGCGCCGGTCGACGTACGCCGCCACGTGCGCGACCGCCTCCGGACGCCGCTCCACGACATCCCGTACGAGCACGGCGACGCGGCGGGCCAGCGCGGGGGTGGTGACCTCGGCGAGCGTGCGCAGCGCCTCGCCCGTGTCCGGCTCGCGCAGCCGGTCGCCGAACGCGGCGAGGACCGGTTCCGGATGCGTCTCCAGCGCCGCCGTCAGCGCGCTCGCGGGCAGGCGCGGGTCGCCCGCCCTGAAACGCGCGAGGGCCCCCGGCAGATGGCGGGCCCGGGTGTGCGGATCGCGGACGAGGAGCGCCAGCGCGGCCCCGTGCAGCGTGCAGTCGCCGGGGCGGGCGAGCAGGAAGAGCGCGGCGTGGCGCAGCAGCTCGCGGTCGGCCTCGGTGCGTACGTGCGGCGCGGCCCGCAGTCCGTGGGTCATCGCCGCCGCCCGGCGGGCCGGCCGCTCGTCGTGCGTCCAGCGGTCGACAGCCCGGCACACCGCGGACGGTTCCTCCTCCGCGAGGACGGCCAGGAGCTCGTCGGCGCGCGGGTGCGCACTCTCGGCCAGGGCCTCCGTGAGGTCGTCCAGGGCGCGGCGCCGATGAGTGTGGAGCAGGGCCTGGGCGGCGGTCGCGACGGTGGCGTCCGGGGTCGCGGGCAGCGGGCGCTCGTCGTCGAACCAGTGGGTCAGGTGGGGCTGAGCGGCGGCCGGGTCGGCGGCGAGCAGCCCGGACACGGCGTCCAGGTAACGGAGTTCGGTGGCCGGCGGTGCCTCGTCCGCGACGACGAGCCGCCTCAGCAGATCGAAGCGGTGCGCCTCCGGCAGCGGCAGCCGGGTCCAGAAAACGGGCCCGAACTCCCCCGGCACGGCCCGCCCTTCGGCCCGCCACGTCACCACCCGCTCGGCGAGGTGCCGCAGCACTCCGACGTACGGGGTCGCGTCGGGCACCCGGAGCAGTACGCCGCTGAGGAGGCGGGTGGCCCACCAGGACCCGGCGTCCGTCGCCTCCAGTTCGTCGACCGCGCGAAGCAGCTCACGCAGCCGGAGGGTGAGATCGGCGTCCCCTTGTTGACGCGGCAGGAGGAGCAGGGCGTGGAGGACGGGACCGATGCGGTGACGGGGTACGGGGGGAGGCTCGGGCTCGTACGGGGACTCGGGCTCATCCCGCTGTTCGTGGTGCACCAGCGCCCGGAGTGCCGTGTCGAGGTCGAGGTGCATGCCCTGGATCCAGTCGGCCAGCTCCTCGTGGGCGAAGCGGTAGCCGTCTCCGGCGGGCACGAGGAGGCCCTCCGTGAGGACCGCGGACGCCCAGCCGGTACAGCCGCCGAGCCGTCGGTCGGGCACCGGCCCCCACGGGAACACGGACTCGAACGCCGCCCGGTCCAACTCCCCCTGCCCCGGCCCCAGACAGCGCCGTGCAGCCGCGTGCACCTGCCCGGAGACCCTGGCCGCGAGCCGCCGTACGGCCGTACCGCGCAGCCCGTTCGCCGCCGCGAGCCGTACGGCCACCCGCAGACACATCAGATCGAGATACGCGGCGAAGACCTCGTCCCGCCCGACGACAGGCTCGACCGACTCGTCCCGCTCCACCCGCTCCACCGGCCCGACCGGCCCGTCCTGCTCATCCCGCTCGTCCGAGGCGGCAGGCAGCGACATCGCAGCCCGTACCTCCGACAGCAGTCGCAGCATCAGCGGATGGCGGGCGTCGGGGCCGTCCAGGGCTCCCTCCGGCACCCCGTACCGCGCCCGGGCCCGCCGTGCCTCGCCTTCGTCCAGATCCCCGAGCCGTACACAGGCTGGCAGCCCTACGGGGGCCTCGTCACCGCCCCGCTCGGACCCGTACAGCAGCTCGCGCGGGAACTCCGCCCCCGCCCACTCCCAGTACTCGGCTCGACAGGCCACGACCAGACGTGCCCCGTGCGCCCGCAGCCACTCGGCGGTGCCCTCGGTCCACTCGGACAACCGGTGCGCGAGAGCGGGCGGCATCTCCTCGGGGCTGTCGAGGAGAAGCAGGAGGGGACGCCCGGTGTCCCGGGCGAGACGGGCCAGACGCTCGGGACGGATGTCACCGAGTTCACCGATCTCACCGCCCGAGGGGCCGGGCTCCGGCGAAGGCGCCCAGGTGCCCACGCCCCGGGCCTCCTCCGCACTGCCGGAGGCCGAGGCCGCCACGATCCGCCCCGCCCGCTCCAGTGCCCTCCCCGCCGCGTCGGCCACCGACGAGTCGGCGTCCAGCAGGTCGACTCCACGCAGCCACAGCGTCGGAGCCGGCTCCGGGCCCAGGTCGCGCCGGGCGGAGAGGGCCGCCAGTTCCGTCGTACGGCCGCTTCCCGGGGCCCCGACGAGCCCCAGAACGGCGTACGGACTCGCGAGGAAGGCCCTCAACTCCCGTACGGCATCTGCTCGTTCGACGGGATCGACCTCACCGGAGCCCGGCGGGGCCTCGACGGTGGCGGCCAGCTCCAGCACGCCCGCCAGATTGAGGTCGTCCCCGTACGCGGGGACCGTCGCCGCATTGCGGGCCAGCAACTCGGCGAGCGCACCGCCAGAATCAGAGCCGGGGCCAGAACCAGTGCCGGAGCCGGAGGCCATCCGCCCCGCGGACAGCGGCACGGCGAAGCCCCCCACCCGTCGCCCGGAGTGAAGTGCCGTTCCCAGAACGGCGACGACCGCACCGGTGGCCGCGTCGATCACCGGTCCCCCCGCCGCCCCGCCCCCGAGGCGCAGCGCATCGCTTCCCGCCGTGCCGATCGCCAACTCCAGGGCGTCGTCGAGGAGATGGAAGCGGTCGGTCGCCGTGTACGTCACGGCGGACGTGCCACCCAGCACCCGGGCCTCGCGCCAGCCGCCCGCGGCGATACGGACGTACGTACCGCTCTCCACGGAGTCCCGGACGGTGACCGGGAGGGGGGCGAGGCCGAGGCCGTCCGTGCCGAGACCGTCCAGGTGGATCAGGGCGAGGTTCAGGGACGGCAGGAGGGTGACCGAGTCGGCCGTCACCAGGCAGGTGCGGCCACCAGGGGCGTGCAGGACGAGCCGGGCGAGCCCGTCGACCGCCTCGTGGCTGGTGATCACCGTGCCCTGGTGGTCGGCGACGAACCCGGTGCCGCGCGGCCGTCCGGCGAGGTCGCTGATCCGCACCAGGGCTCGGTCCGCGGCTTCGACCATGTCCGCCGCTTCGACCGAGTGCGCTGCATCGACGCCGTGCGCTGCTTCGACGCCATACGCCGCCTCAGCCGCGTACGCCGCCTCGGGTGCGTGCCGGGCAGCGTCCGGCAACTGATGACGGCCCCCGGTCCGCGGGCCCCGTCCCGCCATGCTCGAACCTCCCCGCCGCGCGCGTCGCACCGTGCCACCGACGCCTCGTCTCCGACGGTAGGCGCGAGGTGATCGGGCGCGACAGATCGCGAGCCGAACGAGCCCCCTTCCGCTCCCCCGGTTCACTCCGAGCGCCTGCCCGGACGGGTGAATACACGAGGTCGGATGGATACACCCTTGGGTGGGGGAACCGAGGGGGGACAGTGGAGCGGCGCACACAGGAATCCCCGTGAACGCCGCTCCACGACGAACCCGACTGAGCGGGCCGACCAGTCGGGTCAGCCGAACACCGCCAGGCTCTTCGCCTTGCCCTTCTGCTCCTCCACCAGTGCCAGGAACCGCCCCTCGGGATCGAACACCCCGACGGCCCCGGCCCCTGCGTACTCCTCGGGCATCTCCAGCCGCACACCGTTCGTCAGCAGCTGCCCGCGCTTGGCGTCCACGTTCCAGCGGGGGAACGCGGCTGCGGCGGCCTCCGCCATCGGCATCACGGTCAGCTCTTCCTGGAGCTGGTCGAGGGTGCGGGCGGAGTCGAGCTTGTACGGGCCGACGCGGGTGCGCCGCAGCGCCGTCAGATGGCCGCCGACGCCCAGGTCGGCACCCAGGTCGCGGGCGAGCGCGCGGATGTACGTGCCGGACGAGCAGACGACCGAGACGACCAGGTCCAGGACGGGCGTACCGTCCTCGGCGACCGCGTCCCGGATGTCGTACACGGCGAACGACGAGATCCGTACCGGACGGGCCGGGATCTCGAAGTCCTCGCCGTCGCGTGCCCGCTTGTACGAGCGCACGCCGTTGATCTTGATGGCGCTGACCTTGGACGGCACCTGCATGATGTCGCCGCTGAGCTTGGCGATACCGGCGTCGACGGCGTCCCGGACCACCTTGGAGGCGTCCGTGGACGAGGTGATGTCGCCCTCGGCGTCGTCGGTCAGGGTGTTCTGCCCGAGCCGGATGGTGCCTAGGTACTCCTTCTCGGTCAGCGCGAGGTGTCCGAGGAGCTTGGTCGCCTTCTCGACGCCGAGGACGAGCACGCCCGTCGCCATGGGGTCGAGGGTGCCCGCGTGTCCGACGCGGCGGGTCTTCGCGATCCCGCGCATCTTGGCGACCACGTCGTGCGAAGTGAAGCCCGACGGCTTGTCCACGATGACAAGGCCGTCGGGCGTCTTCTGCTTCTGCGTCATTCCGCGGCGTCGCCGTCCGTCTCGTCGTCCTCGCCCGGCTTCTTGTACGGGTCCGCCTCACCGGCGAAGGTGGCGCCGGCCGAGACCTCGCGCACCTTCGCGTCCGAGGCCCGTGCCTTGTCGAGCAGGTCCTCGATGGTCTTGGCGGTGTCCGGCAGGGCGTCCGCCACGAAGGTGAGGGTCGGCGTGAACTTCACACCGGCAGCCGCACCCACGGCCGAGCGGAGCACGCCCTTGGCGCTCTCCAGGCCGGCGGCGGCCTCCGCACGCTCCTGGTCGTCCCCGTACACCGTGTAGAAGACGGTCGCCTCCCGGAGGTCCCCGGTGACCCGGGTGTCCGTGATGGTCACATGCGAACCGAGCCGCGGGTCCTTGATCCCGCGCTGCAGCTTCTGGGCCACCACCTCTCGGATGAGGTCCGCCAGCTTCTTCGCCCGCGCGTTGTCGGCCACTGGTCCGTCTCCCTCTTTCTTGCTGTTCTGTGTACGGCCGATCCTTGTCGCCGCACGCTGCATACGCTCAGTCGTCGTCTTCGCCGTGGAACCGCCGTCTCACCGACAGCAGCTCCACCTCGGGACGGCCGGCGACCAGACGCTCGCAGTGGTCCAGTACGTCGGTCAGGTGCCCCGCGTCCGCCGACACCACCGCGAGGCCGATGCCGGCCCTCCGGTGGAGGTCCAAATGGTCGACCTCCGCGGCGCTCACCGCGTACTTGCGCTGGAGTTCGGCCACGATGGGGCGGACGACGGAGCGTTTCTCCTTCAGTGACCGTACGTCGCCGAGGAGCAGATCGAAGGACAGAGTCCCCACGTACATATGTGTATCCGGATGTCCCGCCGGTACGGGGTAGATGGCCCGGCCAAGCTCTTGGCGGGACATCAGAACCGTACAACGAACCCCCGGGACCGCTCGACGGGGTTTTCGCC
>NZ_LIQZ01000294.1 GCF_001418655.1 Streptomyces phaeochromogenes | reverse complement strand
GATCCGCAGGCCCTTGCCGTCCGTGGTGCTGTAGCCGTTGATCGCGGGCGAGGGGCCGATCCAGCCGATGTCGATCGAACCGGAGTTGAGTGCCTCGATCTCCGCGGGGCCCGCGTTGAACTGGGAGTAGGTGGCCTTCGTGCCGCCGAGTTCCTTCTGCAGCAGCCCTTCCTGGTCGCCGACCAGGGCGGTGGCGTGCGTCAGGTTCGGGAAGTAGCCGATCCGCACGGTGTCCGCGGAGAGCTTCTTGCCCTCGGCCGCCACCTTCGACGTGTCCTCGTCCTTGGACTCGGACCCGTAACCGCAGGCAGCAAGCGTGAGCAGGGGAAGCGCGGCCATGACCGCGAACGTTCGCCGGAAGGCAGTGGAGCGAGTGGCAGGCACGGGAGGGGTTCCTCTCGTTGGCCCGGCGGTCACGTCTCTCAGGTCGTGGCCGGGAGGTCGGCAGGTCTTCGTCGTATCCGCGACGGCGGGCGGGGGGACGGGGCGCGCAGGCAGTGCGCGTACGTCATTCCGCACATCGCGCGACTCCGCCCTGCCCGCTGCCGAGGGCGCCGCTGCCGATGCGGCCGCCCTCCTTCGCGAACGTGGAGTAGAAGTCGTGGGAGGTCATGTCAGAAGTCCCAACCGTCGTCGTCCGCCTCGGCCTTGACCGGCTCCGGGGAGGCGAAGGACTCGCCGACCATGCCCGCGGTGAGCGTCGTGCCGTCGGACGGGTCGATCAGGATGAACGAACCGGTGCGCCGGGAGTCGGCGTACGAGTCGACGGGCAGCGGCTCGGCCGTACGGATCTTGACGCGGCCGATGTCGTTGGCGTCCAGGTGGCCCGGGTGCGGGTGCAGCGACAGGTCGTCGAGCGTCAGCCGGGACGGGATGTCCTTGACGAGCGCCTTGACCGTGCGGGTGCCGTGCTTGAGCAGCACGCGGTGGCCGATGGTCAGCGGCGCGTCGGCGACGTGGCAGACGGTCGCCTCGATGTCCTGGGTCGTCGCGGGCGCGTCCTTGGTCGGCACGAGCAGGTCGCCGCGCGAGATGTCGACGTCGTCCTCCAGGAGGACGGTCACCGACTGCGTCGTCCAGGCCACGTCGACCGGCTCGCCGAGCAGGTCGATCGCGGAGATCCGCGACGTACGGCCGGAGGGCAGCACCGTGACCGACTCGCCGACGCGGAAGGCGCCGGCCGCGATCTGGCCCGCGTACCCCCGGTAGTCCGGGTGCTCGGCGGTCTGCGGACGGATCACGTACTGCACGGGCAGACGCGCGTGGCAGGTCGTGAGGTCGTGGCTGACCGGGACCGTCTCCAGGTGCTCCAGGAAGGTCGGGCCGCCGTACCAGTCCATGTTCGCGGACGGGTCCACCACGTTGTCACCGGCGAGCGCCGAGATCGGGATCGCGGTGATCTCGGGAACGCCCAGCTCGGAGGCGTACGCCGTGAACTCCTCGGCGATCGCCGCGAAGACGGACTCCTTGTACTCGACGAGGTCCATCTTGTTGACCGCCAGCACGACGTGCGGGACGCGCAGCAGTGCGGCGATCGCCGCGTGGCGCCGGGTCTGCTCGACGACGCCGTTGCGGGCGTCGACGAGGACCACCGTCAGCTCGGCCGTGGAGGCACCCGTCACCATGTTGCGGGTGTACTGCACGTGTCCGGGCGTGTCGGCGAGGATGAACCGGCGCCGCGCCGTGGCGAAGTAGCGGTACGCCACGTCGATCGTGATGCCCTGCTCCCGCTCGGCCCGCAGGCCGTCGGTGAGCAGCGCGAGGTCGGGTGTGTCCTGGCCGCGGTTGCGCGAGGCGTGCTCCACGGCCTCCAGCTGGTCGGTGAGGACCGACTTGGAGTCGTGCAGCAGCCGGCCGACGAGGGTGGACTTGCCGTCGTCGACGGACCCGGCGGTCGCGAAGCGCAGCAGGGTCGTCGCGGACAGCTGCTCGACCGACAGCGGCACGGTGGGTTCGGTGGTGCTCGTCATGGTTAGAAGTACCCCTCGCGCTTGCGGTCTTCCATCGCGGCCTCGGACATCTTGTCGTCGGCGCGGGTGGCGCCCCGCTCGGTGAGCCGGGAGGCGGCGATCTCGGTGATCACGGCGTCCAGCGTGGTGGCGTCCGAGTCGACGGCGCCGGTGCAGGACATGTCGCCGACGGTCCGGTAGCGGACGAGACGGGTCTCGACGCTCTCGCTCTCCTTCGGGCCGCCCCACTCGCCGGCGGTCAGCCACATACCGGCCCGCTGGAAGACCTCCCGCTCGTGCGCGAAGTAGATCTCCGGCAGCTCGATCCCCTCGCGGGCGATGTACTGCCAGACGTCCAGCTCGGTCCAGTTGGACAGCGGGAAGACGCGGACGTGCTCGCCGGGCGCGTGCCGTCCGTTGTAGAGGTTCCACAGCTCGGGGCGCTGGCGGCGCGGGTCCCACTGCGAGAACTCGTCCCGCAGCGAGAACACCCGCTCCTTGGCGCGGGCCTTCTCCTCGTCCCGGCGTCCGCCGCCGAAGACCGCGTCGAACCGCTCGGCCTGGATCTTCTCCGTCAGCGGCACCGTCTGCAGCGGGTTACGCGTCCCGTCCGGGCGCTCCTTGAGGGCGCCGCGGTCGATGTAGTCCTGCACGGAGGCGACGTGCAGCCGCAGCCCGTGCTTCTTCACCGTGCGGTCGCGGTACTCCAGGACCTCCGGGAAGTTGTGCCCGGTGTCCACGTGCAGCAGCGAGAAGGGCACCGCGGCCGGCGCGAACGCCTTCAGCGCCAGGTGCAGCATGACGATGGAGTCCTTGCCGCCGGAGAACAGGATCACCGGCCGCTCGAACTCACCCGCCACCTCGCGGAAGATGTGCACCGCCTCGGACTCCAGAGCGTCCAGATGCGAGAGCGCGTACGGGCTGTCGGTCCCCTCCTCGGAGACGTCGGCAACGGTCGTCGTCATGCGAGACCCCTCTCGGCGAGCAGCGCGTGGAGCGCCGCCGCGGACTCCTGCACGGACTGGTTGTGCGACTCGATGCGCAGATCGGGCGACTCGGGCTCCTCGTACGGGTCGTCGACCCCGGTCAGACCCGAGATCTCGCCCGCCGCCTGCTTTGCGTACAGGCCCTTCACGTCCCGCTCGCTGCACACCTCGACCGGAGTGGCGACATGCACCTCGAGGTACGCGGCGCCGCTCGCCTGGTGGCGCTTGCGGACCGCCTCGCGGCTGTCGGCGTACGGAGCGATGACCGGCACCAGCGTCTTGACGCCGTTGCGGGCCAGCAGGTCGGCGAGGAAGCCGATGCGCTGTACGTTCGTGTGCCGGTCCTCGCGGCTGAAGCCGAGGCCCGCCGTCAGGAACGTACGGATCTCGTCGCCGTCGAGCACCTCGACGCGGTGGCCCTCCTCGCGCAGCCGTCCGGCCAGTTCGTACGCGATGGTGGTCTTGCCGGCGCTCGGCAGACCCGTGAGCCAGATGGTGGCTCCGGTCACTTGGTTCTCCTGAATCGTCGTCATGGTCAGCCGTGCAGCCCGCACTCGGTCTTCGCGCGGCCCGCCCAGCGGCCGGCGCGCGCGTCCTCGCCCTCGAGCACCCGGCGGGTGCAGGGGGCGCAGCCGACGGACGCGTAGCCGTCCATCAGCAGGGGGTTGGTGAGTACGCCGTGCTCGGTGACGTACGCGTCGACGTCGTCCTGCGTCCAGCGGGCGATCGGCGAGATCTTGACCTTGCGGCGCTTCTCGTCCCAGCCGACGACCGGGGTGTTCGCCCGGGTCGGGGACTCGTCGCGGCGCAGGCCCGTCGCCCAGGCGCGGTACTTGGTGAGCCCTTCTTCGAGGGGCTTGACCTTCCGCAGCGCGCAGCACAGGTCGGGGTTGCGGTCGTGCAGCTTCGGCCCGTACTCGGCGTCCTGCTCGGCCACGGTCTGGCGGGGGGTGAGCGTGATGACGTTGACGTCCATCACGGCCTCGACCGCGTCCCGGGTACCGATGGTCTCCTCGAAGTGGTAGCCGGTGTCGAGGAAGACGACGTCCACGCCGGGCCTCGCGCGGGAGGCGAGGTGGGCGACCACCGCGTCCTCCATCGAGGAGGTCACGCAGAACTGCTTGCCGAAGGTGTCCACCGCCCACTGGAGGATCTCCAGGGCGGAGGCGTCCTCCAGGTCACGGCCGGCCTGCTCGGCGAGAGCCTTGAGCTCGGCGTCCCGGCCGCTCTCAGGGTCGGTCTGCTTCTCGGTATTGGTGTCGGTATCGGTCTGAACGGTCGTCATATCTCGTCCCCTCCACCGTCGTTGCGCTGAACCCCCCGGGACAGGAGCCCCAGGAACTTCAGTTGGAAGGCTCGATTGCATGCCGCGCATTCCCACGCGCCGTGCCCCTGCTCGCTGGGACGCAGGTCCTCGTCACCGCAGTAGGGGCAGTAGAAGGGCGCCGCACGCTCACTCATGACAGCGACTCCTCGGAAGCCCGCGTGGCCCAGGTGGCGAAGCGCTCGCCGTCCTCGCGCTCCTCCTCGAAACGCTTCAGCACGCGCTCGACGTAGTCGGGCAGGTCGTCCGAAGTGACCTTCAGGCCGCGGACCTTGCGGCCGAACCCGGCCTCCAGGCCGAGCGCGCCGCCGAGGTGCACCTGGTAGCCCTCGACCTGCTCGCCCTGGTCGTTCAGCATCAACTGGCCCTTGAGACCGATGTCCGCGACCTGGATACGGGCGCAGGCGTTCGGGCAGCCGTTGATGTTGATGGTGATGGGCTCGTCGAACTCGGGGATGCGGCGCTCCAGTTCGTCGATCAGGGAGGCGCCGCGGGCCTTGGTCTCGACGATGGCGAGCTTGCAGTACTCGATGCCGGTGCAGGCCATCGTGCCGCGCCGGAAGGGCGACGGCTTGGCGGTCAGGTCGAGCGACTCCAGGCCCTCGACCAGCGAGTCGATCTGGTCCTGCTCCACGTCGAGCACGATCATCTTCTGCTCGACGGTGGTGCGCAGCCGGCCGGAGCCGTGTGCCTCGGCCAGTTCGGCGATCTTGGTGAGGGTCGCGCCGTCCACGCGGCCCACGCGCGGGGCGAAGCCGACGTAGTAGCGGCCGTCCTGCTGCCGGTGCACACCGACGTGGTCGCGCCAGCGGGCGACCGGCTGGTCGGGGGCGGGGCCGTCGACGAGCTTGCGCTGCAGGTACTCGTCCTCAAGGATCTGGCGGAACTTCTCGACGCCCCAGTCGGCGACCAGGAACTTCAGGCGGGCGCGGGTGCGCAGCCGCCGGTAGCCGTAGTCGCGGAAGATCGAGAGGACGCCGATGTGGACGTCCGCGACCTCGTCGAGCGGGACCCAGGCGCCGAGGCGCTGGCCGATCTTCGGGTTGGTGGAGAGGCCGCCGCCGACCCAGAGGTCGAAGCCGGGGCCGTGCTCCGGGTGGTTCACGCCGACGAACGCGACGTCGTTGATCTCGTGCGCCACATCCAGCAGCGGCGAACCGGAGATCGCGGTCTTGAACTTGCGGGGCAGGTTCGAGAAGTCCTTGTTGCCGATGACCCGGCGGTGGATCTCGTCGATGGCCGGAGTGCCGTCGATGATCTCGTCCTCGGCGATCCCGGCGACGGGTGAGCCGAGGATCACACGGGGCGTGTCACCGCAGGCCTCGGTCGTGGACAGGCCCACGGCCTCCAGGCGCTCCCAGATCTCCGGGACGTCCTCGATGCGGATCCAGTGGTACTGGACGTTCTGCCGGTCGGTGAGGTCGGCGGTGCCGCGCGCGAACTCCTGCGAGATCTCGCCGATGACCCGCAGCTGCTGGGTGGTGAGGCGTCCGCCGTCGATCCGCACCCGCAGCATGAAGTACTTGTCGTCCAGCTCCTCGGGCTCCAGGATCGCGGTCTTGCCGCCGTCGATCCCGGGCTTGCGCTGGGTGTAGAGGCCCCACCAGCGCATACGTCCGCGCAGGTCGTTGGGGTCGATCGAGTCGAAGCCCCGCTTGGAGTAGATCGTCTCAATGCGTGTCCGCACGTTGAGACCGTCGTCGTCCTTCTTGAACTGTTCGTTGCCGTTGAGCGGGGTGTAGTGACCAACGGCCCACTGACCCTCGCCGCGGTGACGGCTCACCTTGCGGCGGGGCGTTGCGGCAGCTGGATCCTGTGGGGTGGCGGCCATGGTTCTACGTCCTTCGGGACAGGCGGATGCGGCTTCGACCTGCGTGTATGCGCGCATAAGGGCATACGTGCGCGTCTTTGCGCAAGGCGAGACAAAGGGGATGTCGGCAGTGCTGGGCTCGGGGTCAGAGGCCCCCGGCGCCTTGTGTCAGCAGGCCGGACAGATGGCGCTGGACATGCGGCCGAGGTCGACGTGCCGCCGACTCACCAAGGCAATTCCAGTTCCAGACATGACGGAAGCGTGTCACGGCGATCTGGACACAGTCCAGCTTCGTCCACGATGCGGACACCCTTGTCTCGCTATCCAAGACAAGGGTGGTGGCGGTCACATGGCCGGTCGCATGGCCGGGATCCGGCCACGTCGTTCCAGGTCAGTCGCTGTGCGCCCCGGGCCAGGGTCCGGGTGCCGTCACGTCCGGCTCCTCCTCGACCTTGGTGTCGAAGAGCTTGAAGCCGCGGCGCAGGTAGTTGTCCATCGCGTGCTCGCCGTCCTTGCTGCATGTATGCAACCAGACGCGCTTGGTCTGCGCCCGCCCCGGCCAGCGGTCGGCCAGGTCCCAGGCCCGTGCCACGCCGTGGGAGAGGAGGTGCCCGCCGATGCGCCGGCCCCGGAAGGCGGGGATCAGTCCGAAGTAGACGATCTCCACGACACCGTCGTCCTGCGGCTCCAGCTGTACGTACCCGGCGGGCGTCCCGCGGTCGTACGCGACCCAGGTCTCCGCGCCCGGCCGGTCCAGGTCCTCCTGCCACTGCGCGTACGTCCAGCCGAGCCGGTCCGTCCAGCGGATGTCACCGCCGACCGCCGCGTACAGATAGCGGCTGAACTCGGGGGAGGGCACCTCGGCGCGGACGATCCGGACGTCACCGTCGGGGGCGGCGGCGGGCAGCTGGTCGGCCGGGGAGACCTGCTCCAGGGACCAAGTGGTCACAGCGATGCTCATGCGGGCCAGAGAACCACGAAGGCGGGCCCCGCTCCAAAGCGGGGCCCGCCTCCACGGGTGCTCACGTTGACGCTCGGATCACTCCACCGAACCGTCGACCTCCGACAGCGGGACCGCGTACAGGACGCGCTCCGGGATGACGGGCGGCTCCCATTCGTTGTCCTTGTTCGCCGCCCACTCGGTGAGGGTCCACAGCTCGCCGGTCTCCTGCCAGTACGACAGTGACTCGGTGTGCTGGCCCCAGCAGGCGTACGACCCGCCGCCCCCGCACTTCGTGGCCTTGGCGGTGCTCTCGTTCTGCCGCCAGAGCGTGCCGTGGCGGTCGCGGGTGCCCGGCGCGTACCCCGTGTACCAGTCGGCCTTGCTCGCGCCGCTCGGTTTGTGGGAGAGGACGCCCTGGAGCCCGACGGCCTTGGTCTCGTACGCCTCGTCGGCGTTCACGTTGTCACTGGCGTTGCTGCCGAGCAGACCCGTGCGGTCGCTCGCGGTGCTGTAGTAGTAGCGCCAGACGCGGGCCGGCTCGCTGCCCCCGGAGCTGAACCACTCGTTAGCGACCAGGCTGTCCGGCGTCGACGTACGGTCCAGGGAGATCGAGCCGAAGCAGGGGACCGCGTTGTCGTTGCTCGCGGAACAGGCCCCGCCGGTGAGGTTGTACGAGCCGATGGCCGGCATCACGTACTGGTAGCCGCGTGCCGACCAGCCGCCGCTCACCTTGCCGATCTCGGTGCTGTTGACGTCGGCCCGCAGGATGCTGTTCATGTCGAAGACGAACAGCGCGTTGTTGTGGTCGGCGCCGTTCTTCGCGGTGACGATCAGCTTGTCCTGGTACCAGACCATGCCGCCGACGTGGGAGCGGACCGCTCCGAAGTCGTTGCCGCCGGAGAGCGGGGCGACCAGCAGGACCCAGCGGTACTTGAGGTTGTTCGGGTCGTTCGCGTCGATGAACGCGATCCGGGCGAGGCCCTTGTCGTCGGCGGGCTCGCCCGCCTTGTGGTCGTTGTGCGTCCAGCCCGCGAGGATGACCCGGTCGTTGCCCCACTTGCCGTCGTTGTCGGCGTCCCCGGAGGTGGTGACGGACTGCGGCAGCCACTTCTGTGTCGTCGCGTCCCCGCTGTCCCAGCAGTAGGCACGGGTGGCGGTCGGTTCGACGGGCAGGGCGGCCGACTCGGTGGCGTCGCATTCGGCCTTGTTCCGCATCGGGTGGTTGGCGCTGTCGAGGACGGCGCCGACCCCGACGTTCCCGCCCATTCCGCTCTGGAGCGTGTCGAGCGTCGTGCCGCTGACGAGGTTCTCGTGCAGCTGGAGCTTGTTGACCTCGGACGAGGAGGTGATCGACGTCAGCGGGCCCGGGTTGTCGCTTCCGGCGGCCTGCGAGGTGCTGATGATGGTGGCTGCGGCGGTGAGGGCGAGGGCGGTCCCGGACAGTGCGGCCCGCAGGACACGCCCCTTCGTCCGGCGGCGGTGTCTGCCTCGGTACGTCATAGGTCCTCCCGTCGTCGGCCAACTGCCTCCTGCGATCCGGCGGTTGAGTGCTGGAGGGGACAGATGTGGGGGGCCGTGGGAAGGATGGTACGTCAGGGTGTGGCGAGTCCGGTCGAATACCCCGGAATAGGTCGGGGGCGTTGTGTGTTGAGTGCGGCCCGGTGGAGGCCGTCGCGCCCACGCGGCGGAGCCGCACACGTCACAGTCCCACGCCCCTAAAGGCCGGCCCGCCTTGCCCTCAGTACTCCCGGTGCCGTCGAGTGGGGGAGCAGTTCCAGGGGGTCCGGTGGCAGGAGTGTCCGGACCTCGGCCGATTCGCAGAAACGATACGGCCGGTGGTCCAGGACCGCGCCCAGATATCGGCGTACGCGCGACATCTCGGCGCGTACGGTCACCGTGCGGGCGGAGTCGCCGAACAGGTCGTCGGCCAGGGCGGCGGCGCTGAGGCCGGTGCGGTGCAGGGCCAGGAGGTAGAGCAACTCCGCGTGCCGCGGGCTCAGTTCGTGGGTCCAGGTGCCGGTGACGCCCGTCACGGTCACCGACCAGCGGCGCGGCTGCGACAGGTCGAGGGCGATCCGGGTGGCGCCGCGGGGCGCGGGCTCCTCGTCCGAGGCGCGCACCAGCCAGCCGCCGGGCAGCGGTTCCACCGAGCACGGGCCGAGCGTGGGCAGCCAGATCCGGTCCGTGCCGATCGTGCTGGGCAGCGCGAGCCTGTCCACGTACGGCATGCCGGTGATCGCGGCGGTCCAGCCGTCCTTGTCGACGGCGAGCGCGCGGCCGGTGACCCGGGCGAGCACCGGAGCGGCCACCGAGCGCAGCCGGTCGAGGGCGGTCAGATGCCGCTCCCGCAGCCGTGCCTCGGCGAGTTTGGCCACCGAGTCGACCCAGGCGAGCGTCGCCGGGTGCATGGTCTCCCAGGGCCCGCTGATGTCCACGACCCCGATCATCCGGCCGTCGCGCGGGTCGGTGATGGGCGCGCCCGTGCAGGTCCAGGCGGAGTGGGTGCGTACGAAGTGCTCGGCGGCGAAGACCTGGACGGGGCGGCGGGCGACGGCGGGCGTGCCGACACCGTTCGTGCCGACGACATCCTCGCGCCAGTCCGCGCCGATCTCGAAGCCGAACCCGTCGGCCTTGCGCAGCACCGACCGGCTGCCCTCGCGCCACAGCACCCGGCTCTGCGCGTCCGCCACGACCATGATGTGCTGGGTGGTGTCCGCGACCGACAACAACCCCTGTCGCAGTACCGGAAGGACGTGCCGCAGCGGGGAGTCGCGCCGGCGCCGCTCGATCTCGTCGGGACCGAGCACTCCGGCCCGGAAGTCGTGGTCGGGGTCGACACCGGAGCGCAGCATCCGCCCCCAGGACTCCCCGATGACCGGCCGCGGGTCGAGCCGGGCGCGCTCCCCGGCCAGCGTCGCGTGGCGCACCTCGTCGAGCACCCGTGCCGCCTGCGCTGCGTCCACGCCGGCGAGCCGCGTCACGTCCATCGGCGAGTACACCACTGGGTCCTCCCGGAGAGCCTGAGCGGGCAACCGGCCCCGGCCGCCCGGCCATGGGACCCGAAACCCGTACTGACTGCATGTCTCATAGTGCCGTCTGTCCGTCGCGGAGGGCGACACTCCGGACGCGAAGCGGAGATTTCACGCAGGGTGCGGAGAGGTTGCAACCCTCTGCAACCCTGGTGAACTTCCCCCGTGTGTCCAAAAATTGGCGCAACGCCGCCTCGCGCGGTGTGCGTGCTCCGCTCAACGGGGCCATGGAACGGGGGTGGTGCCGTGTCGGCGCAGCACCACCCCCGTGCCCCGTACGTGAGTTGACGACGGCTCAGGAAACGGGCCGCGCCCGCTCCACGACCGACCCGAGGTCCAGGGTGTGCGGCAGGGTCCCGAACGACGCACCCCAGTCCCCGCCCAGGCGTGAGGCGCAGAACGCGTCGGCGACCTCCGGCGGCGCGAACCGGACCAGCAGCGAGCCCTGGAGCACCACCGCGATCCGTTCGACGAGACGCCGGGCGCGTCCCTCGATGCCGTCCAGGTCGGCGAGTTCGGTCAGCAGGTTCTTGATCGCGCCGTCCAGCCGGTGGTCGGCGCCTCGGGCCTTGCCGACCTCCTGCAAGTAGGCGTTGAGGGCCGCCGGTTCGCGCTGCAGGGCGCGCAGGACATCCAGCGCCTGGATGTTGCCCGCGCCCTCCCAGACGGAGTTGAGCGGCGACTCGCGCAGCAGCCGCGGCATGCCGGACTCCTCCACGTAACCATTGCCGCCCAGGCACTCCAGGGCCTCCACCGCCACCGGCGTGCACCGCTTCGTCACCCAGTACTTCGCGGCCGGTACCGCGATCCGCAGGAACGCCCGCTCCTGCTCGCTCCCGTCGTCGTACGCGGCGGCCAGGCGCAGTCCGAGCGTCGTCGCGGCCTCCGACTCCAGGGCCAGGTCCGCGAGGACGTTCCGCATCAGCGGCTTGTCGATCAGCCTGCCGCCGAACGCCTCGCGGTACGTGGAGTGGTGGACGGCCTGCGAGACGGCCTGGCGCATCAGCCCCGCCGAACCGAGCACACAGTCGAGGCGGGTCGCCGCGACCATCCCGATGATGGTGCGCACCCCGCGCCCCTCGTCCCCGACCCGGCGCGCCCACGTGCCGTCGAACTCGACCTCGGCCGACGCGTTCGACCGGTTGCCCAGCTTGTCCTTGAGCCGCTGGATGCGGAACACGTTCCGGGTGCCGTCCGCCAGGACCCGCGGCACCAGGAAACACGTCAGCCCGCCGGGAGCCTGCGCCAGCACCAGGAACCCGTCCGACATCGGCGCCGAGCAGAACCACTTGTGGCCCGTCAGCTCGTACGTCCCGTCCTCGGCCAGCGCCCGCGCGGCCGTCGTGTTCGCACGTACGTCGCTGCCGCCCTGCTTCTCCGTCATGCCCATCCCGAAGAGCACGCCGGCCTTCTGCTCTGCGGGCCGCGGATCCTGGTCGTAGACCATGGAGGTGAGCCGGGGCTCCCACTCGGCGGCGAGCGCCGGGTCGGTGCGCAGCGCGGGCACCGCCGCGTGCGTCATCGACAGCGGGCAGCCGTTCCCCGCCTCGACCTGCGTCCAGACCACGAAGGCGGCAGCGCGCCGCACATGCCCGCCCGGCCGTGACCACGCCGCCGTCAGGCCCGCCGAGACACCCTTGCCGAGCAGCCGGTGCCAGGACGGATGGAACTCGACCTCGTCGACCCGGTTGCCGTAGCGGTCGTGGGTGCGCAGCTTCGGCGGATTCTCGTTGGCCAGCGCCCCCCACGTCTGCACCTGAGCCGATCCGGAGGTCACCCCGAGGGCCGACAGATCGCCGTGCGCCTCGTCCAGCAGCTGTGGGTCCAGGTGCCGGTCGACCGCCTCGACGAGGGCACGGTCGGCGTTGAAGACGTCGTACGAGACCAGTGGCGGAGCCTGGTTGGTCACGGTGTGGGTGCTGGCTGCCATGTCTGCGAACCTACCCCTCGGTACGGCGGTCGTCACCAAACTCCCGCCGCACCGGACCGCGCCCCTTCCGCCCCGCCGTACCGGTCAGGCGGGGTGCGACAGGGCGGCCAGTTCGCCGGAGCCGCCGAGCGTGTCCTCGCTGTGGACGTTCACCCCCCAGCCCGGGCGGTGGACCGTGTCGAGGTAGCGCTCGCCGAGGTCCGGGGCGATCGCCACCGCGGTGAGGTTGCGCCGCCCGTACCGGGCCAGCCAGTCGGTCGCGCCGCTGACCACCGTGCCGGTGGAGCCGCCGAACAGGAAGCCCCGGGCTGCCAGCCGGCGGCAGGCACGCAGTGTGTCCGGCTCCGGGACGTGCACCACGTCGTCCACGTAGGACTCGTCGAGCAGCGGCGGACGCACGGCCATGCCCAGACCGGGGATCATCCGGGGAGCGGGCGGCCCCCCGAACGTCACCGAGCCGACGGTGTCCACGGCCACGATCCGCACCCGGCGCCGCTGCTGCCAGAACCAGCGGGCGCAGCCCATCAGGGTGCCGGTGGTGCCGGCCCCGACGAACAGCACGTCCAGGTGCGGGAAACGGCGGGCGATGGCCGGTGCCGTGGTGCGGTAGTGCGCACGCCAGTTGCCCTCGTTGGCGTACTGGTTGAGCCAGACGTACCGGTCGTCCGAGGCGCACACCGCGCTCACGTACGCGATCCGCGCGCCCAGGAAGCCGCCGTGCAGATCCGGTTCGTCGATCACATGGACGACGCTCCCCAGCGCCTCCATCATCCGCCGCGTCGCCGGATTGCAGCGCGAGTCGGTCACGCACAGGAACCCGTAGCCACGGCTCGCCGCGATCATGCTCAGCGCCACGCCGAGGTTCCCGGACGACGACTCGACCATGACGGACCCCGGTCGCAGGACGCCGTCGCGCTCGGCGGCGTTCACCATCTCGGTCGCGGCCTTCAGTTTGACCGACCCCGCGAAGTTGAACCCCTCGCACTTCAGGAAGAGCGGCAGCCCCAGTGCCGCCCGCAGGTCGACGTAGAGGTCGTCCTCGTTGAACTGTGTGGGCTCGGATATGACGGGCATGATGTCCCCCCTCTTTCATGCGGCACCGCGCCGCGCCGCTCGCGTGGCGCGGTGCCCGCCGGTCAGCCGTACCGGCGCAGTTCGTGGAAGAAGCCGTCGACGACGTGCGGCTCGCCCCTTCGGGCCACCTCGTCGTGGACGAACTTGCCGACCGCGAGGTCGAGGACCCCGAGGCCGAAGGGCGAGAACACCACCGTCCGGTCCGCCGGTACGGTCACCCGCCCGCAGAGCACGTCGTCCAGCGTGCCGTCGAGGAAGTCGCGGCCACCGGTGAGCTGTTCGGCCAGATGCGGTGACGTGTCCGCCTTGAGGCAGTGCTCGACGTCGTCCACGAAGTTGGCCGAGTCGAGCAGGATCTCCGGCGCCAGGTCGCGCAGCGACACATGCAGCACGAGCGGGGCGTGCGAGAACCACGCCGGGTCGTGGATGTGCGGCTTCGCCGCGACGGTGGCGAAGACCAGCAGGTCACTGGAGCGGACCAGCGATTCGGCGCTGTCGTGCACGGTGATCCGGCCCTTGGCGCCCGACCGCTCCAGATAGCCGCTGAAGCCGGCCGCGCTGTCCGCGGACAGGTCGAACACCCCGGTCTCCTCGAACGACCAGCCGGTGGCGGCCAGATGGGTGTGGATGTAGCGGGCGATCAGCCCCGTCCCGACGAACCCGACCCGGGTGGGCCGGACGCGGTCGCGGCTGAGCCGGTCGGCCGCGAGGGCCGCCGAGGCCGCCGTCCGGGTGGCGCTGATGATCGAGCTCTCCAGGCACGCGAACGGATAGCCCGTGTCGTGGTCGTTGAGGATCAGCACGGCCGAGGCGCGCGGCAGACCGCTCGCCGTGTTCCCGGGGAAGCTGGAGACCCACTTCAGGCCGTCCACCCCCACCGGCCCGCCGATCGAGGCGGGCAGCGCGATGATCCGCGACGACGGACGGTCCGGGAAGCGCAGGAAGTACGACGGCGGGTTCACCGAGTCGCCCGCGCCGTGCAGCCGGTACACGGCCTCCACGAGGTCGACGATCTCGGACTCCCGCCCGTGCAGGGCCTCGTGGACCTGGGAGCCGGAGATGACGGAGAACGAGGGAGGCGTCAGCGCCCCCGGTTCCGTGGCGGTCGTGCCGTTCTCGTCCGTGGTGGTCATGCGGCCCTCACTTCGATGGTCGGTGCGCAGTCGGTCAGCCGGACCGGGTCGCCCAGGGCGGCGAGCACCTCACGGGGCCCCTCGAAGGGCTCCCTGCTGTGCGCCGTGCGGATGTTGTCGACGAGCAGCAGGTCACCGGAGTGCCACGGCTCGCGTGCGGTGTGGGCCCCGTACACCTCGTTGATGATCAGTACGACGTCCTCGTCGACCGGATCGCCGTTGCCGTAGCGGGTGTTGAAGGGGAGCCCGTCGGAGCCGTAGACGTCCACCAGGTACTCGCGCACCTCCGGGTCCATGGTCCACTCGTTGAGGAACGCGATCTGGTTGAACCAGCAGCGCCGCCCGGTGACCGGGTGGCGGACCACGGCGCTGCGGCGCTGCCGGGTGCGCAGGGAACCGTCGCTCTGCCAGGCGAACTCGATGGCGTGCGCCCGGCAGTAGTGCTCGACGGCCGCGCGGTCCTCGGTGCCGAAGGCCTCGGCGAGGCTCGCCCCGATCTCGTCGTTGTACGTCCGGGTGAGCAGCCAGCCCTCCCGCTCGAACCGGGCGGTGAGGGAGGCGGGCAGCGCGTCGAGCACGGCCGGCGCGTCGGCGACCGCGGTGGCGCCGCCCTGGTCGGGCGCGTCGAGGCAGGCGTAGAGCATCAGGCCGGGGAACTCCAGCGCGTAGCTCAGCTCGTGGTGCATGCACATCTGCTGGTTCGGCGGCCACTTGGAGGAGGAGTACACACCGTCCTCGTAGGTCCGCCGGGGCGCGAAGGACTCCCGGTCGGGCATCAGGGTGGTCGCCAGTCGGCGGAAGACGGCCGCGGTCGTGTCCGGGTCGCGCAGCCCCAGGCCGCGGACCAGCAGGCTGCCGTGCTCGGCGACGACGGCCCGCAGCGCGTCACGGTGTTCGGCCGCCCAGCCCGCGGTGTCGCCCGCGGCGTCGGCGCGCAGGATCGGAGGGCTGCCGGGGCGCAGGTCGACGTCCGGTAGCAACGTCGGAGATGAAGACGACATCAGGTGCTTCCTTTCGGCCTTGCTGTGTTCGGTCGTGCGGGTGTGCGGTGTTCCGGTCATGGGTGTCGTCGGTGCCTTCGGTTCCGTCTCTTCCGTGTGGTCGGCGTGGTCGGCCGTGGTCAGGAGGCGGCGGGGGTGTCGAGGAGCCCCGCCAGGTCCGCGAGGACCGGATGACGTGTGACGTCCTTGAGGGTGATCGCCCGGTCCAGGGCGATCACCCTCAAGGACG